>JBDIBK010000074.1:0-20778 GCA_039812845.1 Bryobacterales bacterium
CCCGATTGCGTGCGCACGGGGCAGCAGGCGGCGGAAGCCTGTTTTCGATAGGGCGAGGCTACCGTTTCGGGAAGTCTCCGGTATTGCCTGGAGACGGCGCTTCCGGGGGTGCGTCCGGGTGGTCGCGATCCGCCAGGAAAGTCTGCACCAGAGTGTGGGCGAGTGCCTCGGCGTTGACGGAATACGCTCCGCTCTGGAATGCGTTCTCTAGCGACTCCACTCGCGCATCGGCATTCGCCGTGCCGAGAATCGTCAGGGAAAGCGGAGAGAATTCCACCGCATCCACCGCGGGCACGCGTTCGCCTGGCGGCGCGGCCGCTCCGGGACTGAGAAAGGCGGCGGCGTTGCTTCCAATATCGCGCACCGTTTCCCGGCGTGAACCAATGGCAGAGGCAGTGTCGGAGGTTTGCTGCCGAAGCGGGTCGGATTGGAACTCGGGGATTTTCATCCTGTAAAGGCCGTCCTGCTCTTCGTATCGGCAGCGCCCGGAACTTCTTTAGGGTTTTTCCGAGGTTTTTTCTAAGGTCGCTTCCGGAAGGGGAGTCTCCGATTTCGAAGCTGGTGTCAACGTGGCTTCGAGCGAGCGCGAAAAGACCGCGGCCAGCCCGAAGCCGCCCCCGGCCGCGATGGCCGTCGCCAGAAACTCTTCTCCCATCTGAGCGGTGGATTCGGAGGTCTCACCGGCGTCTTCCCCCAGCCAGCCGCCTCCCCCGGCGCTTCTTGCGGCCTTCACCACTTCCTGGATCAGCAACGCCTCGAAGTGCCGCGCCACCTCCTGTGCCTGCGCGCGGGAGCCCGCCGCCCGCCGAATCCCTTCCACGGTGAGCGGTGCCTGACAGTACGCGCTTGCGGCCGCGCCAATGGTCGTTGTCTCAGTCATTCGTATCTTCCTCCGGCAGGCGCGATCGGGAGTCCCCTCTGAGAATGCGGTTTTTGTGCCGTTCCCGGTGCAGGATCGGACCGTTCCCATCCCGCCATCTCGCGCCTGGCATCCTAAATCACCTGGAGATCCACATCGAGTGCCCCCGCGGCCTTCAGGCTTTGCAGGATCGCAATGATGTCGCGCGGCGTTACCCCGATCGTGTTCAGAGCCCGCACCAGATCGTCCACCGTCGCGCCGTCTTTGAGCGACACGCTCCGGGCTTCTTCCTCCCGAACCTGCACGTTCACTTCCGGGGTCACCTTGGTTTCCCCCTTGGCAAACGGGGCCGGCTGCGAGACGTCATAGCGGGTCTGAACTTCAATGCTCAAGCTGCCATGCATCATCACGACCGGAGCCACCTTGACCTGGCTGCCCACGATCACCGTCCCAGTGCGCTCGTTCACGACGATCCCGGCCCGCTGCTCGGCGTCGATCTCCAGCGCTTCCAGCGCCGCAATGAATCCGGCCATGCCGCCAGGGACGTCGTCGGGCGCGCGCACCGCCACCAGTCCCGCATTCCGCGCCACCGCCAGCGGCGGCCCCGCGTCCGGGAAACTGCCGTTGATTGCTTCCACGATCCGAGCGGCGTTCGTGAAATCGGACGTCCGCAACTGCAGGCGCACCTCTTTGCCGGGCATCACCGATGGCGCCGCCCGCTCCACAATGGCCCCATTGGGAATCCGCGCGGTCGTCGGGTGATTGCGCGTGGTCGCGTTCCCCTGGGACTGCCGTCCCGCGACGAACCCGCCCGTGCTCATCGGCCCTTGCGCCACAGCATAAATTTCTCCGTTCACCCCGCGCAGGGGCGTCAAGAGCAGCACGCCCCCCTGCAGGTTTGAGGCGTCGCCCATCGCGGAAACGGTCACATCCAGCTTGCCCCCCGGCTGCGCAAAGGGCGGCAGCGTCCCGGTTATCATGACCGCCGCCGTGTTCGTCACCCGAAGCATCGCCGGGGGCAGGGAGATGCCCATCCGGTCCAGCATGTTGCGCAGCGTCTGGACGGTGAACTGGGTCTGGACTCCGTCGCCCGTGCCCGCGAGCCCCACCACCAGACCGTAGCCGATCAACTGGTTGTCCCGAATGCCCTCGATCTGCGCGAGCTCCTTGATGCGCGTGGCCCTGGCCGCGGGCACCGTTCCCCAAAGGAGAAACCATGCCAGCGCCGCTGCCTTTAGCGCCGCATGGCCGACCCTCACCGCATGGCTGAAACCCATCACAGGTCCGGTTCTGATCACAGGAATAGCCCTCATCACGGGTTTGGCTCTCATTCCAACGCTGAGCTTCCTCGCCCGGCCGAACCTCAACATGATCGTTTCCTCAAATGTTTCCTCATCTCCGTCGCCTAAAAGGGAAGAATCTTCGTGAGCAGGTTCACCAGGAAGTGCGGTTTGCGGATCGCGTCCGCCACCACTCCCTTGCCGTTGACCGTGACTTCGAGCATCGCCAGCCGGTCCGATGGCACCGTGTTCTGCCGGCCGAGATCGATCGGCCGGATCACCCCGCGCACCTTCACTTCCTGCTGCTCCCCATTGATCCCGATGCGCTTGACGCCTTCGAGAGCCAGATTGCCGTTCGGCAGAACGTGTGTCACGCGCGCCGAGAGTGTCGTGGAGACCGAGACCTGCCGGCTCGTGGACCCTTCGCCCTCAAGCGACGAGGACCCCTCAAACCCGACCAGATTCGGCAGAAAACTCGTCGGAATGCGCGGCCCGAACAGGGTATCGAAGCCGGTGCGGGCCTTCGACTGCCGGTCCGTCGCCACCGAGCCGCTCGTCACCGAACTCGCCTGCTCCACCACCAGAATCGTCACCACATCGTCCACTTGCAGCGCGCGCAAATCCCGGTTGAGATCGGCCATCAGCGCGGTGGCGGTGAACAGGCTGCCCGTGCCGTTGGCGCTGTCCCGGGCTTCCCCCCTGCCGAGCGCTTCCTCAATGTACACATCGAGAGGCGTCTTTGGCGGGGGCTTTCCTTTGCCGTCCCGGGCTGCGGACGGGTAAGCCAGCATCGCCAGCAGCACCGCGCAAACCAATCCGTGCGTCATCGAGTTCTCCCGTCCGGGCGCGTTTCGGCCGACGCGACCGCGGCCGTGTCCCGTTGCGCCCCCCTGCTGGGCAAGGTAAGCGTAAGGCTATCGACTCCCGCCACCCTCGCCTGCAGGCGTTCTCTCGTGGCGATGCCGCGGACCCAGACCGTATCTCCGGCGCTGCCGCTCTCCTCCGGCATCACCGGCAGCACCAGGCGCACTCCGCCCGAGCGCAGTTCGAGCGTCGCTTCGCGCCGCGCCATCACCATCGCCGCGGCGGTCAGCAGCTCCGCCGTCAGCCATTCTCCCTTGCGTATCGCCCGGGCCGCCGCGCGCCCCCGAGATCCCTGGCCGCCCGCCAGCGATCCCGGCGACAGAGCCCCGGCAAGGATCCCCGCCGCGTCGCAAGCGGCCTCCTCGATCCCCGATTGCGGCAGCACCGCGCCTTTCGCTGCGTCGCTTGCCGCGCGAAGGCACTTCGTCCGCCGGGAGAGCCTCACCCGCGCCCAGATTGCGGCCGTTCGCCCCGGCTCGTATTCGATTACGCCCCGCCACAGCACGGCATCGTCCCCACGCGCGGGCGGAGAAACGCCGCTCGCTGGAAATCGCAGTTTCCCCTCCGGGAATACGGTCCGGGGATAATCGAGCACCATCGCCATCACCCCGTCGCCGGACCCTTCCGCGCCGAGTGAGCCCGTTCCCGGCAGTTCGAGCGCCGCCAGGATCTCGGGCTCGCCGAGCGTCCGCGACGCGCGTTCGATACAAACGGTCTCCCCATTGGGCAAGGAGAACGCGCGGCGCTCGCCGGGTTCGGGCGGATAGCCGAGATCGGCGTCCGCCGGCATCCCGAGAAAGCGGGAATCCCGCCGGGCCAACTCCGCCGCAACCAGCCGCCCTCCGGTGACCGCCAGGCAGCGCGTGCCTGTCGCGCCCCGGAGCGCCGGTGCGCCCAATGCCACGAGGCAGGCCGCGAGAGCCGCCAGCCGGAAGCGCCATCCCATCCGTGAGTAGAACCGCATCCGTCTATCCTTCCGTACCCTTCTGTCCCGCCCTTCGTTGTCGCGCGCTTCGCTGCCGTGCGTTTACCGGGCCAGATTGTTCAATTGCTGATACATTTCATCGGCCGCCTTCACCACCTTGGCGTTTGCCTCATAGGCGCGCTGGCTGGTGATCAGACTGATGAATTCTTCCACGAGGCTCACGTTCGATTGCTCCACATAGCCCTGCAGGAGCGTTCCCGCCCCCTCCGGCCCGCCGGGGATCGAGAGCGTTGGCTGCCCGCTGGCGTCCGTGGGCAAGAGCAGGTTCTTGCCGAGGCTGCTGAGCCCCGCCGGATTCTGAAAGTTCGCCAGCAGGAACTGCCCGGCACGCTGGCTGCTGCCCTGCCCTGGAATCGAATAGGTGACGGTTCCGTCCGGTGCGATCCGCACATTCAGCGCCTCCGGGGGAAGGGTAATGGGAGGGTCCAACTGATTGCCGTCGGCGGTCACCATCCGTCCGTCCTGGTCGAGATGAAACGCGCCCGCCCGCGTGTAGGCCAATTCTCCGTTCTGCTGCCGGACGGCGAAGAAGCCATTGCCCTCGATCACCAGATCGTAGGGGTTGTTGGTGAGCGTGAAGTTCCCCTGCGTGAAAATGATCTCGTTCGAGATGGCGCGCGTTCCCAGCCCGATCTGCAGCCCCGTCGGCACGAACGCCTGCGAGTTGGCGCTCGAACCCGGCTGAATCACGTTCTGATAAAGCAGATCCTGGAACTGCGCCCGGCGCATTTTGAACCCCACCGTGTTCGCGTTGGCAAGGTTGTGGGAGATATTGTCGACGTTCGTCTGTTGCGCGCTCATGCCGCTGGCGGCGCTGTAAAGAGCTCGGATCATCTGTGCATTTCCTTTCGAGTTCCGGGCGCCGCTACCACTTGGCCACCCGTTCGATCAAACCGCGCTGCAATCCGTCGTGCAGCGCATAGGCGCGGTTGAGCATGCCGAACTGGCGCGTGGTCTCCACCAGCCGGAACGATCCCGCCGCCGCATCGACGTTGGAGGCTTCCAGGCTGCCGCTGACAACGGGTGTCTCCCGCGCCAGTTCCGACATTCCCTCCAAGGCCCGAAAATATACCGCCTCCTCCTTGCGGAGCAGATCGGGACGCCCGAAGCCCACCCGGTCGATCACCCCGAGCCGGTTCTCTCCCTGAAAAATCTCTCCCCGCGGCGTTACGTGAATGGGCTGAGTGGGGTCCGCCGCCAGCCGCTTCGGGTCCCGCGTCTGCTTCACGCGGACACGGTATCCCTCGCGCGTGCGCAATTCGCCGTCGCGCTCCAGATGAAAACGGCCCGCACGGGTATATCGGACGCCGCGGGGAGTTTCTACAGAGAAGAATCCCTCTCCGTCGAGCGCCACATCGGTGGCAACGCCGGTTTCGAGGAAGGATCCCTGCCGAAACTCGGTAAAGCGGTCCTCCACCATCGGGATCTCGCTCGCCTTCCGCGTCTCGCCCGTGGCCAGCGCCTCCGCCAAGTCGGCGGACAAAAACGCGCTGAAGCGTTCCCGGTCCGCCTTATAGCCCGCCGACGAAGCGTTCGAGATGTTGTTGGCGAGCAGATCGAGAGAGTCGAGCCGCGAAGTCATTCCTCCGGCCAGCAGGGAAGTGATGGGATCCAAGGGGCGTCCTCCGTGGTTGGTCTCTGTGCACGCGGGGGGCCAATGCTCACGAAGGTGGCGCTGGGAGGGCTAGGCACCCGTCCGACGCCGCCTTCCGTTCCACGCAGGTCGCGGAAGGGGGAGAAAGCAGCGCGATGAAACCTTGCCAGTGACGAAAATTGGTCGGCGCTTCTTCCCGCGAAGGCGGCGTTTGCAGCGGAAAAACGCGGGATTCGGGGTGCCTGCGCGATTGGAACCGAAACTGCAAGGGAGGACCGCGTGATGCCTTCATCGATTCGGCCATCCGCGAACTCCGCAGCGTCGCTCTCGTCCTCCGGCCGCTCAAGCGCATCCGCGCAAGGCGGACGAGCGCGCAAGGAAGAAGAGGCGGCTCGCGGCCTCGCCGAATTTGGCAGCTATGTGGCGATGTGGATGGAGAGCTGCCCCGGTCTTGTGCCCGCGCCTCCCCGGGAACTTGAGACCCGGGCATCGATGCCTCCGCCGGTGAGGCCAACGGAGGACCGTGCGCGCCGCACCCAGTTCGAGCCGTCTTCGCGGTTGAGCGAGGCGAGCGACGCCCGGCGGCAAATCGCGGGAAACCGGCGGGAAGGCGTTGCGCACGCGCGCACGGGCTTAACGGATTCGCGCACGGGCTCGGTTTTGGCGGATTCGCGCAGGGGCTCGACCGACGCGCGCACCCTGGTTCGCGGCCATGCGTCAGAACGCCCCGAATTGCATGCTTCGATGCGCAGTTCCGTGCTGCAGCCAACGCGGACGGAGAGGGTGGACGCCCCTTCCGGGAACTCCGATTCGCATTCAGCATCGGATGCCTCTCGGGATTCCCGCGCGGGGGCGATGGATGACTCTCGACCGGCACAAGAACGCGCAACCCCAGGATGGGCGGCTTCCGCGAATGACGCCGATGAGGGACCAGACCGTCTCGCGAACGGCGACAATGTCGCGGAAGCGGCGGAAAAGAACCCGCGGGGTCAGGAGCCCGGCAGCCGGGAGAATCCCGAGCCGCCGGCTGCATCGACCGGGCTCACAAGAGATTCAGCGGCGATGGGCGCGCCCGGGTCCACGCCGGGTCATTCTCTTCCGGCTGAGATTTTTCCTGGCCAAGCCACAACGGAACGAGGGCAGAACCTTTCGTCCCAGGACGGCGGCGCAAGACCGCGGGCCACGGACCCGCACATGGATTTCTTGTCCGGGACCGGGGCATCCGGGGCAATGGCTCGGTCCGGAATGGAGGCGACGGCGGGCATGGCGGGGCGCGCGGGCCACGGAGGCTCTTCGGAGCCGGTCCCCGCGGGCTCGGACGCCGCCACTGTGGCATCCGGGGGCGGGACTTTCGTCGAGAACGCGGGCCGCTCCGACTCCGGGCCATCGTCCACGGTGCCGACGATTCGCGTCACGGTTGACCAGGTTGTCGCTTCGGTGGAGACTTCCGCCGGTAAGCTCGATCCCGCCGTGGAGAACGCGGGGCTCGCCACCGGAGGCACAAAGGAAGGCGCGATAGACGGCGCGACGGACAGCACGATGGACAGCGCGGTGGAGATGGCGGGATCCCGATGGGCGACCGCGCGGGGCGGCGATTCCTCACCTTCCCTGTCAACCGCAAGACCATTCGCGATGGGATTTCACGCGGAATCCAGCAGCGAGCCGGTGCCGGGGGGAGCCACCGCATCCCATGCCGTTCCCGGCTCGCGGGAAGCCGCCCGCACCGTGGAACAGGCAGCGCTCTCTCAGCTTGGGCGGGCTTCCTCATCCGAGGCCTCGCTTGGCGCTGGGGAGAACGACGCCAACGCGCGGATTCCGGCGCGAGCGGGGGCGGATACCACCCTTCCGATTCCGGGATCGGCCGCACCCGCCGTGCCCCGGGTCCGGCCTGGGAGCAGTTCCGTCGAAGGGGTGCGGTCCGGTAAAGAAGCCTCCAGGCGGATGACGATCTCCGATGCCGCTTCTCCCGATGGTGCTGCCGCCGTGAACCCGGAGGAGGGTGCCCTCGACGCTTCCGGCGAAACCACCCCGTGGCCGACGAAACCATTCCGCGCGGGAGCGGCGGAGATGGCTGCCTCGCCGGAGTTTCACCCGGCATCGCCCGCGGCTTCGTCCTCGGGCCACACAAGTTCTTCGGGGCACTCGGGCGCGACGGGCTCAACCCACGGCTCGTCCCGAACCGGCACTCCTTCCGGCCAACCCCAGTCCGGCGGCGCGCTGCCGAAGGTCGCCGAAGCGCTCCTGGCCGAGCTTCCGCCGCAGCCCGGCTCTACCAGCGGCAAGGAGCTTCCCGCGGCCCGGTCGCTTCGCGTTGATCTTCCGGGTGCGGGCGGCGGCGAGGATATCCGGCTCCGCTTCCTGCAGCGCGGCAACCGGGCTGCCGGCGGCGCGGGAGCCGAGATTGAAGTGCGCATCGAATCGCAGTCCGAACGCTTTGTGCGAGAAATGCGCGCGGAGATTCCCTCGCTGCTCCATCGCCTCGAACGATCGGGTTTCGATGCTGGAAGTGCAAACCCCGGCCAGAGAATGACGGACCATGGCGAACCGCGCGACGCTTCTTCCCACCGGTATGGCGGCGGATCGTCCGGCCAATCGGGCGGCGATGGATTCGCGGGCGGCCGGTCGCCAGATCAGGGCGGCGGCGAACAAGACCAGCAAGCCTTTCCCGCGCGGGTATTTGCCCGGCGCGCGGACGCTCCGTCCTTTGCCGGAAGCCTCTCCAGCGCCTTCGCGGGGCGCGCCGAAGCGTATCGCGATGACGCGCCGGGAACGGTGCGGGGCGAGGGGCCGCGGGAATCGTTGAGACCAGGAAACGAACGGAGGAAATGATGATACAACCACTCAGCCGCTATATGGGAGATTCGGCTTCCTCGGCCCGAGAAGCCCAGAACACCGGATCGCGCGCCTACGCCGCACAGCGAACGAATAGCGATCGGACGAACACCAACAGCACGGGGGAATCGACCGGCACCGGGGCATCGACCGGCACTGGGGCATCGACCGGCACGGGGGATGAATCCGGCGAGAGCGCCGTGTCCGGAGCGGGCGCTTTGGCGAACAAGCAGACGTTTCTGACGTTGCTCGTCGCCCAGATCAAGAACCAGAATCCGCTGAATCCGGCCGATGGGACGGAGTTCCTTTCACAGCTCGCTCAGTTCAGCGAACTTGAGCAACTGATCTCCATCCGGCAGGAACTGGAGTCGATCAGCAAGAGCAAACCACCCGCCGAATCCCCGGAAGGCTCCGCGGCCTAGATCGGGAGCGCAATCGGGGATCCGCCCTGGGCGCACGCATCCAAAGATTTCGAAGAAAGAGATCCAAGCATGTTTACAGCATTTTCATCCGCCCTTTCCGCCCTTGCCGGCCACACCACCGCGGTCGACGTGGTGGGCAACAACCTGGCGAACCTCAACACCATCGGCTTCAAGAGAAGCGACGTCAGTTTCTCCGATCTGCTTTCGCGCACGCTGGGAGCCGGCGGGCAGACCCAGGTGGGCATGGGCATCGGCCGCCCCATCACCACCCGGCAGTTCAACCAGGGCTCCGTGCAAACGAGTTCCGGCAGGCTCGACGCCGCGATCCAGGGCGAGGGCTTCTTCGTGGTGAAGGATGCCAATGGCGGAACCCTCTACACCCGCGCGGGGAACTTCAAGAAAGCGGCTGACGGTTCGCTGCTCACCGCCACCGGAGAGAAGGTGCAGGGCTGGGTGGCGGATACGGATGGCAACCTGCTCACCACGGGCGCGATCCGCGACATCATTGTTCCCGAAGGCAGCCTGCGGCCCGCTTCCGCGACCGAGAATCTGTACCTCACGATGAATCTTGACGCCTCGGCGCTCAATGATGCGACCTCGCTCCTGAAGGTGCCGCTGCGGGTCTACGATTCCCTCGGCAACGAGACCATCGTCACGCTGCAATATCAGAAGACGGCGGCGAACGCCTGGGATGTCTCGGTTGAGCAACTGGACCCCTTGGTTGGCGTGGTCACGCAGCCGGCACCGCCCGCCACCATCCCCATTACCTTCAATTCCGACGGTACCCTGGCGACGATCAACAGTGTGAGCGTCTCGCCCACGCTGCCCGATCCCATACCGACGATTGACATCGAGATCACGCCGGTGGCGTCGGGCGCGAATCCCTTCGTTGGCCCAACGGCGCTGAAACTGAACCTCTTCTCCCCCACCCGCGCGCCGCTCGTCACGCAATTCGCGCAACCCACCGCCGTGGCCGGTCTCGTCCAGGATGGCCGCGCGGCCGCGCAGCTTTCGCGGGTGGCGGTGGGCGATGGCGGCGTCCTGGTGGCCCAGTATTCCGATGGCACCGAGGGCATCATCGGGAAGCTGGCCATGGCCGGAATCGGCAATCCCGATACGCTCATTGCGGTCGGCAACAACAATTACCGGGTGAGTTCCGCCACGGCCGAGCCCACCATCGGCGTGGCGGGGAGCGGGGGCCGCGGCACGATCGTCGGGGGCGCGATTGAGGGCTCCACCGCCGATATGGCTCGCGAGTTCACGAATCTCATCGTCTATCAGCGCGGCTATCAGGCCAACGCCAGAGTGATCACGACGGCGGACGAACTGAGCGCGGAAACCATCAACCTGAAGCGATAGCCACGCGTGCTCCCCGCGGCTGGTGCGCCGCGCCGTGTCATTTTCCGGGCGATTCCGGAGGGCGCGGCGATTCCCCGCACCGGCCGCCGCGTGGCAGAGGAGATTCCAATGACCCATACCCAGGATCCAATCCCGCCCGTCGCCCTAAAGGACCTCGCCGCTTTCGCCGATGTACCCATGGAAATGGAAGTGGAACTGGACCGGCGGACGATCTCGATCCGCGAGATTCTCGGCTTCGAGCCGGGCAGCGTGATCGCCTTGTCCCGCGCGGCCGGGGAGAACGTCGACGTCTGGATGAACGGCATCCTGATCGGGTTCGGCGAGATCGTCGTCCTCGAAGATAAGCTCGGCGTGCGCATCACGGATTTCGAGAACGGCTAGCCGTTCCCGGCCGGATCGCACTCCCCGTTCAAGCGGAAGTCACATCGGGTGCGAGCAGCCGGGAGTGTCCCGCGCCCCAGACGTTCGCCTGGGCTCGAGACACTGGTGCAGTCGGGAAGCGAGTCTCTCGTGAGGGCCTCCGCATACTGTGTCCAGCGACTCCATTCCATCGGATGGTCCGGCCTCGTTCGCAACGGACGTTGCCCGGAGGGGAGGGTCTTTGGATGAATGCTCTCGCGTGGTGGGCTTTGGAGGCGTCCTCATCGGCATTCCCGGCGCAGGTCTGGATATGGCCGCTAGCCGTTTGCTTCGCCGCCTGGCTGTTTCGATGCGCCGTGCGGGGCGTGCCGGTATCCGTCTCGCGGCTTCGATTCCGGGCGTTTTCGTCCCTTTTCTCCGCGGATTTCCTTGGGCGATCCGCCGGATCGCTGTCGCCCGCTTCTCCCCAGACCATTGACGATGGTCCAGGCGATCATCCGCACGCGGTTCCTTGGTGGAAGCGCTTTGGGAATCGCGTGTCCGATCCGGAGCGAATCGAGATTCGCGCCCGAAAAACTCTCGGGCCGCAACTCCATTTTTTTGTCCTGAGTGTCGGGGATCATGAGTATCATGTGCTGGCGCAGGCGGGAGGCGCGCCTCAGGTGCTCTCCGCGCGCCGCCTTTCTTCTTTCCAGACCGCACCCGCCGAGGCGGACGCAACAGGCGCATGCACCCGTTCCCGCCGTGTCCGGCGCGCGAGGGCCGGGCGGCGTCCGGGGAGCGCACCCCGTCTCAGGGGTAGATGTCTTCCGCCGGGATCGCCGCCGCAAGTCGTTTCGGGGACTTCTCCCCGCGGAGCACGCCCATGACTGGCCGCTTCTCCACGGCTCGCGCCGCCGCGGCACTCACGGCGATAAGCGCCGTCCGCGCGGCCGTCCTCGCCTTCGTCTTGAGCGCCTGCGCTCACGCGCAAACCATTCCCTCGCCTATCCCTGGAGTGCGCTTCACGCCGGGAGCGAACGGAGACGTCAATATCCCCTTGCAGATCGTGGTGCTCCTCACCGCGCTCGTCCTGCTCCCGGCGATGGTCATGTGCCTCACGCCGTTTCTCCGCCTGGTGGTCGTGTTTCACTTTCTGCGCCAAGCGCTCGGCACGCAGACGACGCCTTCCAACCAGGTCTTGATCGGGATGTCCCTGTTTCTGACGCTGCTGATCATGCGGCCCGTCGGACAGGAGATATTCGAGAAAGCGTACCAGCCCTACCAGAGAGGAGATCTCAGCCTGGTCCAGGCGGGCGACGCCCTCGCCAAGCCTCTCAAGACCTTCCATTTGAAGTACACAAGGGAAAAAGATATCCAACTCTTTCTTGAGATGTCGGGCGCTCCCGCGCCGCGCAACGCCGCCGAGCTGCCCTTCCTGGTAACCGCCCCCGCATACGTGCTCTCGGAGTTGCAGACTTCGTTCCAGATCGGCGCGGTTCTCTTTCTGCCCTTTCTGGTGATTGACCTGCTCGTGGCTTCCATCACCCTCTCGATTGGCATGGTGCAGTTGCCTCCGGTGATGGTTTCCGCGCCATTCAAGATCCTGCTCTTCGTTCTCGCCGATGGCTGGAATCTCATGGTCGGTTCGCTGATGAAGAGCTTTCTTGGCGGTGTTGGATGACCCCCGACGCCGTTTCCGAAATCATCCGGCAATGTCTGTGGACCGCCTTCTGGGTGGGTCTGCCCATCCTTTCGCTCTGCTTCGTCGTCGGTGCGATCGTCAGCCTCATCCAGGTGCTGACCTCGATGCAGGACAGCGCGTTCAATACCATTCCAAGGCTGCTCGCTTTCTTCGCAACGATCATCGTGTTTCTGCCCTGGACGCTCGAACGCCTGCTCACGTATTGCATCTCGATTCTCGGCAATCTGGAGAAATATGCCCGTTGACGTGGCCATCTCCGAAGCGCGCATCCTCAGCTTTCTGCTGGTGCTCAGCCGGATGTCCGGACTGCTCATCTTTCTGCCGATCCCCGGTCTGCGGGCGCTCCCGGAAAGCGTCCGTCCGCTCGTGGCGCTCGCGTTGAGCGTGCCGCTGCTTGCCAGCGCGCCTGGACTCCCGCTGGGCGATGCGAACTCCGGACGAATGCTCCTCTGGTGTCTCTCGGAGGTGTGCTTCGGTCTGCTCTGGGGGTTGGCGGTCCATTTCCTGATCGAAGCCTTTGTCCTGGGCGCGCAATTCCTGGCCTTGCAGGCCGGCTTCGGCTACGCCTCGATCATTGACCCCTCCACGCAGGCGGACGCCGGGCTTCTGCAGATCCTGGCGCAATTGATTGCGTCGCTGCTGTTCTTTGCCACGGGCCTGCATCGCGAGGTGCTCTACCTGATGGCGGAGAGCATCCACCGCGTCCCGCCCGGCAGTTACCTCCCCGATATCGCCGCCGCCAACCAGTTGGTGCAGTTGGGCGTGGCGATGTTTGAGATTGCCGCGCGGCTCTCCATGCCGCTGATCGCGCTGCTCTTGCTGATCGATCTTTCGCTCGCCTTGCTCGGCCGCGTCCAGTCCCAGTTGCAATTGCTCAGCATGATCTTTCCCGCCAAGCTCCTGCTCTCTCTGTTTGTCCTCGGCATGATGTCCACAACCTATGTGCGTCTCTATGAGATCTTCGGCGAACGGGTTCTGGCCTTTCTCGAAAGTTCGCTGCAAATGGCGGCGGGCGCGGCGGCCCGTGGAAGCCTCCCCGGCGGTGGGTAATTCATGTCGGACCGCAGCCAGAAAACGGAGAAGCCCACTCAGCGGCGCATTGACAAAGCCCGCGAGGAAGGCCAGTTCGCCGTCTCGCGCGAGTTCCTGGGCAGCCTCCAGTTCGTCGCCTTTCTGACGCTCATCGTCACCCAGACGCCCGCCGCGGTCCGCGCCCTGGTCGACGTGCTGCGTTACTTTGTCGCGGAGGCGTTCAGCGACCGGCTTAGCGTGGAGCAGCTCCACAACATCGCGATCTATCTCGCCATGCGTTTTGGCGGGAGCATGGCGGCGGCCGTGCTCGGCATTGTCCTGCTCACCCTCCTCTTTCAGTTGCTTCAGACGCGCTTCGGCTTCAGCGCCAAGCGGCTGCACCTCGACTTCAAGCGGCTGGACCCATTCAAGAAGGCACAGCAGACGTTCTCCCAGAACGGCCCCGAGTTCCTCAAAGCGTTGTTTCTGCTGCCGCTCTTCTGCTGGATCGTCTATCGCATTGCCAAAGAGGAAATCAGCGCATATCTGATGCTTCCCCTCACCTCCCTGCGC
The DNA here is from genome assembly GCA_039812845.1 of Bryobacterales bacterium. Lineage (GTDB taxonomy): Bacteria > Acidobacteriota > Terriglobia > Bryobacterales > Bryobacteraceae > JACTMJ01. Next base: position 13,824 of record JBDIBK010000074.1, read on the forward strand.
CACGGCATTGAGATCACGGGAGCCTCTATTGAGGGCCTCCTCTGGCGCGCTTCGGGATTGTTCCTGGTGCTCGGCGCGATCGACTTCGCGCGCACCCAGATGAAGTACCGCCGGGATCTCCGCATGAGCCGCCAGGAGATTCGCGACGAGATGAAGGAGGTCGAGGGCCATCCGCTGATCCGCGCCCGGGTGCGGCGTCTGCAACGGGAGATGCTGCGGAAGAACATGCTTCGCGACGTGCCGGCGGCCACCGCCGTGATCGTCAACCCCACCCACTACGCGGTTGCGATTCGATACGACCACGGGAGCATGGCCGCGCCGCGCGTGGTCGCCAGCGGTCTCGACTTTCTGGCGCTTCGCATTCGCGAAGTCGCCGAGCGGAACGGCGTTGCGGTTGTGGAGAACAAGCCGCTGGCCCAGGCCCTCTTCCGCGCCACCAAAGTGGGACAGGAGATTCCCCCGGAACTCTACCGCGCCGTGGCCGAAGTGCTGGCTTACGTGCTGCAGCGGCGGCAGCCCGGCTACTGAGGGTGGGACGCCAATCTTGCGGGATGCCTAATGGTGCGGGGCCGTCCGGCCGATCATTCCGCCTGGATGCAACGCGCAGCACCAAGCCGGTTCCGGCGGGGCGGAAGGCCGGGCGGTCCCCGGCCGAGGGCCGCTGACGGAAGGAAACCCCATTGAGCATGCAGCCGGCCAGCCCCGCGCAAAAAGCGAAATCGCTGTTCGTTCCGCCTCTGCACATGGTTGCCGAGATGGGCGTTCCCATCGCCGTGCTGGTGATCGTGGTCGCCATGATCACGCCCCTTCCGGGTCTCGTCCTCGACCTGTTCATCGTGTGCAACATCACCCTGTCGGTGATCGTCCTGCTGGTTTCGATGTATATCCTCCGCCCGGTGGAGTTCAGCGTCTTCCCCACAACTCTGTTGCTGCTTACGCTGTTCCGCCTGGCCCTGAATATTTCTTCCTCGCGCCTCATCCTGCTGGATGGGAATGCGGGCACGTCCGCCGCCGGCCATGTCATTGAGGCGTTCGGGCAGTTCGTGGTGGGCGGCAACTACGTCATCGGCACGGTGATCTTTCTGGTGCTGATCGCCATTCAGTACGTGGTCATCAATCACGGCGCCGTGCGCATCTCCGAAGTCACCGCGCGTTTCACGCTCGATGCGCTTCCCGGCAAGCAGATGTCGATTGACAGCGACCTCAATGCCGGGCTCATCGACGAAGCCGAGGCGAAGACGCGCCGGAAGCTCCTCGCCGCCGAAGCGGAGTTCTACGGGGCGATGGATGGCGCCTCCCGATTCACCCAGCGCGATGCCATTGCGAGCATTCTCATTACCGGAATCAATATCGTAGCCGGGCTGCTGATCGGCATTTTTCAGCACGATATGCCGTTTGCGCGCGCGATTCAAACCTACACCGTGCTCACCATCGGCGACGGTCTGGTCACGGTCATTCCCGCGCTGATGATCTCGATCTCCGGAGGCCTCATCGTGACGCGGGCGGCGTCGGAGAAGAGCCTGGGCCTGGAGTTTCGAAAGCAGGTTCTTGGCAATGCGCAGCCTCTCATGCTGGCCTCGCTGGCCTTGGGCGGGCTCGCGATTCTTCCCGGGCTCCCCAAGATCCCCTTTCTGCTCCTCGGGGGCGCGGTGGGCTACGCGGGCTGGAGGTTGCAGAAGGAATCCGAGAAGCAACTCGCGGAGCCGCCCGTGGCCGCCAAGCCCCCGGCCAAAGACCGCGTGGAGAGCTTGCTGAAGCTGGACCCCCTGGCCGTCGAGATCGGGCTCGGTCTCGTGCGCCACGTGGAGGGCGGTGCCGGATCGCCGCTGCTGCGCCGCATCTCGGCGATCCGCAAGCAACTCGCCGGCGATCTGGGCTACGTGCTGCCGCCGGTGCGGGTCACCGACAATCTGAGCCTCAAGGCGCGGGAGTATGTCGTGTACCTCAAGGGAGCGGAGATCGCGCGCGGGGAGCTTCCGGCCGGCTGCGACCTTGCCATCAAGGCGCAGGCGGATTGTCCGGAGATCGAGGGGAGGGCCGTGAAAGACCCCGCGTTCGGGTTGCCCGCCGTCTGGATCCCCAGCGAAGAGAAGGCCGAGGCGCGCAGGAAGGGCTATTCGGTGGCGGACGGGCTCAGCGTTCTCGGCACACATCTCGCGGAGATTGCCCGGCGTCACGCGCACGAGCTGTTTTCGCGGCAGGACGCCAAGCGCTATCTGGACCGGGTGGCGGAGGATCACCCCAAGGCGGTGGAGGACCTGGTTCCCAAACTGCTGCCCCTTTCGAGCGTGCAGCGCGTCATCCAGAATCTGCTGCGGGAAAAGGTGTCGATTCGCGACGGAGCGTCCATCCTCGAAGCGCTCAGCGAGGGCGCGCAGAATTCCCGCAACGTCATTCTGCTCACCGAATTCGTTCGCCAGTCGATTCGCCGGATTTTGGTGCAGCCTTACCTAAACTCTCAGAACGATCTGCCGATCTACTTCATGATTCCTTCGTTGGAACGTCCCATCGAGGAGCATGTGGAACACGGAGAACTGGTGAGCCAACTGAACCTGGATATGGATTCGATCAACAAGGTGCTCGAAGCGTTCCGGCGCTCCCTGGAGTCCCAGGAAGGCTCGGCCGCGGTGCTTGTCTCCGCGGGCGTTCGTCCCTTCGTTCGGCAGATGGTCGAAGCCTCGTTCCCGAATCTTGCGGTCCTCTCGCACAACGAGATTCCCAGCGGGGTCCGGCTGGTTTCGCTCGGGACGATTCAATGAGCCGAGGCCGAGGCGGGGTCGTACGAGGCGGGGGGCCTGCGGTGCGGAAACGTGCGAAGCGAGGGCATACGGCGCGAGGGCATGCGCCGCGAGGATCTGCGACGCGAAAGAAGGCGTTGTTCGGTCCGCACGAGCAGTCCGGCGTCGGCGTCATCAGCCATTCCGGAATCGATGGGCGAAGAAACTCGAGCCCGATGGATCGCAAGCGACACACGACAGGGGGTCGATGGAATTAGATGCGAATGAACACAAAGACTTTTCACGCAGCGAGCGTCCAGGATGCCATTCGACAGGCCCGCCGCGAGCTTGGAGCGGACGCCATGCTGCTCAACTCCAAGAGGATCGAGAGTCAGAAGAAGGGGCAAGCGGACCAGTTCGCTGTGAGTTTCGCCTACTCTTCCGAAGCAGCGGATACCGCCGCGGTGCGAGAGCCCGCTCCCGTCGGTCCGTCGGCAGCCGCCTCCGCGCATCCCTACGGCCTCGCGCACCGGGTGCACCAGGAATCCGAAACTCTGCCCATGGGGAGTGCGGAAGCGCCGTTGCGCGCCCCGGCGAAGGAGAACCCCGTTGCGAACGGTGTCTCGCGCACACCGCGTTCCTCGCGGGGTTTGGACAATTCTATCCTCGCGGTGGAGGAGCATTCCGTGGAAAGCGCGCCGCCGTTTCTCGGAGAGGATTCGCGGTTGGCCGGGGAGAATCCGGGAGAAGAGGATCGGGAAGTTTCCTTCGCCGAAGTGGGCCCGGCGCAATCTCCGGGGGGCGAAGGAACCATGACCGCTGCCCCGTCGGCAGCCGCGAAGGACGCCTCCGCCACGGAATCGTTTGAAAAACTCCGCGAGCAGATGCTCTCGATCCGCAAGGAGATGCTGCAACTGGCCGGCTCGGTTCGCCGGGTGAGCTCGGCAAACTACCGGCAGGAACTCCCGAGCGACGATCTGCGCTATCTCTACGATCTGCTGCTCGAACAGGATTTCCATTCGGAACTGATCGAGCGCATCCTTTCCTCGATGAGCGGAACGCTCGATTCGGGCGTCTCGGAACAGAAGGCGGGAGCGCGGGGGAACGGTGCGGATCGCAACCGGTCCGCCCGGTCTTCACGCAAGCGGAGTGCGGCGACGTCGAAGCCGCAAGCGCGCGAGGGAGCCGCTCATCTGGTTTCCGCGCTTCAGGATGCCATCGCTTCGCACATCGAACTGATGCCAGAACCCGGCCTGCGCCGCAAACGAACAACGCCGCTGGTGATCTCCCTGGTGGGGCCTCCGGGCGCGGGCAAGACCACGACGCTCGTAAAGCTGGCGGTGCGCTACAGCGAGATCAGCCGGTTCCCGCTGCAGATCATCTCCATGGACAACTTCCGGGTGGGCGCTTCGGAACAGCTCCGGGCCTACGCGGCCGTCCTCGGCGTCGGCTTCGACTCGCTCTCCACCGTGCCCGCCCTTGAGAAAGCGATCCGCGAGTACTCCTCCAAGGAGATCATTCTCGTGGACACGCCCGGGCTCGGGTGGCGGGACTTTGACGCGGCCGAGGATCTCTCTTCGTTCCTGCGCAGTCTCGATCACACAATCACCCACATGGTGGCACCGGCATCGATGAAGGCGGCCGACTTTGAGCGCCTGGCCGACCTCTACGAGGCCTTTGAGTATCAAAGCCTCATCTACACCAAGCTCGACGAAACCACTTCTATTGGCCAGATGGTAAGCGAATCCTGGAGGCGGCATAAGCCGCTCGCCTACTTTGCCACCGGGCAGCGGATTCCCGACGACCTGGAACTGGCGAGCCGCGAACGAATCTGCGAGCGCATCCTGCCGGCGGAAGCGTTGGCCATGAACTTCGCCGCCTGAAGCCCGGCTCTCTCGAGTCCGGGAACGCATAACGGCATCCGTACGGCCGTTGGAAAGTCCGTACGGTCTCGAAATTGTCAAGGAGTTGCCGCGTGAGATCCGCTGTCGCCCGTCCCCATCCAAGCCCGCCAAGCGAAAGCGTCACCAGGGAAGCGCTCATCCTGGAGCACATGCCCCAGGTACGGCTCATCGCGCGCAAAATCTACGAACGGCTTCCCGACAGCATCAGTCTCGACGACCTGGTGTCGGCCGGAGTGCTGGGACTGATCTCCGCGATCGACTGTTTCGATCCCGCGCACAATGTCAAACTCAAGACCTACGCCGAGTACAAGATCCGCGGCGCGATCCTCGACAGCCTGCGCGACCTCGATTGGGCGCCTCGTCAGCGCCGCCGCCTCGCCAAGCAAATTGAATCCGCCATTGCCCGCGTCGAACAGGAATTGCAAGCGACGCCCGACGACGAGCAGATCGCGGAGGAAATGGGGGTGACTCTGGATGTCTATCATCAGTACCTCGTCGACACGCAGGGTCTCACACTCGGAAGCCTGGAGTACGCGGCGAACGAAGAAGACGGACGCGAGCTGATCTCCTATCTCGCCGACGAAGACGCCGAGCTGCCCAATCAACTTTACGAGCGGCGCGAGCTTGAACGGCTGCTCGCGGAAGCCATCCGGCGATTGCCGCCGATCGAAAGCGCCATCCTGGGTTTCTATTTTCAGGAGGAGCTCACCCTGCGCGAGATTGCCCGGATCGTCCATCTGCACGAATCGCGAATCTCTCAATTGAAGACCCAGGCGATCCTTCGTCTCAGAACGTCGATGCGGCGCACCTGGCCCATGGAGCGTGGCCTATGACCGCCCGATCCGCAAACGGTTCCCTAACCCCTCAATCGATCGCGGCGGAGTTCCGCGCGCGTCTGGCCGCATCGCTAGAAATGCTTTGCGGGGCGCAGGTGGAAGTGGCCGAAGCGCTTCCACCTTCCGGCATCGAATGCGAATGGCGCGCGCATCCTCTCGATACGCGGCCCGGTTCGCAGCTTTACACGGCCGCACCGGAGATCATCGGCCGGGCGATCGGTGCGCGCGTCCTGAGCGCGGCGGGTCTCGACGACTTCACCGACGAGGACGTTTCCGGCAGCTATACGGAAGTGCTGCAAAGCGCGCTGTCGGCCGTGGCCCAGTTTCTCGGCCGTGCGCTGGGGGCCGATATCGCCCTCCTTGAAGCCGCCGTCTGTGGCGCCGAATCGCCCGCCGCCTTCGAGGTTTCCTATCAGTTGCAGTTCGAGGATCAAACGCTTGCTCCTCTGTGCTTTGGTGTTTCGGCCTCCCTTCTGTCGCTTCTTGAACAGCGCGGATCGGAGGACGAAGACACTCCGATGCCGGAGTCCGCATCGGCTCCCGCACCGGGCAACCGCGTGCGGGAGCCGATCGCTTCGGGCGCTTCCGGTGGCTCGGGCGATGACGGGCTTAGCCGCGTGCTGGATCTTGAACTGCCCATCCGGGTCAGCTTCGGAAAAGCAAGAGTCGCGCTCCAGGATGTGCTCAAACTGTCCACCGGTTCGATTGTGGAGCTGGACCGCAGTATCCACGATCCGGTTGAGATTATCGTCAACGACCGCGTCATCGGCCGTGGCGAAGTCGTGGTGACCGAAGGCAACTACGGCGTCCGCATCCAGGAAATCGTCAGCCTTGGTTCTGCATAGTCCTCCAAACTTGTTGCAAAGGAAAACGGAATGCTCTCGATATTCAGCTTCGTATTTGCCCTCGCGGCTGCCGCCATCGCGATCGCCTCTTCCCTTCTGGGCTGGCGTCACATCCAGCGATCCCGCCAGCGGCTGGAGGAACTCTCCGAATCGATTTGTCACCTCCGTGTCTCCCAGGATTCGATGGAGCGGAACGGGAGCGACGCCAAGCGGCGGCTGTCGGAGAGCGAACTCGCCCTTGCCGGGGTGCGTGCCAGCGTGGAAGAACTGCAAGGCCGTTTTGAGGAGGTCGAATCCTACGCCGCGGTCTGCGTGCCCCAGAAGCCCGCATCCTCCGGGCTAAACATCAACCGCCGCGTCGAAGCCGTGCGATTGCTCAAGGAAGGGCACAGCGAGGAGCAGGTGGCCTCGGAACTCTCGATCGCGCTGAGCGAAGTGCGCCTGATCGGTCACCTCGAACGGAACGCTCCAAAGCCCGCCGCCAAGCGTGGCCGGCGCGTGGCCTGACGAGCCGCGGGGCGCGCCAGGCCACCGGGGCGGCCCGCCTACGGAGCCGGGTACTCATAGCGCACATAAGCAAACGCTTGGCCATCGGGCGACCACGAGTTGACGTTGATCGTCCCCTGGCCCCCGGTGAACGATTCCAGAATTCG
>JBDIBK010000075.1:0-20767 GCA_039812845.1 Bryobacterales bacterium
GCCTGAAGAACGAGGGGAGCGCGTTCCACATCCACGCGCGAATCCGTCTGGTTCGCCGTGAGCCCCAAGCGCGCCCGCGCCTGCTCGAGGGCAGCGCTCGCCTGGGCCACGGCAAGGTCAAAGTCAGTCCGGTCAAGACCCGCCAGCAACTGGCCCGGCTTCACCGTGTCGCCCAAATCCACGGGCAGCCGGTCAATGCGGCCGGCCACCTTGAAGGCCACGGACACCTGATCCTGGGCCGCCAGCGTGCCATTCACTTCCACGGTGCGGCTGATACTGCCCATGGCCGCCGGAGCCACTTTCACCTTGCGGATTCGGGCGGGCGCTTCGCCGCCCGCATTCTTCGCACTGGCCGCGGTGGCGGCCCGTTCCGTCTGGCAACCTGCCAGCAACAGCATCGAAATCACGGCGGAAAATCCGCCCAACTGCCAACGTGTCAGCACAACGATCCTTGTGAGAGAAGGCCACCCAAGCCAATCGGAGTTCCGCATCCAACCGGAAAGAGAAACCACAGCGGTAGAAAAATGTAATGACTGCAATCCGGCAGCCATCGTTACCTGGGCCGCAACCGGCCAGCCCTATTTTCTCACCCACTAGTTTGACGAAAACGACGGAGGAATGGGTTCGAGCGGATCGTTGCGATCCGGCTTGCGGCACCCTGGATGGCTGCGAAGGTCAGCTAAGCGAGCGCCTTTCGGATCAATGCGCCCTCCACATCGGTGAGCCGGAACTCCCTGCCCTGAAACTTATAGGTGAGCTTCGTATGGTCAATTCCCATCAGATGAAGGATGGTGGCGTGCAGGTCGTGAACGCTCACCGGGTCTTCGGCGATGTTATAGCCCAGGTCGTCGGTTCTGCCGACGGTGACGCCGGGCTTGATGCCGCCGCCCGCCATCCACATGGTGAAGGCGCGCGGGTGGTGGTCCCGGCCCAGGAATTTCGATCCGCTGCGCGCTTCGTTCATGGGGGTGCGACCGAATTCGCCGCCCCAGACGACGATGGTCGAATCGAGCAGACCGCGCTGTTTCAAGTCCGTTACCAGGGCGGCGGCGGCGCGGTCCGTCTGATTGCAAAGGTACGAGAGCTTGTTAACGATATCTTCGTTGTTCGAAGCCCCATGGGTATCCCAGCCGCGATGGTAAAGCTGAACGAAACGCACGCCGCGCTCCACCAGCCTCCGCGCCATCAGGCAGTTGTTGGCGAACGACGGCTTGCCGGGGGAAGTGCCGTACATTTCGTGTATGGCCGGGGATTCCTTCGAAAGATCCGTCAATTCCGGCACGCTTGATTGCATGCGGAAGGCCAGTTCGTAGGAATTGATGCGGGTCTCCACTTCAGGATCACCCACTTCGCCAAAGTGCGCTTCGTTCAGGCCCTTCAGAAGGTCTAGCGTGCGTCGGCGGCGTTCGCGGTCAATCCCCGCGGGGTTCGAGAGAAAGAGCACCGGATCGCCCTGCCGGCGGAACTCCACTCCCTGATAGACCGTGGGCAGGAAGCCGCTGCCCCAGCAACTCTTGCCGCCATCGGGCTGATTCTGGCCGGAGAGCAGCACGACAAACCCGGGCAGGTCGGCATTCTCGCTGCCCAGGCCATATTGCAGCCAGGCACCCATGCTGGGCCGTCCGGGAATCTGATGGCCGCTGTTCATGAAAATCTGCGCCGGGGAATGGTTGAATTGCGTGGTGAACATGGATTTCACAATCGCAATATCGTCGGCGATTTTCGCGGTGTGGGGAATCAGGCTCGAAAGTTCCGCTCCCGATTTGCCGTAGCGCTGGAAGCTGTGCGGAGAGCCCAGGAGCTTCGGCGTGCCCTTAATGAAAGCGAAGCGCTCGCCCTTGGTGACGTCTTCCGGCACCGGCTGGCCGTCGTACCTGTTGAGCAGCGGCTTGTAATCGAAGAGGTCCAGTTGCGAAGGCGCGCCGGCCATGAAGAGGAAAATGACGCTTTTCGCCTTGGCCGGATGATCCGGGCCGGCCGGTTTCGGCACGGCCGCACTCATGTTCTGGCGGGAAAGTGCCGCCAGCGCCGCGGCGCCAATGCCGAACTGGCCCGCCTGGCCGAAGAAATGGCGGCGCGTGATGGCTTGCAGGATTCGCTGTGAGCGTTCGTCGTGCATCTCGTCCCTCGTCGGCTACTGCCTGGTGACCGTCTCATCCATATTCAGCAGGACATTCGAAAGCAGGGTCCAGGCCGCCACTTCCGCGGCGTCTTCCCGCTTGCCGACGGATTCGCCCGCCAGTGCCGAAGCCGCTTCCGGATCGTGCTGCAACCGTGTGCGTTCCCGCTGCAGCCATTGGAGCATCTGATTCCGTTGCGGGGCGGGGGCCTCCCGCGCCGTGAGCACGCGGAAGGCGTAGGACACCCTGGAATCTTCCTTTTCGCCGCCTTCGGCCAGAACGCGGCGGGCAAGGGCGCGCGCGGCTTCCACAAACACGGGATCGTTGAGTCCGTTCAGCGCTTGCAGCGGCGTGTTGGTGCGCGTGCGGCGGATGGTGCAGGTCTCCCGGCTGGGAGCGTCGAAGGTCACCATGCTGGGGTAGGGCGAGGAGCGCCGGATGAACGTATAGAGCCCTCGCCGGTAGCGGTCTTCTCCCTCGCTTTCCTCCCACTTGGCGCTGCTGTACGGCACATCCCAGATTCCGTCGGGCTGGTAGGGGTAAACGCTGGGGCCGCCGATCTTCTCACTCAGCAATCCGCTGACCGCGAGCGCCACATCGCGAAGCATCTCGGCCTCCATGCGGAAGCGCGGACCTCTCGCCAGCAACCGGTTGTAGGGATCGCGTTCCCGCAGCGGCGGCGTCACCGACGAATCCTGCCGGTAGGTATTCGACATCACGATGAGCTTCTGCATGTGCTTCCAATTCCAGCCGGATTCCATGAACTCCACGGCCAGCCAATCGAGCAGTTCGGGATGCGATGGCAGCGCCCCCTGCGTACCGAAATCTTCACTGGTCTCCACGAGACCGATGCCGAAATAGGTTTCCCAGAAGCGATTGACCATCACGCGCGCGGTGAGCGGGTTATCCTTGCTTACCAACCATCGGGCCAGGCCGAGCCGGTTCGGCATCGCATCGGCGGGCAGCGGATTCAGCACCTTGGGCACATCGGCATACACGATCTCGCCGGGGCTCAGAAAACTCCCCCGAATGCGCAACGGGGTTGAGGGCCGCGCATATCCGGGCTTCTCCCGCATCACCATCGCGGAGACGATGCCGAGATCGCGGAGTTCGCGTTCGTGGAGCTTCAGTTCGTCGCGAGCGCTGGCGAGGAGCGGTGTGCTGGCGGCGAAACTCTCGAACATCTGCTTTGCCTGCTGCTCCGTCCGCGCGGTCTCCGCCACCTTCAAGACGGGACGGCGGAGCGCGGGCAACTCGGCGACGAACTCCGGATCCTCGTCGCTCGAAAGGGCAATCCGGAAGCGGCCGATCCCCTGCTTCCCGAACTGCGAAGCATGAAGCATGGTGATGCGGATTCTGGCGCCGGGGCCCAGCTTGATCGCGCTGCTGAAAGGCACGATCAGGCGGCGGGAAAGCCGCTCGTCTTCGCGCGAAGCATCCACTACCCAAAGCTGCTGATCGCCGCGTTCCGTGGCCCGTTCGCCCGGAGCCACCGGCAGGGGATGAACGGGTTCCTCGGCGGATTTTTCCTCTCCCGGCTCGGGCGGTTCCGGCTTCTTGAACACGTCGCCCATGCGCCCATTGTCCGCCTTGGCATATCGCCATTCCACCGTGCGCCAGTCTTTCTGCGCACCGCTCTCGCTCACTTCGATCATGAGGTCCGTGAGCACGAAATTCCCGTAGAGATCGCGGCCGGGCCCGCCACGGGGAAGGCTCGCATCGGGCAGCGCTTCGATCATCAGCGCGGTTGCGGGTGCGGGGGAGGAGACCGCGCCGGAGAGCAAATAGACGTCGGTGGACGGGTTGCCGCCGCTCACCAGGATGTCGCCGCTCTCCCGCACGGAAAGGTCGCTGCCGCTGGTCGATTCGGCCCGCTCAATGCGCACCGTCTTCCAGCGCCGCTCCGCGCCGGCCTGGGCCTGCTCCCATTGGCGGCGCGCGTCGGACAGCGCGGGGGTTTCCGTTCGCAGCTTCGCTTCGAGAGCTTCGATTTGCGACCGCAGTTCGGTGCGCCGCGCCGCCTGCGCTTCCGAGGGCAGATCGAGCGAAGGCTCCACCCAGGTGGTGGAAGTGTCTCCGTTCTTCCTTGGTTCCACCTCACTGTTGGCAAAGAAGGCGTAGAGCTGGTAATACTCCTTCTGCGTGAACGGGTCAAACTTGTGGTTGTGGCACTGGGCGCAAGCGACCGTGGACCCCAGCCACACGGTAGCGGTGGTATTCACGCGATCGACCAGCACATCGTTGTACGCTTCGGCCGGATCTACGCCGCCTTCCTCGTTGAACATGGTGTTGCGGTTGAAGCCGGTGGCGATCAACTGGCTCTCGGCAGGCTTTGGCAGCATGTCGCCGGCGATCTGCTCAATGGTGAACTCGTCAAACGGCATGTTGGCGTTCAGCGCATCGATCACCCAGTCGCGGTATTTCCACATCACCCTGGGCATGTCTTTTTCAAAGCCGTGGGAATCGGCGTAGCGCGCCCAATCGAGCCATGGGCGGGCCCAGCGTTCGCCGTAATGTTTGGAGGCGAGGAGGCGGTCCACCAGCTTCTCATACGCGCCATCGCCCGCATCCGCGAGAAAGGCATCCACCTCGGCCGGGGTTGGCGGCAAGCCGGTGAGGTCCAGGCTCACGCGGCGGATGAGCGTTTCTTTTGACGCGGATTTCGACGGGGAGAGCCCTTCCTTCTCCAGGCGCGCCAGCACGAATGCGTCGATCGGATTGAGAATCCATTTCGGGTCTTTCACCGCGGGCGGGGCCGGCCGTTTCGGCTTCACGTAGCTCCAATGGGTTGCGAGCGCCGCCGAGGCATCGGGCTGCTCCGCTCCCGGCCATTTCGCGCCCTGGTCAATCCAGCGAGAGAGGAGCGCGATCTGTGCGTCGTTGAGCGGCTCCCGCTGCAGGGGCATCCGCCGTTCGCCGCCCTGCCCGCGCACCCGATGCAAGATGCGGCTGCCCCTGGCATCGCCGGGCAGAATCACCTTGCCGCCAAGCCCGCCCCGCAGCGCGGCCGCGCCCACATCCAGGCGCAACTGCGATTGCGGCTTCGTGCCGGAGTGGCACTCGTAACATCGTGCGCGGAAGATAGGCTCGATGTCGCGCTGAAAATCTACCTCGGCCAGGGCGGCAGTGTCGATGCCGGGTGCGGATGGAGCGGCAGCGGCGACGCCCAACTCCGTTGTCGGGAGGGTGTCGATCCACTCCTTGATGACGGCGATGGTTTCGGCGGGAAGCACCGGCGTGCCGAGGGGCATGCGGAGTGTGCGGTCCGCCGTTACGAGGCGCTGATAAAGGGAGCTGGCCGCGCTATTGCCAGGAAGGAGCGCGGGGCCGGAAGCGCCGCCGCGGGCAATCGCTTCGAGCGAATCCATCGCGAACTTGCCCTGCGGTGCAGCGCCTGAATGGCAGACGACGCAGTTTTTCTTGAAGATGGGGGCGATATCGGCGGCGAAATCCGTTGCGGCGCTCGCGCGAAAACCCGGCTGCAGCAGCACAGCCAGAACCGCGACGGCGGAAAGCCATCCCTTTCCCATGCATCCCCCAATCCTGTGCCGCCCATTCTATACTTGCCGGGCGCAAGATTCAACGGGGAGTTTCTCGCGAAACCGCGGGAGACTTGTGAGAAGAACGGTTGCGACGTGGCGGCGCGCGCGGTGCCCTGAAGCGGAAACGGAACGATGGTAGTGTATGGGGTATGCTGAATTCCCGCCGTTCGTTTCTGCAATTGATGGGAGGGCTGGGCGTTGCCGGTTCGGGTGGCTTGTTGATGCCGCCCGGCACCCTGGCGGCACCCGCCGCATCCGGCTTTCGCTTCGCGGTGATCTCAGATCCGCACGTCATCGACGACTATTACAAGCCGCCGAATCCCAACACGGAAACCGCCTCCAGCGTGATCCTATCGCGCGAAAGCCTCATCCGCACGCGCACCGCCATCCATGCGCTGAATCCGGCACCGGACATGGTGTTCGTGGCGGGAGATTTCTTCCACGACTACCCTTCGCTGGACTACGATTTCTACTTCAAGAACGTGACGCGCATCGATCACGCCAAGGCGATTACGGACCGGTTCAAGATGAAGGTTTACCCCGGCTTCGGCAATCACGATTACGATGTGCCGAACCTGGAGCGCTCGTTCTCGCATCGCCTGTTTGCGCAGAAACTCGGCGTGAAGCCTTATTACGCGGTGGACCACAAAGGCTGCCGCTTCCTGATGCTCAACAATTTCCTGGGTGAGACCTGGAATGCCGCGAACAAGGAGGCATTCAAGAAGAACGTGGGGTCGTACGGCGAAGAGCAGTTGCAGTGGATCGAAGCCCAGTTGGCCGCGCGCAAGCAGACGTTCGTGTTCACCCATTTCCCGCTTTCCACGGTCGCGGCAACGGAGGTGAAGGACTTCGGGCTTCTGCCACTGATGAAGAAGTACGCCGACAATATCCACTTCATCACGGCGGGGCACTGGCACCGCTGGCACGACTTCAAGAACGAGTTCGGGCCGCAGCACTACGTGATGGGGGCCACGCGGTACGACGCCGACGCCTACATGGTGGTGGATGTGGATGTGAAAGCGGCAAGCTGGAAGATCCGCAACCTGCACTGCTTCCATTGGGATTCGCGCGAAACGGACGCCTTCGTCGAAGCGCGCGCGTAAGCGAAGAATCCGCTGCGCGCTTTACGCGGATTTCGTGTCGCCGGACGATTTCGGCGCACTGTCGGCCGCACCGCCCGAGGCGCTTCCCGAGGGGGCGGTGTCGCCCGAAGACTTGGCCGAGGAATCGGACGCCGACGATCCGCCATTCGCCGAATCCCCGCCATCGCGCTTTGAACCGGAATCCCCCTTCCCGTGCGAAGCGCCGTTCCCCGCCTTGGCATAGTCGTTCACATACCACCCGCTCCCTTTGAAGACCAGGGCGGGCGCGGACGTGATGCGGCTAACCGCGCCTTTCTTCTCACAGTCGCAAACCGTGTCGGGGGGGTCGGAAAACTTCTGGCGCTTCTCGTAGACCTTTCCGCATTCCGCGCACTTGTACTCGTAAATGGGCATCGAACTTCTCTTTGATCAGACTTTTCAGCGCATCGCATCCAGGCGAACGCCGGGCATCGCCGAGTCTCCAGAACACTTCAGGATTGGCTGAAACGGTTGGATGTGGAGAAATCCGTCCGGGGGCGTTCTCGTTTCACGGAACGCCGTCAGGGTGGAGACCCAGCAGCTACCCATTATTATCGCACTGCCCGCAGGCGCGTGAAGACAGCGCCCAGACACAACTTTGGTCTCCGAAGGATCGGTTCATCGGTAGGCTTCGCGCCGGTTTCGGACGCGGAGGACGGTGATGGCCTCGCCACCGTAGTGAAAACGGACACGGTAGTCGCCGACACGGAGGCGGAATTCGGGCGGGTCGAAGCCTTGCAATCGCTTGACGTCGCCAGTTCCAGTCTGGGCGAAGCGCTCGATGGATAACTTTACGCGGCGAGCAATACTCACGTCGAGATCCGCGATGTCTCTCAATGCCGTTTCGGTTCATTCGATCGACACTATTTCAGGCCCAAACGCCGCATCGCTTCGCTGTGCGGAATTCCCTTGCCGCCGTTCTCGCGGAGCCAGAGGCGCGCCTCGGTGACGGCGGCTTTCTCCCCGTCCGTCTCCGGCTCATCGTCAAGAGGGGCGTTGCGCAAGGCCGCCGCGACGGGGTCGACGATAGTTTCGAGAAATTGAACCAACCTGCTAAGCTGCGCTTCGGGCATGCGATCAATCAACTGGTGAGCATGCTGGCGAGTTTCGCTCATTGGCATGGACCTCCATTCATGAGAGAGAGGCGTCGAGATTCGCCCGGCTCAAACAGGGCGCTCAGGCGCCTGCCACCCGCAGCCAGGCCGGCATCGAGGAATGGCGCATCGCGACCTTGTCGTTCTCCTTCGGAACGCCACTCGTCAGCACTTCAATCGCCTTCTTCACCACCTTGTCGGCCTCGGGAGCGGGGCGGTTCTGGCGGAACGTGCGAATATCGAACGTGGCGCCTTCGCCCTCTTCGTCCATATCCTCCCTGGCGAAATCCGAGATCAGCACGGAAGGCGTTACGCCGCGATCCTGGATCGCCTCTTTCGCCGTGCTGGTGTAGTATTTGCCAAGAGTCAGGATCAGCGCCGAACCGTCATCCATGCTCACGACGCTCCGCATTCCGGCATCGCCGTAGGTGCGGTCTCCAACCACCTCGGCCCGCTTGGTGGCTTGCAGCGCGGCGGCGGCGATTTCCGCTCCATTCGCGGTTCCGCGGTTGGTGATCACCACGAGCGGCGCCTTCGTCACGGTGCCTTCCGCGGTGGCCATGAACACCTTCTTGGGCACCTTCTGGCCTTCCACCCAAGCCATCTCGCCCGAATCCACGAAGAGGTCGGCCAGCTTCAGGCCTTCTTCATCCACGCCGATGGCGGCATTCCGCAAATCGAGCACGAAGCGCGTCGCGCCCTGCCGGGAGAGAGCCTGTACGGCCTTGCCGATCTGCTCCGCGCGCCCGGCGGGCAGCAGGTCCGCGCGCACATAGCCAACGTTGCCCTCGATCAGCTTCGAGAATACCGGAGGCACCGGGGCTCCGCCGAGGGTGAGGGACATTTTCTCCGCCGCCGACGTGCCCAGGCGAATCACTTCCATCTGCACTTGCGGGCCGCGGGCGCCCTTGAACAGAATCTCCGCGTACGCCAGCGGCATATCCCGTGTGGAAATGCCGTTGATGCTCTCGATCACATCGCCCGTGCCGAGCCCCGCCTTATCGGCGGGCGAACCCGGAACGACGCCGATGACGCCGATCATGCCGAAGCGGCGGGAGAGGGCGAAACCCGCCACGTTCTCCTGGCTGTCCTTGTATTTCTGGTATTCGAAATACTGGTCCGCATTAAGATAACTGGCGTAAGGGTCAATGGCTTCGAGCATCCCGGTGAGCGCGCCGTTCGTGACGCTGCTCAGATCCGGTTCCTCCACGTATTCGCTCTTGATGCGGCTCAAAACCTCAGTGAATACCGCGATGTGGGGATACGCGCCCTTGCTGTCCGATTTGGTGCGGGCGAGCACCGCGCCCACCAGAAGGAGCACCACCATTACGAGAGAAAGGGAAACAACGGCAAGTTTGACGCGGCTGTTCATAGAGTCCTTTAGACGGATTGCAAGCGTGCGTGAAAAGCGCCCAGCCCGATAGCGTAAGTATAACAGCGGAGAAGCCGGGAACCCGATTCCCCGCTCCTCCGCCTGGGCTAGCTACGTTCGCTGGCGCGGACGATAACGCTGCGCATCCACACAGATTCAGACGCACGCGGGATCGCGCCGTTTCTTTCCCGCGAAAATCGTCCGCGCCTGTGCCTTCCGGCTAAGCAGAGACCGACGGCAACCCGGCCAGCGCCATCGCCAGTTCGTTCTCGTCGTAATGCAGGTCCACCAGCTTGCCGTCGAAATAGTCGATATAGGCCTGCATGTCGAAGTGGCCGTGCCCGCTGAGATTGAAGAGAATGGTGCGGCTCACGCCCTCTTCCTTCGCGCGCAGCGCCTCTTCAATGGCCCCCCGGACGGCGTGGTTTGCCTCCGGCGCGGGCACAATGCCCTCCGCGCGCGCGAACTGCACACCGGCCGAGAAGCAGGCAAGCTGCTGGTAGGCAGCAGCTTCAATCAGCCCCAGTTGGAGCAGGTGGCTGACCATCGGAGCCATGCCGTGGTAGCGCAAACCGCCGGCATGGAAGCCGGGCGGCGTAAAGGTGGAGCCCAGCGTGTGCATCTTGGTGAGGGGCGTGAGATGCGCGGTATCGCCGAAATCGTAGGCGTACTTGCCCCGCGTCAGGCTCGGGCAGGCGGCCGGTTCCACGGCCACAATCCTGGGTTTGGCGCCTCCGCGCAGCCCAGCGCCAATGAACGGAAACGCAAGCCCCGCGAAGTTGGACCCGCCGCCGGCGCAGCCCACGATCACGTCCGGCGCGTCACCGGCCAGCGCCATTTGCTCCATCGCTTCCAGGCCAATCACGCTCTGGTGAAGCAGCACGTGATTGAGCACGGAACCCAGCGCGTACTTGACGCCGGGGTCTTGCGCGGCCACTTCCACGGCCTCTGAAATGGCGATGCCCAGGCTTCCCGGATGATCTTCCCGCTGCGCCAGGATGGCGCGTCCGGAGGCGGTCTGCATGGAGGGCGACGCCACGCAGGTGGCTCCGTAGGTTTCCATCAGCGCCCTCCGGTAAGGCTTCTGGTTGTAAGAAACCCTCACCATGAATACCTGCACTTCAATGCCGAACAGCGCCCCGGCAAAGGCCAGAGAAGAACCCCACTGCCCCGCCCCGGTCTCCGTAGAAATCCGCTTGATGCCGGCTTCCTTGTTGTAGAAGGCCTGCGGCACGGCCGTATTCGGCTTGTGGCTGCCGGCCGGGCTCACGCCTTCGTACTTGTAGTAAATCTTCGCGGGCGTATCGAGCGCCTTTTCCAGACGACGGGCCCGGAAAAGAGGGGATGGACGCCACTGGCGATAAATATCGCGCACCGGCTTGGGTATCTCGATTTCCCGTTCCGTGGAGACTTCCTGTTCGATCAGCGCCATCGGGAACAGGGGTTCCAGATCGCCGGGCGTCACGGGGTTCTTCGTGCCGGGGTGGAGAACGGGCGGCAGCGGCGACGGCAGATCGGCCGCCAGGTTATACCAATGCCGGGGAATGCGGTCCTCGTCAAGGAGGTATTTCACGGTGTCAGACAAAAGAGTGCTCCTTTCGCGGCGCCATCGCGCAAAGAGGCCAGTGTATCGAATAGCCGCTGGAGTCCGAAACTCGCGGCGGCTCTCGACGGGCACGGCCCTAACGAGGTCTGGCTAGGGAAGTTCCCGGACTTCGATATTCCGGAAGCGATGCTTGCTGCCGGGAATCCAGCGGTTGCCGGCGTGCACCTGGACGGCGATGTGCCCTTCGGTGAGGCCGTTTGGCAGGTGATTCGCCGTATCCTTCCAATCGACAATCCGCACGCCGTTCATCCACACCTGAATGCGGGGAACGTCGCCTTCGATGCGGGCCCGCAGATGATTCCACCCGCTGCTTTTCCATTGCTCGCGCCAGTTCGGCAGGACGCCCTTGACCCCCTTCAGCCCTTCACCGTAAATGCCGCCCACGGAGCCGCCATCGAGGTAATCGAGCATCACCTGATAGGCTTCGCCCTTCTCCGTCGAACGCAGGAAAAGCCCCCCGTCGCAGCCGGCTTCCGGACGGACGTCGAGCGATATCTCGAAGTTCTTGTACTTCTTGTCGGTCAGCAGAATGCCGCCGTTGCCAGGACGGTCCTGGGTGCCTCGGATCTCGCCGTTCTCGACGGTCCAGCCCTGGGTATTCCCGTGGTGGCTTGTCTTGCTGATGTGCCAGCCGCTCAAATCCTTGCCGTTGAAGATCGGCGCAAAGCCGCTCTCGCCCGGCTTCAACTCAAAGCGATGGGCCACCGGGCGTGCCGCTTCGCGCTGGTTCTGTCGGATTTCCTCCGCAACCTCGTCGAGCGCCGTCATCGCGCCCGGCACCGCCGGCAAGACCTCGTCTTCAAGCGGCACTTGCACGCTCCGCCAGCGGGTGTTGTGCACATTCGCGCGCCTGAGCGTCAATTGATGCACGCGCATCGCCTGCGCCCACATCGGCGTTTCCACCAGCGCCAGGTTCACGCCATCGGCCAGTTCTTTCTCCGTGTAGGTGCCGGCCACATCGCCATCGATATAGAGCGTATGTTTGCCCGCGCTCAGGCCGCGAACGCGCACAATCTGGCGGTTCAGCATCTCCTCAAAGCCGGAACTGTTCACGGCCAGAGCCATCTCGGAATCCGTCATATCGACGGGCATGGGCAGCGCGCGGTCCAGTTGCGTCCAGGCCACGCCGCCGGTGAAGGAGGCGTCGCTCACGGTTGTGTTCTCAGTCTGTGCAACGCGCTTACCGGCGGCATCGATCTCCACCGAACTCACGAGCGACGGCGCGCCCCAGGCTTTCAGCAACTGCTGCGCCATCACCAGATGCCCGGAGGCGCGGGGATGCACGCGATCGGGAAGGATTTTCTCGGAGAGTTTGGGGTCCGTTGCCTTGGCCTTCACCAGCATCGCCACCACGGGCCTGTTCAGATCGGCGGTTTGGATCCCCTCGGCCGCGGCGAGCTGCGCGATGAAATCCGAGTAACGCAGCAGCGTCTCGTTGTACCCGCCCTTGAAGACGGGCGCGCGCGTCACATCGTCGTAAGGGGAGGGCTGAATGGCCGTGATTCGCACTCCCGGAAGGCCCTTCTTCAAGGTGTCGACGATGTTCCGGTAGCCCTTGGAATAGATTTCGAAAATCTGCTGGTCAAACGCGCGGTAGCGGCCGTCATTCATCCCGAGCATGACCGTCACCATGGTGGGCTTGTAGGCGATCACATCCCGTTCGAGGCGCTGCCCGATGCCCCCGCCGCCACCGCCGGTCACCCGGTCCCCGCCCCAGCCGGAATGGGTGAATCTCACATCCAGATTGGGGAAGCGCGTCACGACGTAGGTCTCCACAAAGGTGGTGTAGAGGCGCTGATCCGTGATGCTGTCGCCGAAAAACACCACCCGGTCGCCGGCCTTCAGCGCAAATCCGCCAGCCGGGGAGGAACTCCCTCCGCCCCCTGCCTGCCCCGCCACCTGCGCAACCGGAGCGGCGCCCACCAGGAGAGCGGCCGCCAGAAAACCGTTTCGCAGGAATGCGGCGAACGCGCGCCGCGACTGTCCCAACCCAAAACCTCGCATCCAAATCCTCCGGTCTGTCATGCTATCGCAGTTGGGCGCGAGGATTGGCGCGCGGACGATTTTTGGTGCCCGGTTTTCCGGATTGAGCGCAATACCGCAGCCGCCGCGGCGCGCTGCCGATGGCAAAGCCGGGATTGCGCCGGTTTCCGCTTTCCTAGCTGAGAGTATCGACACAGCGGAGGCACGAGTATGCCGGTTGGAGATCTGATTTTGCCCATCACCGATCTGCGAAAGCAGCCGATCGGCGGCCAGGTGACGGTGGAACTGCGGCGCGACCGGGGAACGAACGGCGCGGGCGGCGGTGACTTCGACTTTACGGTTGAGCCGAACGGCGCTTCCGTAATTCTGCTGAACGGGATTCCCACGCGCGGCGGGCCCGGCTCTCTGCACAGCATCCGGATCACCGCCCGCAACTATCTCCCCTGTGCGTTCCAGCAATTCATTACGGAGGGAGAACAGCGCTCCATCCAGAAAGCGTATCTGACGCGGGACCCGAAACGCGTGGACACCATCGATGCACCCTCGTTCAACAAGCTGCCGGACCGGCTCCGGGATTGGCTGGGCGAAGCGCGGATGATGGCGCTGGCAAGCGAAGACAACGACCTGATGGGCAAGAGCGGCGCGGCGCTCTATGACGCGCTCGGAGACCAGCGCAAAGCGGCGATCCTCAATATCTTCGCCAAGGCCACGCACAAGGGGAGTGTCGGGACGGTCTGGAAGTTTTTTCGCCGTCTGCTGGTGATTCGGCGAGACCGCTGTTTCGTGGAGATGGAAGCGGGGATTGAGGAACAAGTGAGCGAAGACAGCCGCTTTGTCGCCGCCCCGGCCGCGCTGCACAAGCCGATTCCCGGCTACCGCATCTCCAACAGCGTGAAGAGCGACGACCGGCACGCGAACATCCAGCTCACCTTCCAGCGCGACGCCGCGGGTGCGATCGCGGCCGATGTGGACATCGACGAGCAGACGGGCTTCGCGCACTGGGGAGAGGTGCTGCGCAACCATTTCACCCGGCAGCGCACAAACCCCTATGCCATCCATGAACTGCTTCTGGCGGCCGACCTGGAAGAGCATACGCTCGACCCCGGCTACGACCTGGTGATGAAGGCATGAACCGGCGTGAACGCTATACCAGCTTCGCTTCGACGTCGTTCACAAAGCGGAGCAGCCCATCCGCGTAGACCATCTCGTCGTCCCACATGGCGAGGTGGCTGCCGTTCGGACAGTGATGATAGCGGCCGCGGGGGAACTCGCCCGCCATCCATCGCAGGTGCGCCGGATCCATGGTGTCGTGCTCCGCGCCAATGACGAGCGTGGGCACGGCGATCTTGTGGATGTCTTGGGTGCGGTCCCAGTGCTGCAGCTTGCCGCTGGCTCCGAGTTCGCTCGGCCCCTGCATGGGGACGTAGATGGCGGCGTTCATGTGGGCGAAGGCGCGCAGGATCGCATCCGGCCATTGGCTTTGCGGCATCCGCAGCAGGTGCTTCTCGTAGTGATGCGGAACGAGCAACTCCAGGTAGCGGGGGTCCTCATGCCTCCCTTCGGCTTCGAGCTGCTTGATTTCCTTGAGGGCGTCATGATCTATCGATGGCATGAGCGCGCGTTCCGCGTACTCGTTATACGCCGGAATGCTCGCCATCATGTTGGAGACGATGAGCGCCTTGAGATGCTGCTGATACTTAAGCGCATACTCCATCGCGAGGATTCCGCCCCAGGATTGGCCATAGAGGCAGAAATTGCCCGCGTCCAGTTGCAGCGCCTGTCGCACCTGCTCCACTTCCTCCACGAAGCGGGATATATCCCAGAGGTCCGGCGCATCGGGCTGATCGCTGAAATGGCTTCCGAGCTGGTCGTAAAAGTAGACCTCGAAACCCGCGTCCGTGAGGGGACGCTCCAAGACTTCGAGGTATTCGTGCGTGCTGCCGGGCCCGCCGTGCAACAGGAGGATCTTGACGGATGGATTTTCGCCGGCCTTGCGCGTCCAGACGCGGAACTCCCCGTGGGGAGTCGAAATGGGGATCATCCGCACGCCGGGTGGCATGGATGGAGACGAAGGGGGAGGTGGCGCGCAACTGCCCTCGGGCATGGCTCATTCTATCAGCCAATAGCATTCGTTGAAGCACGGCGATCGGTTGCCGCCGATGGGCTGCCCCTACCTCATCGCGGAGCCCGGCGAAGCACCCGGGCCCGACGCCGCAATCGTCTCATCGGGATGCAGTTCGTCATGGTCTTCGAGCGATTCGAGGTGAGTGGTTAGCAGCACCGGGAACGGCAGCGCGGCGCTCAAACGGCGTTCCAGTTCGGTGGCTTTTCGATGAGCCTTCCCCAGAGGCATGGCGAACGGAAAGAGCAAATGCATCTCCAGATGCACGCCCCTCCCCATGTTGCGGAAGCGCAGTTCGTGGAAGCGAAGATCCAGTTCCCGCGCCAACCGCGGAAGCACCTGTCGGATGGCGGCGTCGGCATCGGGATCGACCCGATCCATCAGCCCTTCGAGGGAGCGGCGCACCATCCGGGCACCCTGGAACAGAATCTGCGTGGCGACCGCGAAGGCGACCAACGGATCAAGCGGCTGCCAATCGGTGAGTTTCACCAGCACCAAGCCGCCGACAACGCCAAAGCTGGTGATGCTGTCCGTGGCCACGTGGCGTCCGTTGGCTTCGAGCACCAGGGAATGCTGCCGTCTGCCGAGGCGAATCAGGTAAATGCCCAGGAGGCCGGTAAGCAGGGAAGCCGCTGTGATCAGCGCCATGCCGGAACCCAGATTCTCAACCGCCTCGCCCGTCCACAGACGCCGTGCGGCAACGACAAGAATCGTGATCGCCGCGAGAGAAATCAGCCCACCTTCGACTCCGGCGGAAAAGAAGGCAATCTTCTCATAGCCATAATGGAACCGGGAGTTGGGAGGGCGATAGCTCAGATGCAGGCTGAAGACGGCGAAGGCGACGGCGACAACGTGGATCACGGACTCGGCGGCGTCGGAAAAGATGGCCGCCGAGGACGTGATCCAGTAAGCGCCCAGCTTCAGCACCAGCAATAGCGCGCCGACCGACAGCGAGAGGTACATGGCGAATTTTTCGCGGTGGAACTCCGCCGAATCGGTCCCGCTTCCATTTCCGTACATATCGCGATTGCACTTTCATTGTAAGTTTTGGCGGCGGCGCCGCTCAATCCGCCTGGCGCTCCCTTGCCGTTCGAGGCGGGGGAGGGCCGCGAACTGGGGCTTCCGGGGACGGGGCGAACCCGCGCCAGCACCCTCGCGGGCGATGCAACTTGCTTTCCCAGGCGAATTAGGAGATTCTTATAGGTTTTCCAGAGTAGCAACGTATGCTTGTCCGAGTGCTCTATCACGACCATTGCTTTGACGGAGCCGCTTCCGCCGCCTTTTTCAGCAACTTCCTGAAAGAGAAGTTTCATCCCGAGGCACGATTCGCCTATACCGGGATGGCTCACAAAGCCAGCAATATCTTTACGGAAGACCTGTTTGACGGAGACGTGAACGCGATCGTCGATTTCAAGTATTGCGCCACGGACAAACTGACATGGTGGTTCGACCATCACCAGAGCGCGTTTTTGACGCCGGAAGACGAACTGCATTTTCAGCGGGATACGAGCGGAAAAAAGTTCCTGGACCCCGCGTTCAAGTCCTGCTGCGGGTATATCGCCTCCATAGCGAAGAACCGCTTCGGCTATCACTCCAGCGCGCTCGACGACTTGGTGCGGTGGGCGGAGATCGTCGACAGCGCGGATTACCCCAGCGCCGAGTTCGCCGTGAAGCTTACCGAACCGGCCCTGCAACTGGTGCTGGTGATTGAAGGCAGCAAAAGTCCGGATCTGATGCACCGGATCATCGGATGGATGCGCACGCTGAGCTTTGAAGAGATCATGAAGCAGCCGGAGATTGCCGCGCTTTATAAGCCGCTCTACGAAACCCATCTGCGGTCAATGGATTTGATTCGGGAGCGCGCGGTACTCGAAGACGGTGTGGTGTATTTCGATATCGCGGGCGAAGACATCGTCGCTTACAACAAGTTCATTCCGTACTACCTCTTTCCGAAGGCGGCTTACACGGTTTCCGTGAGCACGCCGCTGCACCGCACCAAGGTTTCCGTGGGCAGCAGCCCGTGGTCTCCGAAGCCGATTACGCACAATCTCGCTTCGATCTGCGAACGTTACGGGGGCGGCGGCCATCCGCGAGTGGGTGCGATCAGTTTTGAACCGGGCGCGGTGGAGGAAGCGAGGCGGGCGGCGCGGGAAGTGGTGGACGAGTTACGTAGGGACTAATCCGCTCCGGCGCACCAGATCCTCCCGCGGGGCGACGCCGGGCAATTGCGAAGCGTCGAGCGGACCGCCGCGGGCAGCCAATTCCCGGCGAAGGCCATCGGCAACGAGCGCACCAAATAGCGTTAGATTCCCTTCCCGCTGCAAGTGGGGCCAATCCCGCCAACTCCACGCGGCCCAGCCGAGACCCTTTTCATCGAGATAGGCCATCAGTTCCCTGCCCCAGGCAAGATCTTTTTCTTCTCCGCCAAACTCGCCGATGAAAACGGGCACGGTTTCCGCAATCCGCCCGAACGCCGTCTCCCAATCGGGGCGCTTGTCGGGATAGGCATGGGAGGAGTAAACCAAGTTGGCGCGCTCCAGCTTGACGCCCCGAAGGTCGTATCCCCAGTTGATGCCGGAGACGAAGATCAGCGAGAGCGGGTGAACCTGGCGAATGGCGTCGATCAGCTTGAGCGCCCAGGGCCGCCAGTTCCGGGCGTAGACCTTGCGCCGCCAAGGCAGGAGGTACGCGGAACCATCCGGATGGCGCAAGGGGAAGGGGTCGCCGGGAAGCCGGTCATGCGGTTCGTTGAAGATGTCGTAGAGGACGCTGGGGCATCCCCGGTAGCGCATGGCGAGCCGGTTCCAGACCGCGATGGACCCGGCGTCGGGAAGCGGAGCGACGAACTGCCGCGGGCCGCCGCGCGGATTGTCGGCATCCAGCCACTGAAGATCGAGCAGCGTATACGCTCCGCCTTCCACCGCCCAGCCGATGACTTCATCCAATGCCGTGAGATAGTCTTCCGCCGTGAACTCCCCGCGTCCGCGCAAGGCCCAATCCTGATTGAACGGCAGGCGCAGGATATTCGCCCCAAGTTCTTGCGTCAGCCGGATCACTTCCTCTCTGGTGATTTTGGAGGCGCGCAGGAATCCGAGACTCCCCGGCTCGCTATATTCCAGGCTGGAGAGGTTCACTCCACAGAGCCTGATGGTGGCTCCGGTGTCTTCGCGGACAATGGAACGGCCGCGCGTTCCCAACTGGGGAAGGCGGCGAATGGAAGCGTCGCGAAGCTTCGATGCCGGCATCGCAATTCTCCTAGCCAGTAAAGCGCCAAGCAGCGGATCTCCCGCTCGCGGAGCGCTGGCCTCGCCGAAATTTGGCTCGCCCGCACGGTTCCGGCGCGACGTGGTATCACCGCGGTCGGGTTCACAGGGGGCAATCGCTGTGCTACGCTGCAAAATCGGCTTGGCAGCGGGAAATTCCCTTCCCCTTCCACCGCCATTTCACAGTATGGCCAGCGGATCGAAAACTGTCATCTACGCCGCCATCGCGGCAAACCTCGGCATTGCCGCCGCAAAGTTCGTGGCCGCCGCATTCACCGGCAGCTCGGCGATGCTTTCCGAAGGCATTCACTCCGCCGTCGATTCCGGCAATGGCCTTCTGCTGCTCTATGGAGTGAGCCGCGGAAACCGGCCGGCCGACGATCGCCATCCGTTCGGCTATGGCAAGGAACACTACTTTTGGAGCCTTGTCGTCGCCATCCTCATTTTCGCCCTCGGCGGCGGAATTTCAATCTACGAGGGCGTCAAACATCTCGAACACCCGGAGCCAATCAGCAACCCGCTGGCGAACTATCTCGTGCTGGCGGTGGCTTCGCTGTTTGAATGCGTCGCCCTGACGCTTGCACTCAAGGAACTGAACCAGATTCGCGGTGATATGAGTATCTGGCAAGCGGTGCGGGAGAGTAAAGACCCAACCGTAATCACCGTACTATTCGAAGACGGCGCCGCGCTGGCCGGGATTCTGGTGGCATTCGTCGGCGTCTTCCTGGGCTCCACTTTTGGCTGGCACTGGGCGGATGGAGCCGCCTCCATACTCATCGGCGTCATCCTCACCGCGGTGGCCATGCTGCTGGCGGCGGAAACGAAGGACCTGCTGGTGGGCGAAGGGGCGAACCCGAAGATTCTCGCCAGTATCCGCGCCTTGATTGCCGCCGACGCGAACATCGTGGCCATGGAGCGGCCGCTGACGATGTACTTCGGACCGCACAACGCCCTGCTCGCGATGAACGTGGAGTTTCGGGCGGGGCTGACGGCACAACAGGCGGAAGAAACGATCGACCGCATTGAAGGGAGCATCCGCGCGGCGCACCCCGACATCAAGCACATTTACCTCGAGTCCGATTCGCTGAAAAAAGCCGTCCAGAGCGAACCGCCCGGATAGGCGCGCGCGCGTTTAGGGCGATGGAACGGCCGCTTCAAACAGTTCAACGCCCGATTCGCCGGCCTCGATCCAATACTTCTCGTCGCGGGCGAACACGGCCTGTCCCCGTCGAAGAGAAATCCCGCCCACCGTGGCCGCGCCTTTGGCAAGCAGGAGGATCGCCGGCCCACGGGCTTCCCGGCGGCGTCTGACGCCTGGGGCGGCGTGAATGCGAGAAAGTTCGAACTCCCTCGAAGGCGTGCGATAGACACGGACGCCACGGCCGGCGGGCTCTCCCCGGAGGATGGGCGGATAGCCGCTCTCATAGGAGATGGCCCGGAGCAGTTCGGCGGTGTCCACGTGCTTTGAGGTCAAACCGGCGCGCAGCACATTGTCGGAGTTCGCCATCAGCTCCACCGTGCTGCCTTCGAGATAGGCATGAAGCACTCCGGCCGGCTGGTAAGTGCCTTCGCCCGGCTTTAGCGAGACCAGGTTGAGCAGGTAAATGAAAAACAGCCCGCGGTCATTGGCCGCGTTCGGGAAGGTGGCCGCGGCGCGCAGCACCCAATAGTCCGGCGATTCCTTGCCGGTTGCGCCTTGCTTACGCAACCGATCCAGCAGAGGTGCGAGTATTTCGCCCGGCTCCGGCATGGTGAGGACACGGCGCACCAGGGTCTTTAGTGATTTCACCTTCCGCAGCGGATGCAGTTCGGGAACCGTTGAGAGAAGATCGCGGATTTGCGGCCAAGGCCGAAAGCTATTAAGCATCCAGAAGGGCGTGAGCGCGACGTGGACTTCCGGCTTGTGGTTCGCGTCCTTGTAGTTGCGGGCCGCGGCGCTCAGCGGGATGCCGGCCGCATTCTCCGCCGCGAATCCGCGGCGGGCGCGCGCGAGACTGGGATGCGCCTGGATGCTCAGCATTTCGCGGGCATCCAGCACCTTGAGCAGATACGGCAGATCCGGGGCGATCTCCGTGAGCGGCGTCCATCCCCCGCTCATGCGGACCATGGCCGGAGCTTTCGGATGAGCCCCCAGCCAGTATTCGGCGTGCGGCTTGCGGGCCTTGCCGGATTTGCCCAACAGTGAGGGAATGAACGCATGCCCGCCCCATTCATAGTGCTGCACCTTGCCTTCGAGCAACCGCATCCGCCCGTATTCCCCTTTCCCATTTGCCCCGCCCGCGTGAATGCTCGCCGCGGCCGTGGCAGCGCACGGTGACCCCTAGCCGCGCGTAAAGCCCCTTACAGCACTTTCCAAACTCGATTGAGAAACGTCGCTACCGTCCGCAGCGCGTCGTCGGCGTCGGCGGTCATTGAAGAGCAACCGAAAAATCCGTGGATCTGGCCTTCGTAATGCTTTTTCTGAACGATGTTGCCCGCCTCCTCCAGCCGGTCTGCATAGGCGAGAGCCTCGTCGCGCAACGGATCGTAACCGGCGGTGATCAC
>JBDIBK010000076.1:0-20564 GCA_039812845.1 Bryobacterales bacterium
CGCGATTCTCGATTGGAGCGCGCTCGGTGCAGCGTTCCGTCAGCTCCGCCGTTACGGTAATTGCCACGATCGCCAGCAGCAGAATCGGCAGGCGCAAGGGATAGTCCACCATCGCGAGCAATAGGACAGCGGGTACGCCGATGGACCACGGATGCCGGAATGCTAGCCATAGGCTGCGCGCGCCAAAAACGCCCAGCGCCAACAGAGGGATGAATCCACCCTCCGCGAAGAATTCCAGCCAGTCGCTGTGGGCTCGATTGACGGGAACTCCCGCATCGTGAATGAGAAACTGCGGGTAGACATCCGGCCAGCTTCCAAATCCCCATCCAAGCAATGGCCGCTCCGCGATCATGGGAAGCGTCGCCTGCCAGTAGTCGAGGCGGCCCTCCAGCATGGATCCGCCGTGCTGGAGTCGCCAGACGATGCCATCGGAATTGGCGAGGATGGCTCCGATTGCGACAACTCCAAGCGTTGCGGTAAGCACGCAGCGTCGTTTTGGCCGCTCCGATTGAAGCCAGATCAGGAATCCAAGCACTCCCAACGTGAGCGCCAGGAGGATGATGCCGCTCCGGGAGGCCGAACTGACTACCCCGGCGATCCCAGCCACAACGCCAACCGCCGCTCCCCAATGGAATTCTGCCCGTGCGAATGCATGCCAGCAAAGCGGCGGCAGCAAGAGCAACACAAGAGCTGCGTAGTGGTTTCGATAGATGAAGGGCCACCAGATGACGGCATCTGCGGCCGGATTTTGCTGTAGCAGCGACAGCGATCCGCCCAGCAACGATAAGCCGAGCAGGGCGCTGGCGGCCGGTGCCGCCCAATTCCGGAACGCGCTCGACTTCAAAGCAGGGAACGCTCGCGCGACAAGCGGAACCAGAAACAGGCCACCCGCGAAGAAATGCAACTGGCGAAAGGTGTCAAAGCGGCTTTCCGTCAAGCCGCACGCGATCTGAAGAGCGGCGATTGCCATGGAGGAACCAAGCCAAACGGAAAGATGGGCCGCCACGCCCCACGCGCGAAAGGCAGAGGACATTTCCCCGCGCCGCCACAGCCAGAGCAACAGCCCGGTGCCCGCGAGTTCCACGCAGAACCAGGGCAGAAACCGCGCATCATAGCCGGTGGGCAGGGTGATGAGCGCCAGCAATGCGAGCAGACCGAACCACCGGGAAGAATCCGCCGGGATGGAGCGATCCACCACCACCAGGTAGCCTTGATTCGTCACGCCACTTCCCACGCATCGAGATTCGTCCTCGCCCCAGCCGTCGTTGCGGTGTCAGCGCAAGGAGTGATACCCGCGGCAATGGACGGTTCGGCGCCAGAAATCACGGAGTCCAATGGATTCCGTGAGGTCATGAGGCCGTCCGTTGGCGCATAGTCGGGCAGAATGCCGCGCAGGATCTCGCGCATTTCACTCGCATCCATTGTGGAATGCGTGCGCAGCACCGTAAGCCATCCCTCCACCCACGCGCGGTCCACGGGATCCCCCTTGAGGACGAGGATCTTCTCATGGACGGTCCGAATCAGGTTCTCGTCGCTCAGATAGAGTTCCTCGAAGAGCTTCTCCCCAGGGCGAAGTCCGGTGTATTCGAGCGCGATGTCGCGGCCCGGTGTTTTCCCGTGGAGCGCGATCAGGCTGCGCGCGAGATCTCCGATGCGAACCGGGCTGCCCATGTCGAGGACGAAGATCTCGTCCGAAGTGCCCAGCGCCATCGCCTGCAAGACGAGCTGTGAAGCCTCCGGGATCGTCATGAAATAGCGCCGCATCTCCGGATGGGTGACTGTGACCGGGCCGCCATTGCGGATCTGCCGCTCAAAAATCGGCACGACGCTCCCGTTGCTGCCCAGTACATTGCCAAAGCGAACCGAGACGAAGCGCGTGCCGCCACCGGACCGGGATTTTACAATCAGTTCCGCCAGGCGCTTGGTCGCGCCCATCACGCTCGACGGGCGTACGGCCTTGTCCGTGGAGATCATCACAAACCGGCGGATGCCCGCCCGCTCAGATGCGTTTACCAGCGCCAGCGTGCCGAATATATTGTTGTCAATCGCCGCGGAGTGATGGCGTTCCATCATGGGCACATGCTTGTACGCGGCCGCGTGAAAGACGATCTCCACCCCGTTCTCGCGCATCAGCCGCAGCATCCGCGCTTCCTCGCGCACATCGCCGATCGTGGGCAGGAGGGGGCAAGAGGCATAGCGTTCCAGGAACTCGTTCTCGAGATGGAAGAGCGGCGTTTCGGCGATATCCAGTGCCACGAGACGCAGCGGACGAAACGAGGCCAATTGCCGGCAAATTTCAGAGCCGATCGAACCCGCCGCTCCCGTCACCATCACGACACGCCCCGCCACTTCGCGGGAGATCGCTCCGAGATCCAGCCTTACGGGCTCTCTGCCCAGCAGTTCTTCGAGATTCACACGCCGAAGGTCGGTCAGCCGCTCGGGTTTGCGAATCAGTTCTTCCACCGAGGGGATCGTCTTGCAAGGGCGTCCTGCCTGGTCGCAGTAGGTAACGATCTCCGCGAGGCGAGGACCGCCCACCGAGGGGATCGCAATCAGGATCTCGTCCGCCCTGTGAGCGGCGGCGATCCGGCTCAAGGACGGCCCGCAGCCCAGTACGGGAACGCCATGGACAATCTGCCCATGGAGAGATTCGTTGTCGTCCACGAATCCAACCGGGCGGTACCCGATCCGCGGCTTCCTCTGAAGTTCCCGCAAGAGCGCCTGTCCGGCCGAGCCGGCTCCATATATAAGTGCCCGCCGCAGCGGCAAGGCGGATGAACCGCGCTCCCGCCGTTCCATTGCCAGTCTCACCGCCACGCGGGCGGAGATGGCGAACACCAGCACCAGCGCCGCCTGAAGAAGGAAAACGGATCGCGGAACCGCTCCCTGGCGCAGCAAAAGAATAAGGACGGTTGAGGCGGAGGCCGCGATGCAGACTCCGCGAACCAGCAAACCTACATCGGGCAAAGCGATTCGATGCCAGCCGATCCGGTTCCAGCCGGCGAAATGCAGCGTGAGCGGCTGCACGGTCACCCAACAGAACAGGGCGGATATTGCGCCCGGCAGCCAATCCAGAGGCACTTGAAAATCAAATCGAAGCAGGTAGGCAACCACCCCGCTCACACCCACAACGGCAACATTGAGTGCGATCCGCAGGAGAAGCTGGCGGTACTTCATAACGTATTGGCGGAAGCGGTCCATGGCGTTTCTCCTCCCGGCGCGGGTTCGAAGGGAGCGCAGCCGTCTAACCCGATGGGTTGCACCAGTTGACCTCCGTCATAGTCATCGGAACTTAGGGAGGATCGCTTTAGGGCCGCCGTTGTGCCCGGAATGTCGGGATTGCCTTCATGGATAGACCCGCCGCGGCTTCTCCACCCGGAATTGGCGGCCGGGGCCTCGGAAAGGAACCGCACGATTTCTTCGCAGATTTCGTCCTGCTCCTCCTCGCGCAGCGCGCTTCCGCTTGGCAGGCAAATCCCGCCCGCGAACAGCGCTTCGGAGAGCGGCGTGCCAAAATGCCGGGTATCGCGAAACAGCGGCTGCAGGTGCATCGGCTTCCATAGGGGACGGGATTCGATCCCTCGCGCCGCAAGCCGCGATGCAAGCGCGTTACGGCAGTTGCCCCACTCGCGCGGATCCAAATAGAGCGCGCTCAGCCAGCGGTTTGAGCGGCTGCCCGCCGCCTCCGGCTGAAACACAATCCCTGGGAAGCCGTTGAGCGCCGTGCGATAGCGCTCGAATATCTCGCGGCGGCGGCGAATTTTTTCCGGCAGATGCGAGAGTTGCGCCCGACCAAGCGCGGCGAGCAGGTTGCTCATCCGGTAGTTGTATCCGAGCTCCGCGTGCTCATAGTGCTCCGCCGGTTCCCTGGATTGGGTGCTCCATTTGCGCAGACGGGCCGCATCGGCCGGGGAATCCACGGCGACCATTCCGCCGCCGGCCGTCGTGATGATCTTGTTCCCGTTAAACGAAAAGACACCCGCCAGGCCGAAGCGTCCGGTCTGTTCCCCGCGCGCGTCCTCGGAAGTGCCTGAAACGGTGGAGCCCAGCGATTCCGCTGCATCCTCAATCAGCGCCACGCCATGCCGGTCGCACAGCGTCCGGATGGAGTGGATCTCAGCGGGCATGCCGTAGAGATGGACGGCGATAAGCGCCTTCGGCCGTCGTCCGCACCGCGCCAGGGCTCTCAGTGAATCTTCGAGCGCGTTCGGATCCAGGTTCCACGTGCGCGGCTCGCTGTCGAGAAAGCAGGGCTCGGCCTTCTCGTAGAGAATCGGATTTGCGCTCGCGGCGAAGGTGAACGTCTGGCACAGAACCGTGTCTCCCGGTGCAACGCCCACCAACCGCAACGCCAGGTGCAGGCCCGATGTGCCGCTCGCGACCGCGACGCAGGGCCGGCCGATCCATGCGGCCATCGCCCCCTCGAACTCTTCGATCGCGGGCCCCACCGTGGAGATCCAGTTGCTATCGAAAGCGGCAAGCAGCGCCTCCCGCTCGGTGGCACCGACATCGGGCGGAGAAAGCAGAATGCGCGAAGGCCGGCTCATGAGCGTCTATCGGCGCGCCGCGGCAAAAACTTCATACTTCTGGGCACGGAACGCGCGGGTTCTCTCCCACTCGTCAATGGAGCGTCGGGGAATATGAGAGACTCGGGACCGGCGAGCGCAAAGGGAAATAGGACGTTCTGAACTTCACGGATCGAAGCGCGCCCGGTCAGGCCCGGATGGTGGCACACTTTACCGGCAAGGGTGATCGCCTCTATGCGATTCTTCCCCGTTGGCAGGGCGGAAACTTCCGCCTGAAAGGCATCGCCGTCTCCGCGCGGACACGGGTCTCGCTCCTGGGAGGTGGCGGAACCATCGAGTGGCGTCGGAGCGGCGGCGATACCGTCATCACCATGCCGTCGTTCCTGGCGGCTGGCGAAGTGCCCTCGGCCGTACACCAGGCGTGGGTGCTGAAGCTTGAAAACGCGCTGGCGAACGAAGGCCGGAGTTCCAGACGCTCCTTCCCCGGCACCGCATGCGGCCGGGAAGCCCCGAAGTTCAAGGAGCGGTGAAGCTGTCTACTCGTCTTTGCGCGCGGTCTCTCCGAGCACCTTTTCCGCGTAGTAATTCATCACCTTCGCCTCATTCCGGGCGATTTCGTAATACGCGGCCTGCAGCAATTGATCCTTGCGATTCACGAGGGTGGTGCGGATGTTCTGCTGCACCCGCGGATCATTGAGTTCCCGCTGTCCGGCGGGCTCGCGGGAGATCAGGCGAAAGATGCGAAAGCCCTCTGGAGTGGAAATAATCGCGGAATTCTGCCCCGGCTGGAGAGAGGTTACAACGCGCCGGAGGTCGGCGCTGGCGTTGGCCAGGGCCGATTCCGGAATAAAGCCGATGTCGCCACCGTTCTGATTCGTGGAGGAGTCCTCGGAGTAATTCTGCGCGAGCATGGCGAAGTCCTCGCCCTGCTTCAGGCGTGCATCGATCATCTGGATCTTGCGGCGCGCCGATTCCACATCGGTGGCGTTGTCGTTCTTCAGGTTCCGCACCTCATCGTCCGCGCGGGGCGTCACCAGAATTTGTGCGATGTGGAATTGCGGTTCGGCAAGATTGAAGCCGGCCTTGTTCTGTTCGTAAAACTCCTTCACGTCCTGGTCGGAGATGTTCACCCGCGACGTGATCTCCTTGTTGAACAGACGGCGGACGCTCAAGTCCCGGCGAATCTGTGTCTTGAGGTCGTCCACGGTAAAGCCGCGCGCCTCCAGTTGCTTCTGGAACTCTTCCTGGGTGTAGGGTGCGCGAAACTCGTTCAGCTTGGCTTCCACATCCGCGTCCACCGCGATCAGCCCCTGCTTCTCGGCGCGCTGCATCATGATCTCGCTGTCGATCATGTCCCGCAGCAACTGGAGCTTCTGGCGCAGGATCTCATCATCCTCCTTGACGCTGGGCTGGTTCGGGAAACTGCTCTTGTAAAATTTGGACAGTTCCTCCACGGTGATCGATTTGTCATTCACCACCGCAACCACATTGTCCGGCACCGAAGGCTTGCAGCTTACGAGCAGAGCGGAGAGGACGAGAGTAAACAAAAGGAGGCTTCGCATGGAGTTCACAACGCATTCCATTTTACATACGCTTTGATGCCGCCTGTCTCGAAGGGCAGAATATTTCCGCGCGAGGGCCGAGAAATTTGTGAGGCACGCGGGGTTCTTTCGCTGCCGGAAGGGGCACATGAGATCTACAAGTACGCTCCAGAACTACTGAACCTAAAAAGCATTCCTTGTCGAAATTGTTTCGTAATGATCGAATCGTCCGCACAATCTCGCGTTGTTTGTTGGCGGAGATTCGCACGATCTCCTCAAAAGTACTAGCCGTTTTGCATTAAAGTAGTATTGATCTCACATTTCCAGTTTGAATCGGCTGCTTGAGCCTATCCGCGCGGTATCTGTTCCCTGTTAAAGGAACCGGCGGGTGGAGAGCGGTCGCCATTGTGCTCGGGCTGCGCTCGAGAGTTTGTTTCACGATCTCGAAGCACCTAGTGCGTGAGATCGGCTCAAAGGCGGATGCGCGTGATGAACCCGGAGAATGAAGGCCGAATCCTCGAGTTCCTTTCGGGCTGCGTCCGCGCGATGCGGACGATGACCGCCGCTTCGTTTTCGGAGTCGTTGCCCGTTGCGCTCCAGCAACTCGCCGAGATGGCCTCAATTGACCGGGTAGGCGTTTACGAGATCCCGAATCCGGATTCCGCTGCCCCATCCGACCCAAAGCTTATTGCCGAGTTTAGCCGGGAGCGCCGGAACTCCGCGGATTCGCAAGCCCAGCCATTCGGTGCGGAATGGAACGCCCGCTGGTACACGGAACTGCGACAGGACCGCGTTGTCGAGAGCGCGAGATCCGGCCCGGACGATCCCGCCGCCATGCCTCCTCCCGCGCGCGGCGTCCGGTATCGCTCCGCGGTGGCGGTGCCTATTGATGCCGATGGCAAGTTGTGGGGCTTTCTGCGCCTGGATTTCACCCGTGCGGAGATTGCCTGGACCGACCAGCATGAGGCGGTAGTGCGCAGTTTCGCGGGATTGCTTGGCACCCTGCGGAATCTCCATGCCCGGCCGCTCCCACGCGAAGACGCGAGCGCGCTCACCCTGAACCAGTTGGCCGGCGAGCGGGAGATCGCATTCGAACTGGATGCGAAAGGGAATTGGACGTTTCTTTCTCCGGCCTGGGACCGGATGACCGGCTATCGCGCGCATCGGGTCGTCGGAAGCCATCATTCGCATTACTTCCTTGGCCATCGCAACGGCGCGGGCGGCGAAGCGGCCCGCTTGGATTTTCTGGACGAAATGGATGCCACGGGCACCCATGCCGGAGAAGCCCTCTTAAAGGCGGAAGACGGTTCGCGTTTGTGGGTCTCGTTCCTCGTCACCCGGCTCCCGGCTCAGAATGGATTCCCCATTCGCTATCAAGGAGTTTTGACGGATATACAGAACCGGAAGGCGCGGGAAGAGCAGGAGAGGGCGAGCGCGCTGGAGTTGCAGGCGAAGAATGCGGAACTCCTCTCCGCGCTGATGGCGGCGCAGCACGCGACGCGCCTGCAGGGGAACTTCCTGGCAACCATGAGCCATGAGATCCGCACTCCGCTGAACGGAGTCCTGGGGATGACATCGCTGCTGCTGCAAACATCTCTTGACCGGCAGCAGAGAGAGTTCGGCCAGGCGATTCAGTCTTCCGCGGAGTCTCTGCTCTCTATCGTCAACTCCATCCTGGACTACTCGAAGCTGGAGGCGCAGCGAGTCGAACTCGAAGAGGTCTATTACGACCCCAGGGAACTGGCGGAAGAAGTCTGCGCCAGCCTCGCGGAGCCCGCATCGCGCAAACGAATCGATCTGGTGGTGCGCACGCGCTTCCCCATGCCCGAAACCGTTCTGGGCGATCCAGGGAAAGTGCGCCAGGTGCTGATGAATCTGGTGGGGAACGCGATCAAGTTTTCGAAGAAGGGCGAAGTGGAGATCGCAATCTCGTGGGAGCCATTGCTTGAATCCAGGGGAGAATTGCGCTTCGAGGTGATCGACTTTGGGATTGGCATGTCGGAGGAGACGGTTGCCCGCCTTTTCCATCCGTTCAGCCAGGCGGGTCCGGCCACTTCGCGGCTCTACGGGGGCACCGGCTTGGGGCTTGCCATCAGCAAGCAGTTTTGTGAACTGATGGACGGGGAGATTCGGGTGGAGAGCACGCTGGGTGCGGGCTCACGGTTCTCGGTTCTGCTAAAGACGTCCGGCAAGGCGCTGGTGGAGAGCGGCTGGGAAGCCCCATCGGTCGTGGAGGAATTTCGCGGAAAATCCATCCTTCTGGCGGGCGTGGGAGACGTGTCCGCGCAGGCATGGTCCGACGCATTGGGCGAATGCGGGCTGCGCTTGCAGCGAAGCCAGGGGCTCCATGACACGCTGGAACTTCTCTCCAGGGAGCGATTGAATCGCCTGACGGACGTGGTCGTGTTCGATACGAGGAGTCTCGAAGGCGGCGCCTCCGAGATTAACCGCGGAATCCGTCTGGTGACGCAGAACCCGCAACTGCTGCTGGTGCTGCTTGATTCCGTTCACAGTCCCGTGGATCGAAGCGTCCTCAAAGGGGTAGATCCGCTGCTTGTGCTCCGGAAGCCGATTTCGCCTTATCGGGCGATTGGGAAGATTGCGGCCGCTTATGCGGCTCTCTCGCAGACGCCGCGCAAGCCCATTCAGCGGCTGGTCAGCGCATCCAGAGAGCCAAGAGCCGCGGTTCCTCCGGCCTTGGTCTTCGCCGTGGGAGAACGGCGGCGAAAAGGCCTGGGCTACCTTCTGCGCCAATTTTCCATGGGCATTGTCGCGGCGGATAACTATCAGGATCTTGTGCAGAATGCGGTGCACCGGGAATTTTCCTTTGTCCTCCTCGACGCCGATCTCGGCATTCAGACAGAGATGGAAGTGGCGCGGAAGTTGCGAGCTTCTCTGGGCGCCGCTGCGCCGAATCTGGTGGCAATCGCCGCGAGTGGCGATTCCAGAGCGTTCCTGGCGGATTCCAAACTGTTCGACGCCGTGCTCGATGCGGGGTTCCAACGGGAGGATTTGGGCCGCGTGGTGGAGCAGTTTGCATCGCGCCGTCCGGCCCCGAAACGGGCGTCCGTTTCATAGCGGAAATCTGCCCCGGGGGGAGCGAATCGCCCGAAGTTCGAACTCCGCTGCCGTTCCCGCCCTCCATGAGCGCCTGTGCGCCGATTCCTAAAGTAGGCGATGATGGATTTCGGAGTGATTGTTTGCGATCCCATCGAAATCCCTTCGAATGGGGCCTATTGGGGGATCGCCGAATGGACGAAGTTATCCCACAGCGAAGCAAATAGGGCAGCGATACATCAACAGAACCGCTGCGATCGCCGAATACTGCAGCGGCCATTTGTGGCTGCATGGAGAACGATCTATGCCACTAACCCAGAACAGGATTCCAGGCACGGCTCTGGACGCGAAAGTCATTCTCGAACGGATTCGCTTTCATCTTCGCTATTCAATCGGCGTACGCAAAGAGTCGGCCACCCCATACGCGCTGTTCAAAGCTTTCGCCCTGGCGGTTCGCCAGGAACTGTTGGACCTGCACCACGCCACGGAAGAACGGTACAAAGCATCCCAAACGAAGCGCGTCTATTACCTCTCTCTGGAGTTTCTGATCGGCCGTTCGCTTGAGAACAATCTCATCGCGCTCGACCTCTACGACATTTTTGCGGAGGCAGCCCGCGAATTCGGGGTGGAGTTGAACGAGATCGCAAATACGGAACCGGATGCGGCGCTGGGCAACGGCGGCCTCGGCCGGTTGGCGGCGTGCTTTCTCGATTCGATGGCGACTCTGGGCGTCCCGGGTTTCGGCTACGGGATCAATTACGAGTACGGGCTGTTCCGCCAGCAGATCCGAAGAGGCTGGCAGGTGGAAATGCCGGACCATTGGCGCATGGAGGATTCCCCCTGGCAGGTGGAGATGTCGAAGGACGCACTCTACATCCCGGTCTATGGCCGGGTGGAGGACGGCGTGGATCGCGACGGCAACTACAACCCGATGTGGATGGAGTGGAGGGTGCTCGTAGGCGTGCCCTACGACGTGCCCGTGGTTGGATACGGCGCAAAGACCGTGAACTACCTGCGGCTCTATACCGCGCGGGCCTCCGACGAGTTCGACATCCAGATCTTCAATCAGGGCGACTACATCCGGGCCGTGGAACAGAAGATCGAGTCGGAGAAAGTCTCGAAGGTTCTCTATCCGTCCGATGCGATTGCCACCGGCCGCGAACTCCGCCTGCTGCAGGAGTATTTCCTGGTTGCCTGTTCGCTTCGGGATATCATGGACCGCTTCCGGCAGGATTTTGACGATATCCGCCTGCTCTCGGAAAAAGTGGCGATTCAGCTCAACGATACCCACCCCGCGCTGGTCATCGCGGAACTCATGCGGATGCTGGTGGATGAACGCGGCCTGGAGTGGGATCTCGCGTGGCAGCTCACCAAGGCCACCTGCGGCTACACCAACCATACCCTGCTGCCGGAGGCGTTGGAGAAGTGGCCCATATCCCTGCTGGAACGCGTGTTGCCCCGCCATGTGCAGATTATTTATGAGATCAATACCCGCTTCCTCAAGGAAGTGGAGAGGCGCTGGCCCCACAACGGCGGCATAGCGCAGCGGATGTCGCTGATTGAAGAATGGCCGGAGAAACAGGTGAGAATGGCGCACCTGGCTATCGTCGGTTCCCATTCGGTGAACGGGGTGGCCGCCCTGCATTCCGACCTCATCAAGAGCAAACTGGTTCCGGATTTCTACCAGCTATACCCGGCGCGCTTCAACAACAAGACCAACGGCGTCACACAGAGGCGCTGGATGAAAGTGGCGAACCCTGGGCTCACCCGCCTGATCAGCGGCCGGATCGGCGAAGGGTGGGTTACCGATCTCCAGCAACTGAGGAGCCTGGAACCCTATGCGCGGGACGCGGAATTTCTTGAAGAGTTTGCGCGCGTGAAGCAAGCGAATAAGCTCCGGGTGGCCCAGCACGTAAAGCGGGATACCGGGATTGTGCTGGATCCCGCATCCATGTTTGGCGTGCTCGCCAAGCGAATTCACGAGTACAAGCGGCAGTTGCTGAATGTGCTCTACATCATTCATCAGTATTTCCGGATCACCGAGGAAGGGCACACGCCGCAGTCGTCCCGAACGTTTCTTCTGGCCGGAAAGGCGGCGCCGGGCTACTTCATGGCCAAGCTGATTATCCGGCTGGTTCACGGCGTGGCGGAGGTCGTGAACGGCGATCCGAAATGCAAGGATCTGATTCGTGTGGCCTTCCTGCCGGATTACAGGGTCTCGCTTGCGGAAGCCCTGATTCCCGGCGCGAATCTGAGCGAACAGATCAGCACCGCGGGCAAGGAAGCCTCCGGCACCGGCAACATGAAGTTTGCGATGAACGGCGCTCTCACCATGGGGACGCTGGACGGCGCGAACATCGAAATTCTGGAAGAAGTGGGCGCGGAGAATCTGTATATCTTTGGCCTCACCGCGGAGCAGGTGAGCGAAAAGCGCATGAAGGGGAGTTACAATCCCTGGGCCTACCTGGAGACGCATCCGGAAATTCGCCGCATCGTGGATGCGCTCTCCGGCAACCTCTTCTGCCCCGGCGAGGAGAATCTCTACCGGCCCATTGTGGACACGCTGACGCATGGCGGCGATCCCTATTTTCACTTTGCGGACTTTAACGCATACGTTGCCGCGCAAGAGGCGGCGGAGGCCGATTACCGGGACACTCTCGCGTGGAACCGCCGCGCGGTGCTGAACGTTGCCCGCATGGGCAAGTTCTCGAGCGACCGCACCATCCAGCAATACGCACGCGACATCTGGAAGATCCCGGTGGCTTCGGGCAGCGGCGACTAGCGAACCGCGGGAGAAGGGACAAGCGTTTTGATCGCGAAATCGCCACGTGAAAAGCTGCTCGAGTTGATGTCGGGCGAGTTTGCCGTGCATCAGGGCTCGCCCAAGCCGATGGGCGCGACGCCCATGCGGAGCGGCGTCAATTTCGCGCTCTATTCGAAACGTGCCACGTCGGTAAGGCTGGTGCTGTTTTACCCTGGGGACTCGGAAAGCCTGCTCGAATTGCCCTTGGATCCCAACCGAAACCGGACGGGAAACGTGTGGCACATCTATCTCCAGGGCATTGATCCTCGGGTGGAGTATGCCTACAGCCTGGACATGAAGCCGAATTCTCGTCCGCATGTTCACCGGTTCTATCCGAATGAAATCATGCTGGATCCCTATGCCAAGGCCGTGACGGGCGGCGAAGCCTGGCGGGGCGACGAGAAACGGCGAACCAGTGCCTGGCCAAGCCCGCGGCCCCGCCGTTCCCTGGTTGTGGACGACCTCTTCGAATGGGAACTGGATCAGCCGCTCAACGTGCCCTTGGCGGATTCGGTTCTCTATGAATTGCACGTTCGCGGATTTACCGCTCACAACTCCGCCAACGTCGGGCGTCCGGGCACTTATCTGGGCCTCACGGAAAAGATCCCCTATCTCAAGGAACTGGGCGTCACCGCGGTGGAATTGCTGCCGGTGGCCGAGTTTGAGGAAGTGGAAGAGCCGCGCTTCAATCCGAAAACAAAAGAGCGGCTCGTGAACTTCTGGGGCTACAACCCCATCTCGTTTTTCGCGCCGAAATCGAGCTACTCCTCGAACCCGTTTTTTGGCGCGCAAGTGCGCGAGTTCAAAGAGATGGTGAAGCGCTTTCATCAAGCCGGCATCGAAGTGATCCTCGATGTGGTGTTCAACCACAGCGGAGAGGGCGACGAGCGCGGTTCCACCACTTCCTTCCGCGGCATCGACAACGAAACCTATTACATGCTCGACCCCGATACCGGGCGCTACCTGAATTACTCCGGATGCGGCAATACGCTGAACTGTAACCACCCCGTGGTGCGCGGCATGATCGTCGATTGCCTGCACTATTGGGTTACCGAGATGCACGTGGACGGGTTCCGCTTCGACCTCGCCTCCATTCTCGGCCGGGGGCAGGATGGATCGGTGCTGGCCAATCCGCCATTGCTCGAAAATATCGCGGGAGATCCGATCCTCGCCGATACCAAGCTGATTGCCGAAGCCTGGGACGCGGCTGGGCTTTACCAGGTGGGATCGTTTCCTTCCTGGGGCCGCTGGGCGGAGTGGAACGGCAAGTTTCGGGACGAGGTGCGGCGCTTCCTGAAAGGGGAGCCGGGCATGACGCCGGCGTTCGCGAAGCGCCTGATGGGCAGTCCGGATCTCTACCGCTCGAGCGAACGCCAGCCCTACCACAGCATCAATTTCATCACCGCTCACGATGGCTTCACGCTGAACGATCTGGTGAGCTTCAATGACAAGCACAATCTCGCCAACGGCGAGAACAACAACGACGGCTCAAGCAACGAGGCGAGCTGGAATTGCGGAGCCGAAGGCGATACCGCGG
The DNA here is from genome assembly GCA_039812845.1 of Bryobacterales bacterium. Classification (GTDB taxonomy): domain Bacteria; phylum Acidobacteriota; class Terriglobia; order Bryobacterales; family Bryobacteraceae; genus JACTMJ01. Next base: position 13,465 of record JBDIBK010000076.1, read on the forward strand.
ACCCGGCCGTGCTGCAATTGCGCCAGCAGCAGATGAAGAATTTCGCCGCGGTTCTGCTGCTCTCGCATGGGGTCCCCATGATCCTCGCGGGCGATGAATTCGGCCGCACGCAGAAGGGGAACAATAACGCCTACTGCCAGGACAACGAGATCAGTTGGGTGGATTGGCGGATGCGAAAGAAGAATGCGGAACAGTACCGGTTCTTCCAGCGGCTGATCGCCTTCCGGAAGCAGCACAAGATTCTTCGTTGCGAGCGTTTCGCCGACGACCCCGCGCAGAGCAATTGCCGGATTCACTGGCACGGAGTCAAGCTGCACGAGCCCGATTGGAATTACCATTCCCACACGCTGGCGGCCCACTTCTTTGGCGCATCCGAACGGCGTCACGATGACCACATTTTTGTCATCGCCAACGCGCACTGGGAACCGCACGAATTCCAGTTGCCGGTGCTTGGCGGGTATCATTGGCACCGCTTCGCCGATACCTCGCTGGCACCGCCCGACGATATCGCGCGGCCCGGCTTCGAGGTGGAACTCGGCAATCAGACAAGCTACATCGCGGCCCCCCGCAGCGTGTCCGTGCTGGTAGGCAAATAGGCGCAAGCCCACCGCCCTAGACGAAGTGAACCTGGGGTGGCGTCTCCGGTGTTCGCGCCGCCCGATGCCCGCCCGGCCGCACGACCAGCGAATGCCGGCGGAACTCGTCGCGCTTCTCCGGGAAATCCAGCCGGTGATGCGCGCCGCGGCTCTCTTCCCGCGCCAGAGCGCTGCGGGCGATCAATTCGAGCACGGCTTTCATATTTCGCAGTTCGAAGTCGCCGCGTGTGGGATGGGCTTTCTTTCCGCTGGGGCGTTCTCCCAGGCGCGCGAGCAGCGCTTCCAGGCGAGCGCGGTCCCGCAAGAGGCTGCAATTCTCCCAAGCCAGCGTGCGCAGCGCCATGGTTTCCATTTCCGGAAAGACGAGATCCTCCAACGGATCGCCCTTCACCGGCGTTACGCGCGCCCAGCGCTTCATCGCGCTCCCGGCAAGGGTACCGAAGACCAGCCCTTCCAAAAGCGAATTGCTGGCCAGCCGGTTCGCGCCATGCACGCCGGTGCACGCCGCCTCGCCGGCAACGTAGAGGCGCTGCAGGCTGGTCATGCCAGACAGGCCGGAACGCACTCCCCCCATGACATAGTGCGCCGCCGGGGTAACAGGAGCCGGGTCCGTAGCCAAATCGATCCCGAAGGACTTGCAGGTGGCATAGATCATCGGGAACCGGGCGGCGATGAATTCGCCCTTGAGGTGAGTGAGGTCGAGCAGCACATGGTCGGAACCCGTCGCCTCGGCCTCGGCGACAATGGCGCGGGCCACGACGTCCCGGGGCGCCAGTTCGAGCATTGCGGAATAGCGCTCCATGAAGCGTTCGCCCTTGGTGTTGCGCAAGTAGGCGCCTTCGCCGCGCAGCGCTTCCGAAAGCAGGAAGCGGGGCGCGCCGGGGATCATGAGCGCGGTGGGATGGAACTGCACGAACTCGAGGTCGCTCAGTTCGGCCCCCGCCCGCCAGGCCACCGCTACGCCATCGCCCGTGGCGACGTCGGGGTTGGTAGTGTCGCGGAAAATGCGGCCCATGCCGCCGGTTGCCAGCAGCACCGCGCGGGCATGGATGGGAGTGAGCCGCGCGGACGCTTCATCGAAGAACACCGCGCCGCCCACCGCGCCGTCTTCGACGATCAGGTCCGTAATCGCGGTGAAGCTGCGGATGTGAATCGAGGGGATGGACGCGGCCTTCTGGTAGAGCGTGCGCGCCATCTCCCGCCCGGTGGAATCCCCGTGCGCGTGCAATATCCGGTTGCGGCTGTGAGCGCCCTCGCGCCCGAACGCCAGCCGGATGCCGTCGCGGTCGAACTCCACGCCCCATTCGAGGAGGCGCTGAATAGCTCCGGGGCCTTGCTGCACAAGAGCCTGCACCGCTACCGGGTCACAGAGGCCGTCGCCGGCCGCAAGCGTATCCTGTTCGTGGAGGGCGACTTCGTCATCGTCGCTGATCGCGACAGCCACGCCGCCCTGGGCATAGGCCGAGGACGATTCCCAAAGGCTGTCTTTCGCCACCACGAGCACTTCACCGGCATCAGAGAGCTCGATGGCGGCTTGCAGTCCGGCAACCCCAGCACCTATCACAAGAAAGTCAGGGGTCATCTCAGCCAAATTCTAGCACCTCGGCCATGGTAGAACGGGATGAATGCCTGAATTTATTGTGAAGACGGCTGGCGGACGCTATGCCGCTGTCGTGGAGCGGGGAATCCTTGCCCGAACCGCTGAATTTGTTCCGGTCTCGGCCGGGAAGATCTTCGTGATCACCACCGGGGATGTCTGGGATGCGCACGGCGCGGCGCTCGATGCCGCCTTGGGCGCAAAGGATCGCGAGGTTCTGTACTTTCCGGGTGGCGAGGCGAACAAGCGCCTTTCCCAGGTGGAGACGCTCTGCGATGCCATGCTCGCGGGCGGTGCCGACCGAGGCAGTTGCGTCGTCGCGTTTGGCGGCGGGATTGTTGGCGACGTGGGCGGTTTTGTGGCGGCCAGCTTCATGCGGGGCGTGAAGGTGCTGCAAATCCCCACGACGCTGCTTGCGCAGGTGGATGCGGCTACCGGCGGCAAGACCGGGGTGAACCTCGTCGGCGGAAAGAACCTGCTGGGCGCTTTCCATCAGCCCCATGCCGTGCTCGTCGACCCCACGGTGCTCCACACGCTCCCCCAGCGGGAGTACGTGGCGGGGCTCTACGAAGTCATCAAGTATGGCGTCATCCAGACGCCGTGGCTCTTCGAACTGCTTGAGGACAACCGCGAAGGTGTGCTCGGCAGAGACCCGGAAATCGTGGACTCGCTCATCGCCGAAAGCGTCCGCATCAAGGCGGAGGTGGTGAGTGCGGACGAACGCGAATCCGGCCTGCGCCGCATCCTAAACTTCGGCCACACGCTGGGCCACGCTCTGGAGGCGGAGACGCGCTATCGGCGATTTCTGCACGGCGAAGCGGTAGGCTTCGGGATGATTGCCGCCACGCTTCTGGCCGAACGCCTCGGCATGCTCGACAAGATGTCGTCGGAAAGTGTCGTGGAAACGGTGAACGATTATGGGCCGGTTCCGTCTCTGGCCGGCATCGAAGCGGAAAGCCTGTGCGGCCGCCTGTTTCAGGATAAGAAGACTATCCAGGGGAAAGTGCATTTCGTGCTGCCGGAGAGCATTGGAAGCGTCGTGGTGCGGAGCGGGATTGAGCCGGAGGCGGTGCTGTGCGCCACCAGGGAGGCTCTCCGGCGGACCCGGCAGGCATGAGCAACCGAACACAGAGTGCCGCCGGAACCACCCCGGCCGGGACGGGCAGTGAGCGCGAGGCCGCGCGCCGCGTACAGGAGATGTTCGGCGAAGTCGCGCCCCGCTATGACTTCCTCAACCACTTCCTCTCGCTCAACATCGATACCCGCTGGCGCGCGCATACCGTGCGCAGAGTAGGCGGAGTGCTTCGCAATCCGAATGCCAGGGTGATGGACCTGTGCTGCGGAACTGGCGACCTGCTGGTCGCCATGGAGCGAACGGCGGGGCGACCGTTGTTCGGAAGCGATTTCTGTTATCCGATGCTGGAAGGGGCGGCCCGCAAGCTTTCCCGGCTCGGTCTGCATTCGACGCTCTTCGATGCCGACGGCCTCGAATTGCCGCTCGCCGGCGAATCGCTTGACCTCATCACCATTGCGTTTGGCTTCCGCAACTTTTCGAACTACCGGCGGGGCTTAGCGGAATTGCACCGGGTCCTGCGGCCGGGCGGCACGCTCGCGATCCTGGAGTTTTCGCAGCCGCCGAATCGCGCCTTTCGCTCCCTCTACAATCTCTACAGCACGCACGTGCTGCCCCGGATCGGTGGGATCGTCTCCGGTTCTTCCGCCGCGTATTCCTATCTGCCGGAGTCCGTGCGGAAGTTCCCCGGCGCGCCCGAATTCCGCGAGTGGATCCTTGAGGAAGGCTTTCGCGAAGTGGAGTACGGCTACCTGAGCTTTGGCATCTCCGCGCTGCACGTCGCCAGGAAATAACGGGGTGTGGAGCGGCCTAGCCTGCCGGGGGATCATTACTTGGCGCTAGCTTTACCGGGCTCGCCCCACCCAACATTAACAATGCCAAGTCACATTTTTTGTGCTGGCTTGGGGAGGGGCACCGTACGAGGGGGAGGGAATGCAAGAAAAAATCTCAATTCCCTATCAATGCCACGATCCCTGTCTGCGGAACCATGCCCCGGCTTGCGATCATTCGGTGTCTTGTTGTCTACTCAGGCGATACTTTTAGAGAAAAGGAACATCGTGGCTGTCTCGTTGCATGACTTGAACTCCCTGCTCAGCGAACCTGAAGGCGAAAGGCTTGAGTTCAAGTCTGCCCAGAGGAACTACCCGTTCGACAGGCTTGTCGAGTACTGTGCCGCAATCGCCAATGAAGGTGGCGGGAAGATCGTTCTGGGAATTACTGATAGAAGGCCGCGCGAGATCGTGGGAACAGCCGCGTTCGACGAGCCGGGGCGTACCGTAGCTGGCCTGATGGAAAGACTCCGAATCAGGGTATCGGTATCGGAGATTCAGCACCCTGATGGCCGGGTTCTGGTGTTCGAGGTCTCCGGTCGGCCCGTTGGTCTCCCGGTAGGGGTCGATGGGAAGTATTTCGCTCGCTCCGGTGATGCACTTCGAGCGATGACGCAAGAGGAACTGAAGCAGATTTTCGACGAGGGTGGCCCGGATTACTCAGCTCAAATCGAGCCAGATGCGACTCTTGACCACCTTGATCCCGGTACCGTGGAGCTCTTCCGGCAGCAGTGGCGGAAGAAATCCCAGAACCCAGCATTGGACTCACTCTCCGTCGAAAGACTACTCACTGATGCCGAACTCCTGATCGATGGCAAGCTCCCTCGCGCCGCCCTGATTTTTCTTGGAACAAAGGCTGCTCTTGGCAGGTTCATTCCGCAGGCAGAGGTGATCTTCGAGTATCGCAGTTCCGAGACCCACATCTCGCACCAACAAAGGATCGAGCTTCGTCAGGGATTCCTTGGCATCCTCGATCAGTTGTGGAACACCATCAATCTCCGCAACGACGTTATCCAGTACCAGGATGGCCTCTTTCGCCGGGACTTGTCCGTGTTCAATGAACTCGTTGTGAGAGAGGCTGTGCTGAATGCTCTCACGCACCGGGATTACCGCCTTCCGTCATCGGTCTTCATTCGGCAATTCCCCCGAAAGCTTGAGATCGTAAGCCCAGGCGGGCTACCAGCTGGCGTGACAATCGAGAACCTTCTCTACCGTCAGTCTCCGAGAAACCGCCGCATTGCCGAGTCCTGTGCCCGATGCGGTTTGGTGGAGCGTTCCGGACAAGGCGTTGACCGCATCTACGAGGAGTCGCTTCGCGAGGGCAAACCAAAGCCGGATTTCTTCGGCACTGATGAGTATCAAGTCTCTCTGACCATCTCAGGAGAAGTGCAGAATCCGGATTTCGTTCGATTCCTGGAGAAAGTCTCCGCCCAGCAGTCGGTGTCGTTTTCTGTTGAGGACCTGCTGGTGCTCGACAGCCTTATGCACGGCACTGCGGTAGAGCAAAACCTTCGTCGCAATCTCGACAGGCTGGTTGACCGTGGAATCGTGGAAAGAGTCGGACGCGGCAGAGGCTCAAAGCAAGTGCTCTCTCGGAAGTTCTACAGTTTTCTTGGTAAGAAAGGCATCTACACACGACATCGTGGCCTTGACCGGGAAACCAACAAGCACCTGCTTCTCAAGCACATCGAGGACTCAGGAACGACGGGTGCCAAACTGGGAGACTTGTTGGAGGTGCTCAAGGACCTCTCCAAGGACCAGGTGCAGACCCTGCTTCGGGAACTCAAGAGAGAAGGCCGAGCCCACGTTGTGGGTAGCCGCCGGGCTGGCCGGTGGTTCATCAGACCCGGTCAGCAAGACGCAAACCCCAACTAAAACGCAATCGAAACGCAAAGTGTCAGCCTAACATATTGATAAAGCTGAACTTGTATTGCGTTTAAGGAGGTTCTTTGCTTTACCTTGGACGCATAGCATTCTTAGCAACTGGCCACTAAAACGGCCCGGTCGGTTCGAGACTTCGCCACAGATACCAACAGGCGATCGACGCATACGGGCGCCACTTGCGGCCGCGCGCTTCGGTCTCCGCCGGCGTGGGGTGCTCCTTCAGCCGGTGCAGCTTCTGCACGGCATTGCGAATGCCCAGGTCGCCCGTGGGCCAGACGTCCGGCCGCCGCAAAGAGAAGATCAGGAACATCTGGGCCGTCCAGAGCCCGATTCCTTTCACCTGGGTGAGTTCGGCAATCACGTCTTCATCGCTCATCGCCGGGAACCGCGGGAATTCGACCAACCCCGCCTCCGTCTTCGCGGCAAGGTCCTGGATGTAGCGCCTCTTCTGGGACGAGAGGCCGCAGGCGCGCAAGTCCGTTTCGCTCAGCCGCAGCACATGCTCGGGATGAAGGGGTCCGTCTCCGCGGCACGCCCCGCGCAGCTTCCCGTAGACGCTCCGCGCGGCCAGAATGCTGATCTGCTGGTAGACGATGCTGCGGGCGAGGCTCTCAAAGGTCGGGGGCGTGTATTCGATCCGGCACGGGCCGATCGCCTCCACCAATGCCGCCATGCGCCGGCCGCTTGCTTTCAGGTGGCTTTCCGCCGCACGCATCAGTGCTTCATCGCGCATTGCCCGTTTCCGCCCCATTCGGTCCGGCGTCGCCATTGACGCCCTTCTGGAAGATCTCCAACTGATCTCGATAGCGCGAGCGCGCTTGAATGACTTCGTGATGCTCCAGATTGAGTTCGCTCGCGATCTGGCGGATGGCGTTATCCTCCACCACTGAGATGCTGTCCTGCGCGGCCGAAAGAGCGAAGAGACAATCGAGAAGCTGAAGCATCTCCTCCCGGCTGGCGATGCGGCGAAACTCCCGCGTTACCAGGAAATCTTCCGTTGACCCCTCGTGAACGCTTTGGTCCCGGGCAAGTTCCGCCACGGCCTCGGCCTGTTCCGCGGGGAGGCCGCCCCGCTCGATGAGGATCGCGCGCATCTTGGCGAGTTCGGCCTCGCTCACCTG
>JBDIBK010000077.1:0-20542 GCA_039812845.1 Bryobacterales bacterium
GATTATGGCGACTTGGGCCAACGACCACGATTTTGCCCTACGGAGCCATCTTTCTCCTCCCCAAGGTCTCATTTCTGAATGATTGGGGTGGGAATCCGAGCTTCTCGCCCTCCTTTGCACCTGGATTTCCAGTCAACCCTAGCCGGTTGGTCGTGTGACCGTGCAGGGACGCACTTCCGCCGAAGATCATTCAGCGGGCCGGTCCGCAGTCACCATCTCCGTAATGACACCCAGCTTCAGAGCATCCGATTCTCCGCACCAAGGCCGCCCCCGTGAATCGATGCTGTTGGGTGCATTTTGAAGAATGCCGATGCCTGCGCATCGTTCTCAAGTCGGCACCCGTGCTGTCTCGGGGCATTGGCGACAAGGGGTCTAGCCAGAGAGATGTTTGACGCTGCGCGATTTTGCGCGAAGCACCGGCAGCAATGCGCCGCTGTGGCAATGCGATGGCGTCGCGGGTGGATGGCGTGTATAATGAAAAATTGCGCGTCCTGTGCGGGGCACTCTCCCGCATTTCCAGCCGGGTGCCCTCCCGCGGATTCGGACTCCTTCCGGGTTTCTAACACGTTCAAAGGCCGGGCATTGAAGCGCGAAGGGCAAGGGATCGCGAACTCATTCGAAGAGGGTCATCACCATGTACGCAGTCATCGAGACGGGTGGCAAACAATATCGCGTGTCGAAGGGCGACACGATTCGTGTGGAAAAATTGCCGGGCGAAGAGGGCTCCGTGATTGAGTTCGCCAACGTGCTCGCAATCAAGAACGACGACGGCATGGTGGCGGGCGAAAAGGTCGCCTCCGCGAAAGTGACCGGGAAGATTGTGGGAGCGGGCCGCGGACCGAAGGTTACGGTGTTCAAGTTCAAGCGCAAGAAGCAGTACAAGCGCACCCAGGGCCATCGCCAGGATTACACCGCGGTGGAAGTTCAGGACATCCTCGCGTAGGCGAGGCGAGGCAGCAGGAGTTAGGTCATGGCACACAAAAAAGGTTTAGGCAGTTCCAAGAACGGCCGTGATTCGCAGGCGCAGCGCCTTGGCTACAAAGTCTACAGCGGCCAGGTGGTGACGGGCGGCTCTATCCTCATTCGGCAGCGCGGCTTGAAAGTGAAGCCGGGCGAGAATGTGGGCGCGGGCAGCGACGACACGCTCTACGCGAAGATTCCGGGGATTGTGGAATACCGCGACCGGGGCTCCATGGGAAAATTCGCCCAGGTGAAGCCGATCCCGGCCGACACGGTCGCGCAATAACAAGGTTTGTCAGCGAGGGAAGCCGCCGGGCCGCAGCGCTCCGGCGGCTTTCGCGTGTCTGGACGCCCACGCGGGCCTGCCGCACGCCGGCCGGAGGACCCCCATGAATTTCATCGATGAAGTCCGCATTTACGTGAAGGCCGGGGACGGCGGCAACGGCTGCGTTGCGTTCCGGCGCGAGAAATTCGTGCCCAGGGGGGGGCCGAGCGGCGGCGATGGCGGCCGCGGGGGCGACGTGACTCTGGTGGCGAACGCGCACTACAGCACGCTGCTGCATTTGCGGCTCAACCCAGAGCACAAGGCCCAGCGCGGAAGGCATGGAGAGGGTAGCCAGCGCACCGGCAAGGCCGGAAAATCCGTGAAGATCCCGGTGCCGGTCGGCACGGTTGTCTACGACGACGATTCCGGCGAGATTCTGCACGATTTCCAGCAGCCGCGGGAGCGCTTCGTGATTGCCCATGGGGGTCAGGGCGGCCTGGGCAACCAGAATTTTGCGACGCCCACGCGGCAGGCACCGGATTTCGCCACGCCCGGAAAGCCGGGCGAGGAATTCAATCTCCGCCTGGAATTGAAGCTGCTGGCCGATGTGGGGCTGGTGGGTTTTCCCAACGCCGGCAAATCCACGTTTATCTCCCGCATCTCAGCCGCGAAACCGAAAATCGCGGATTATCCCTTCACTACATTGGTGCCGAATTTAGGCATGGTGCAGACGGAGGACTTCCGAACCTACGTGGTAGCCGATATTCCCGGCCTGATTGAAGGCGCAAGCGAAGGGCATGGCCTCGGCATCCGCTTCCTGAAGCATGTCGAGCGAACCCAATTGCTATTGCATCTGGTGGATATCTCTGGATACAGCGGCCGCTCCGCCGTCAATGATTTTGACGTTGTGATGCGGGAGTTGGCGAATTTCTCGCCGGAGATGCTCGAGAAGCCCATGCTTGTGGTTGGCGCCAAGCTGGACATCATGGTTGAATCCACGGAACTCGAGGCGCTGCGGGAGCACGTGACCGCGAAAGGCTTCGAGTTTTTCGCGGTGTCGAGCCTGGCGGGCCGGGGCATGAAGGAACTCCTGCATCGGGTGGAAGCGATGGTTCTGAAGCCGCTAGACCCTCATGCCGGTGAGGATGAGGAAGAAGCCGCCGAGCCGGAGCCTTCCGAAGAGTACGGCGCGCCGCCGCACCTGACGGACGGGGAAGAGCAACTGCCTGGGGACGAGTAGGCGGCCCGCACGCAAGCGGCAGTGCAGGCGTGCGTTTGCCCCGTGACACGCACGGGAAACGGCGATGTTCCTTTCCACGGAACCTGTGGCCGCGGCGTATCCGTCCGCGGCATCTCGCTTCGAAGATCCACGCTTTTGCGGCAAAACCAAGGTGCGGTGGTTTAGAAAAGCGCAGTTTTTTGCATTGGTGGATCAACTTTTTTATTCTTGCCAATTCCCGCCGGAATTAACATGGATGTCGCTTCCTCTTCGCCCATCTCCCTATTGACCGGGATTCAGGGCGGCGTCATACTCTTCACACGCTCGGTCCCACCACACACTGTCGATAGAGAGGCTACAGCTGTATGGGTATTTCGCCAATTCCTCCAATTAGTCCCATTGCCCCAATCACGCCGATTGGTTCAATCGCTCCAATTACTCCGATTGTCCCAATCTCGCCGGTATTCACTATCTCGTCGATCGAAACGATCACCACGGTGAGTTCGATTGACCCCATCGCAACCATTACGACCATTGCCACGCTCGATTCCATCGTGGCATCGATCCTTCCATCTCCGATAACTCCGATTCAATCGGAAATTGTCCCGCGTGAACCGATCATTCCCAGGCAGCCCATCGAACCGATCGATCCGATTTAGGAGCGCGGCCGCTCCGAGGCTGTTAGAGAATCCGCGCGAGCGTGGGCGCCGCGCCGCTCACGCCTGGAATGCCGTTCACAGGGCACGCCGGTGTGTATTTGTCCGGCGCGCGAAGGGGGTGGTGTGTCTTGCCGAGAGCAGTATTTCTGAGCTTGAATGCGCTGGGGGATACCCTTTGCATTACGCCCGCATTGCGCGCGTTTCGCAGAGAGAATCCCGGCGTATCCATTACCGTGGTCACGCAGGCCGCGCCATTTACCAGGGTGCTGGATGGGAATCCGGATATTGATCTATTGATATACAGCGAACGGATGTACTTAAACGGTATTCCGGAACAGCGCAACCAGTGGATCGCGACGCTTCCGATCGCGCTTCGGGATGCGGCAACGCTTTATATGATGGATCTGCGCGCGGTGGTGACGAGTGCGGACGTATTCCAGCAGCACATTAGCAAGGCGTTCGCGAGGATCGTGGGGGTGGAGACGGAGTCCGTGCGGCCAGTGGTGGTTCTGGATGAGCTGGAACGCCGCGCCGCGCGGCTGCTGACGCCGAAGCCCTACACCGTGCTGAGCTGGCACTCCGTTTCGAATCCGGATCGCGAGGACGGGCCGGGCAAGAAGAAAGACTGGCCGATGGAGCGCTGGCGCGAACTGGCGCGGCGCATCGGCGAGGAACTCGACCTCGACGTGTACGCCATCGGCTCGGAGCGCGATCCGTTTCCCACCGTGCCCGGAGTGCAGCCGTTGCACGGGCTGCCGATCAAGGTGGTGGCGGCGCTGCTTGAGAACGCCGCGTGCGTGGTGACGGTTGAGAACGGAATCGGCCACCTTTCGGCGGCGGTGGATGCGCCGCTGGTTGTCATTTACTCGAACCTGATGCCGCTTCCCTGGGCCAATCCCGCGGAGGCCACCGCCTGCGAGGTGATCTACAAGGATCCCCGGCAAACGACCGTCAACGAAGTGCTGGAGGCGATGGATCGCGTCCTGGCAAAGAGGGGTACGGTGCAGCCATGCGTGTCTGTTTCCTGAACGACATTGGAATTGTTGGGGGCGGCGAGCACTGGGTGCTGCGGATGACGGATTGGCTTGCCCGGCATGGCCACGAGGCGTCCGTCGCCTGCCCCTATCGCAGCGGCCTGTTCTACAAATGCCTGGAGCGGGGCATCGACGTCCATGGCTACCAGTTCCTTCCCGGCGTCCCCTTTGAGGCGGCGCTGCGCGGATTCCTTGCCAGCCGTCGCATACAAGCGCTCTATTGCACGGTGATCACCCGCTTCTCGGAGGCGCGCGTGCTCGCCGACATGCTGACCGAGAAGGGCGCGTTCGGGGGAGATCCGCCGTTCCTGGTTCTGAAGACCGGCCTGCCCCCGATCACTGGCGTGAGCCCATACGATTACGGCTTCAGCGGGAACGCCGCAGTCCGGCGCCTGCACGTCGTCTCCGAGCAGAACCGGCGGGAATTCCTGGAGTGGCAGGCGCTCGAAGGAGCGGCCGCGGAATATGTGGCCACGGTGCCGGAGGGGGTCGATCTTCGGCGCTTTGACGCGGCCAAGCATCGGCGCGGGGAAGAGCGCGCGCGCTGGGGATTCTCCGACGACGAAACGGTGGTGACTTGTGCGGCGCGGCTGAGCCCCCAGAAGGGCCAGGACAACCTGCTGCTTGCGTTCGCGGAGACGAGGAAGCAGCGCCCGAACCTGAGGCTGGTTCTTGCGGGCGAGGGCGAAGACCGCGAGAGGCTGCAGAACCTGCGCGATCACCTCGGCCTGAATGGGGCGGTCCGCTTCGCCGGGGATGTGCGCGAGATGCCCAGCCTTCTCGCGGCGAGCGACGTGTTCTGCCACCCGTCTCTGGCGGATGGGTTCCCGAATGCGCTTGCCGAGGCGATGGCGATGGGCCTTGGCGTGATTGCGTCGAGGGTGGGCGGCGTTCCGGACGTTTTGCGTCACGACGCGAATGGCCGCCTGGTGGAGCCGCACGACATCCACGGGCTGATCCGGGAGATGTCGGACCTCATCGATCACCCGGACCGCCGCCAGGAACTGGGGGAGGAAGCGCACCGCGATGCGCATGCGCTCCTCGATTTCGACAAGCGCTCTTCGGCGTGGCTCGCCTCGCTTGAAGAGGAAGAGGAGCGATACCGCCATCCGGAAACGCGCGCCGCGGTTCCGCCGCCGGTGCGCAAGACGATTCAGCCGGTGCTGTTCGTGCTCTCCACGCTGCGGACAGGCGGCGAGGAAACAGAGGTGGCCATTCTGGCGCGGCACCTCAACCGCGCGGCTTATCCGCTTTCCGTGCTCAGCCTGCACGAGGTGCCGGAGGCATCGCCCGCGAAGGCGCGGATCGAGCAGTTGCGCGTTCCCATCGACACCGTCTGCCACGGTCTCGCGGGCACGGCGGAGAAGGTGCTCTACCTGGAACAGAAGATCCGCCGTGAAGGCATCCGCGTGGTGGTGGCGTGCCAGGATGTCGCCATCGCCCACGCCGCGATGCTGCGCATTCCGGAGAGCGAGTGCGCGCTGGTGGAGCACGCGGGCATTGTGGAAGAAGTGCGGCGCGTGGCCAAGAATCGCACCGCGCGGCTGGTGGGCGTTTCCCCCGCCATTCGGGACGCCGCGAAGCCGCTGTTTCGCGACCGCTCCCACGCGCTCTATATTCCGTCGATGGTGGACCTGGATGCGTATGAGCATCTGGATCGCGCAACCCTTCGGCATGAACTCGGCTTCGGCGATGAGACGGTTGTTCTGTTTGTCGGGAGGCTCGACGCGAAGAAGGGCATCGACGATCTGATGGAAGCGGCGCGGATGCTGCTGCCGCGCATGCCGAAGCTGCGCTTCCTGATCGTTGGTCCGGCGGACGCGTTCCAGCAGGAGTACGCGAAGCAACTGATGGAACGCGCCTATGCCCTCTTTACGCCGCAACGATTCACCTTTGCCGGCGCGCGCGAAGATATCCCGGTTGTGCTGAAGGCCGCCGATATCGTCGTGCTTCCTGCGAGGGGCGAGGGGATGTCCCACGTGATCAACGAGGCCGGCGCGGCGGGCACGCCCGTGATCGCCTACGAAGACGGCGCCGCGCGGGAGCAGCTTTGCGATGGCGAGGCCGGCGTGCTTGTTCCGCCCGGCGACACCGCCGCGCTCGCCGAAGCGATTGAGCAACTCGCGCTCGACAGCGGGAAGCGCCTGCGCCTCAGCGAACGGCACTGGCTGCACGTGTTTCAGAACTACAGCGCGCGGCGTGTGATGGAGCGGTGGCATGGTCTGCTTGCGGATGTCTGCGCACCCCTGCCCAAGAGCGCCGCTCCGGCGGTGGTTCGAAAGTTTGTCAGCCAAGATCTGGAGTTCCCGGCGGAGATTCAGGTGGAGACGAACACGGCGTGCAATGCCACCTGCATCATGTGCCCATATCCGGAGGTGTCAAAGGAACTGCCCCAGGGGCGGATGTCCGTGGAGATGTACGACGACATTCTGCGGCAATGCGAAGGGCAGCCCCATCTGTGGCGGATTGAACCGTTCCTCAACAACGAACCTTTCACGGATACGCGCATGTGCGATTTCCTCGCCCGCACGAAAGCGCGGCTTCCGCACATCATGCTCACCGTCACCACCAACGGATCGCTGCTCTTCCCGAAGGTCACGGACCAACTGGTGAAGACCGGCCTGGACGGCATCTGGTTCAGCTTCAACGGCGCGACGAAGGAAACCTACGAGCACATCATGGGGCTGAAGTTCGATGTGGTGAAACGCAATATCGACTATCTGCTCGACGTGAAGCCGGAATCTCTGCGCGTGTTTACCAACATGATCGAGACCGAGCCGATGCGGGGCGAGATCGAAGAGAACATCCGTTACTGGCAAAGCCGGGGCGTGCAATCCGGGTCCTCACCGCTTGTGAACCGCGCGGGCAATGTGAAGAACTTCGTCGAACTGAACTACAAGAAGGTCGCGCCGAAGCCCGTCCGGCTGTGCGACTTGCTTTACCGGAAGATGTACATCGGCTACAACGGCGACGCACTGCTTTGCTGCATGGATTGGCGGCGCAAGGTGGTGCTGGGGAACGTGGGGCATCAGAGCATTCGCGAGATCTGGCAGGGAGAGCCTTACCGGCGTTACCGCCGCCTCCATGAAGAGGGGCGGGTGGCCGAACTCTCGTTGTGCAACGACTGCACCTACGTGCAGAACTGATGCTATATGCAGAACTGACATGGAGCGGAAAGGAATGCGGCTATCTCCATTTCCCGCCGGCATACAGATCGAAACCACCTCGCGCTGCAACGCGAAGTGCGGCTTCTGTCCGCATCCGGTGGTTTCGAAGACGGAACCGCAGGGCGTGATGGAGGAGGCTCTGTACCGGCGTCTGATCGACGAGGTGAGCCAGTATCCGGTGCAGTTGCTGCAGCCGCTTCTGAACAACGACCCGCTGATGGATAAGCGGATCGTGGAGCGCACCGAATACATGGTGCGCAAGAACCCGCACGCGCAGGTCTGCATCACCACCAACGGCGCGCTGCTTCACCAGGACGTTGCGGAGGGCCTTGCCTCGCTGCCGCTGCACACGATCCATATCAGTTCGAACGGCATCACCGGCGACACTTACCGGGACACGATGAAGATTGACGGCTATGCCGTGCTGCGCAATGTGAACCGCCTGCTCGATTGCCTCAAGCGCCGCAATTCGCGGACGCGCCTGGTGGTGACGGCCATCCTGATGAAGCGCAACCGCGACGAGGTGGCGCCGATGCGCGAATACTGGCGCAGCCGCGGCGTGGAGTTCTACCTGAATCCGCTGAACGACCGAGCGGGGAACATCGATGTGGCCAAATTCGCGGAGATGCTGCCGTTCACGGAACCGGCCAACCGCAGCCAGTTGCACAACTGGCACATGACAGCCTGCCAGGCGCTCTATTCGTCTCTCGCCGTGCTGTGGAACGGAGACGTGGTTACCTGCTGCATGGATTGGCGGCGCGACAACGTGATGGGAAACGTGCGCGATGCCAGCATTCGGGAAGTGTGGGAGGGTGCGCAGTATCGCGCGATTCGCGCCCTAAGCGACCGGGGCCGCCTCCACGAACGGCCGTTGTGCGACGGCTGCGGACACAACCGGTTTTCAATCAATTCCGACGGGCTGGCAAGGCAGCTATCCGCCGAGGCCGATGCCCGTTCCGCGCGAGACCGCGAGCTGCTGGGAACTCTCGTGAATCTCCGTCAACAATCACCGCAACTCATCCAACTGGGGCTGATGCAATGAAGCGAAATCCACGCGTGTTGCTCCTGACGATGCCGTTCGTCTCCGTATCGCGCCCGTCGATCGGGATCGCGACGCTGAAGGCGCGCGCGGAGCAGGAGGGCCTTGAATGCAGCACAGGCCATGCGAACCTGCGCTTTGCCGAGACTATCGGGCTTGACCGATATCTGGTGATCGACGATGCGCTGAGCCACGCGCTGTTCGCCGGAGACTGGCTCTTCGCGCAGGACCTCTTTCGCGGCCAGATCGATACGGCCACGTATCTGGCGACGGTGAAGGCGAACGTCGGCGCACCCACCAACTTCGAGAGCCTGCTCGAAGCCCGTGAACTGGTGGGGCCATTTCTCGATGAGTGCATGGAGCGCTTCGGGATAGAAGGCTACGACGTGATCGGCTTCACTTCCACGTTTCAGCAGACGCTCGCGTCCCTCGCTCTTGCCCGCCGCATCAAAGAGCAGTTTCCCGAGAAGATCACCATGATGGGGGGCGCGAACTGTGAGGGCGTGATGGGTATGGAGCTGATGCGGCAGTTCCCGTGGATCGATGCCATTATCGGCGGGGAGGCCGATTACAGTTTTCCGGAATTCCTCAAGCGGCTGGCAACGGATGCCCCCGTGGACGATGTGCGCGGGCTGATCTACCGGCGGAATGGGGTGCCGTGCGTCGCCGCTCCGCAGGATCGCGTACACGACATGGACGCGCTGCCGGACCCCGATTTTGCCGAGTACTTCGCCGCCATCGCGGCCAGCCGGCTGAAGGAGCGCATCCACCCCACGCTCTTGTTTGAAAGCGCGCGCGGCTGCTGGTGGGGCGCCAAATCTCATTGCACCTTCTGCGGGCTCAACGGCGACACGATGAAGTTCCGCTCCAAGAGCGCGGCAAGGACGATCGCCGAGCTGGAGCGGCAAAGCGAGCGCTACAAGCTGAAGAATTTTTCGGCCGTGGACAACATCATCGCCCACGACTATTTTCAGGACTTCCTGCCCGCTCTGAAGGCGAAGAACGCCGGCTTCAACCTGTTCTACGAGATCAAGTCCAACCTCCGCCCGGACCAGGTGAAGCTGCTCAAGGATGCGGGCGTGTGGGCCGTGCAGCCCGGCGTGGAAAGCCTGAGCAGCCCGGTTCTCAAGCTGATGAAAAAGGGCGTCACGGCCATCCAGAATATTCAGCTTCTGAAGAGCTGCCGTGAGCATAACGTGGAGGCGGCCTGGAACTTCCTCTACGGTTTTCCCGGCGAGACGAAGCAGGATTACGAGGACGTGGCCGCCACCATTCCGGCTCTCTATCACCTCCGCCCGCCGGGGGCGGTAAGCCCGATCCGGCTTGACCGGTTCAGCCCGAATTTCAACAATGCCGAAGCGTTCGGACTGGTGGAGGTGAAGCCTTTTGCGCTGTACGCGTTCCTCTATCCGGTTCCTCCGGAAGCTGTGGCGAATCTGGCCTACTTCTTTGAGTACAAGCATCGCGATGGCCGGGATCCGCAGGCCGTGATGAAGGATCTTGAAGAGCCGATCCGGATCTGGAAGAGCAACCGCGGCGGAGACCTGGTGAAGAAGTACGGCACGGATCCGGAACTGATGGTTGTGGATACGCGCCCGGCCCACGCGCACCGCCTCTATCCGTTCAGCGGGCTGCAAAGGGAAGTCTACGAATTCTGCGATGAGATCCGGAGCCTGAAGCAGATTCTGGAACTCGCATCGCGCCTGACCGGCCGCACCATCGAGGCCAATGAGGAGAGCATCCGCACCTTCCTCGATCAGATGCTCTCGCTCGATCTGATGGTGAGGGAAGGGAACCAGTACCTCAGCCTGGCGATTCGCACCGACCGCGAATATGCGGGGCTCGAGCAGTATCAGACACCCCTTGCGGCATGACCCCGTACGAGGAACTCGCGCAGCGCTGGCCCCAGGTGCTGCAATCCGCGCTCTGGCGCGCGGGCGGCTTTCTGGCGCTCCCCGGCTTTCCGGGAGCGGCCGCGCTTGCCGCCATCCGGACGGAGGCGGCGGACGCGCTCCGGAATTCGGAACGGCAGGAGTGGCCCCAGCCCAGGCCGGCGGATTGGCGGGGCGGCCAGCCGCAGCGGTTCTTGAGCGGCGTCACGGCCGGGCCGTGCATGAACGAGATGTTCGCCCGCCGGGAGACGGTGGCGATGCTGCGGGGTTTGTTGGGGGTGAATCTGCGCTGCGCGGGCGGCGGATCCCTCACCGTCTATGAGCGTCCGGGAGACCGCCTGGGCCTGCACCGCGATATTGAGACCTGCGACGTGACGCTCGTCACCTGCCTTTGGGAGGAAGGGGAACGCCGGGAGGGCGTGCTGCGCGCGTATCCCGAGTACGCTCAATGCCCGCTCTCGTCGGTCCCCGCGGATCGCACAGTGCTGGGCTGCACGGTCCCGTTGCGCCCAGGCGATTCCGCCGTCCTGCTGGGAGGCGTCGTCCCTCACGAAGTGACGCCCATGGCCCTCGGCCAGCGGCGCGTCGTCTCGCTCGTCTGCTATCGGCTCCTGGATTCGGACGGTTGAGCGGACGCAAGCCGTGCTCTATTCCGCAAGCAGCCGCTTCAGCGTTTCGCGGAACTCCGCGCCGTAGTCTGGATCGGCGAGGGCGAACTCCACGAAGCTCTCGAAATAGCTGGGGAAATTGCCGATGTCATAGCGGCGCTGATTTTCCGGAAGCTTTACGGCCAGCACCCGGCGGCCTTCCTCGCACATGGTCTGGATCGCGTTGGTAAGCTGAATCTCTCCGCGCTTGTCGGGCTTCACCTGCTTGATCAGGTCGAAGATCAGCGGGCTGAAGACGTACCGAGCCGCGATGGCCAGGTTGCTGGGAGCGGTGCCGACATCGGGCTTCTCAATCAGGTTGGCCACGCGGATCACGTCGCCATCCATGCTCGCGGGCTCAATCACTCCGTAGTTCTTCACGTCCTCCGGCGGCACTTCTTCCACCGCCACCACGGCACTCGCGTGATGCGTCTCAAAGAGTTCCACCATTTGCGCGATCAGCTTCGCCTGCCCGTGCAAGCCGATGATGGAATCGCCCAGCGCGACGACGAACGGACCCTGGCCGGCAAACGATTCGCCGCACAGGATTGCATCGCCGAGGCCCTTCTGAAACGGCTGGCGCGTGTAAAAATAGTTCGCTTTCAGTTCGTTGAAATCGAGCGCTTCGAGCAATTCCCGCTTATTGGATTCCTCAAGCAGGCGGTTCAGTTCGGGGTCGTGATCGAAATGATTCTCGATGGAAGACTTGCCGCGGCCGGTGACGAAGAGGATCTGCTTCACCCCGTTGTTTACCAGCTCTTCCGCGACGTACTGCACGATGGGCTTGCGCGCGACGGGAAGCATTTCCTTGGGCTGGCTCTTGGTGGCGGGAAGCAATCGTGTGCCGAGGCCCGCAACGGGAACGATGGCGTTTTGAATCACTTCTTGAGGATATCAGCGAATCTTCGAAAGATTGAGGAAGTGGGCGTCTCCGTCGTACGCGCGCACCCCCCGCGTCAACGCAGCACGCCCACCCTCCGGAGAAACTCGAAAACCTGCGGATAGATCACGTCGTTCCAGGTGCGGTCGTCGAAGCCGTGCTTGCCGCCGGGGATGCTGATCAGTTCGGCGTCCACGCCCTTCGCCCGCAGTTCGCGCGTGAGTTTCACGGTTTGCGCGTAGGGCACAACGGGGTCGTCGGTGCCATGAACCGATTTCACCGGCGGGAGGCCTTTGCGGGCATAGATGATCGGCGAAACCGCTCTTGCGATCTCCCGGCGCTGGGGCCCTTCGGGAATCCACTCCTCCGCCACCTGCTGCCGGTGGGGGCCGCTCAGCAGCTCTCCCAGATCCGAAGGGCCGAACACATTCACCACCGCCGCGACATCGCTGGTGGGCCCGAGTTTCGCGGACTTCGTCGCGAACGCGGCCATCAGCGCCAAATGGCCACCGGCCGAGCCGCCCATCACCACCACGCGGTCCGCATCGACATTCCAGCGCTTGGCTTCGCTCTTGAACCACTTCAACGCTTCCAGGGCGTCGCTCACCGCGGCGGGCGCTTTGGCCACGCCGGAGAGGCGGTAATCGATCGAAGCCACGACGAAGCCCTCGCGCAGGAAGGGGATGGCATAGACACGGACGGTGGACTTGCGCGAGCCATCCTTCCATCCGCCGCCGTGGATCACCAGCAGACCGGGGCGTTTGCCTTCCGCGCCCTGCGTGGGCTTATAGACGTCCACCTTTTGTTCCGGCGCTTCTCCGTAAGAGAGATCCGGCTCCACGGAAACCCAATCGGGCAGCGTGAACGGATTCTCCCCCACCTGCGACCCGAAGAGGGGGCTGCCCGTCCAGACGGGAAGGGAGAGAGACGCCAGAAGGAGAGCAATCCCAGGCACCCTGAGCATGGCCATATTAGACACCAAGTTGCCGGGGGAGGAAAGGAAATTCCGCGTTCAGCTTCCACTATTTATGCGGATGAGCCGTTCCGCGTTTCGCAGAGCCTCGGTCGTCAACTGCTCACCGGAGAGCATCCGGCCCACTTCAGCCGCGCGCCCGGCCGCGTCCAACTGCTCGATCTTCGATACGGTGCGCCCGTCCAGCTCCACTTTCTCCACGGAATAGTGGTGATCGGCAAAGCTGGCGATCTGCGGCAAGTGCGTCACGCAGAGCACCTGGCTCGATCGCGCAAGCTGCTTCAGTTTGCGCCCGACGGTCTCGGCCGCGCGGCCCCCAATGCCGGCGTCCACTTCGTCGAAGACCAGCGTGCGAGGCGCGCCGGCGGCCTCCGCTCCCAGCGTGCGCTGTTCCGTGCGGCTGGTGAGGCAGGTCTTGATCGCCAGGGCGATGCGGGAAACCTCGCCGCCCGATGCGATCTTGTCGAGGGGCTTGGGGTCCTCTCCGAGATTCGCGGACACCAGAAAGCGCGCGGCGTCCTGGCCGCGCGCCCCGTCCGGGCCGGGCAGCACTTCCGGCAAGAAGACCGCGCGGCTCATGGCCAGATCCGCGAGTTGCGATTCCACCTCGCCGGCCAGGCTCGCCGCCGCCGCGCGCCGGGAATCGGTAAGATGCGCCGCGGCCTCGCGGTATCCCGTTTCCGCAGAGTCAATTTCTCCGCGCAGTTGGGCGCGGTGCTCCGCGGCATTCTCGAGTGCGTTCAGCTTCTGCTTCGTAGTTTCGAGGAAGCCGAGAATCTCTTCAATCGTGGCTCCATACTTGCGCTTCAGCTTCTCCATCGCCACGAGGCGGCTTTCCACTTCGTCCAGCCGGGAGGGGTTGGCTTCCAGCGCGCCGATGTAATCGCGCAGCGTGTAACTCACCTCCTCAATCGCGATGAGCGCGGGCCGCAAGGTCTCGGCCGCCGGCTGAAGCGAACCGTCGATTCGCGCAAGGTCTTCGAGGCGGCGCAACGCGTGCTGCGCCTGCGCATAGGCGGCCTCCTGGGAATCGTAGAGCAGGGAATACGCGTCGTTGCTCAGCTCGGCCAGCCGGGTGACATTCTTCAGGCGGCGGCTTTCGTGCTCCAGTTCCGCGTCTTCGCCCGGCAGGGGCTTCACCGCCTCGATTTCCTGGGATTGCATTTTCCACAGGTCGGCCAGCCTCAGCTTCTCGCGCTCATTGCGGTCCAGTTCTTCCAACTGCCGGCGCAGGGCGAGCAGCCGCGCAAATGCGGACTGCGTTGCCGCAAGCAACTCAGGATGACCCGCGTAGTCGTCGAGGAGAGTCAACTGCGCATCGGCGTCAAAAAGCTGCTGCTGATCGTTCTGGCCGTGGATGTCGCCGAGGAAGGGCGAGATGTCTCGCAGCAGGCTCACAGTCACCGGCCGGCTGGCGACGAAGGCTCTCGATTTTCCATTCGCGCCGATCTCGCGCTCGATCAGCAGGTCTTCGTTTTCCCATTCGATGCCGGCATCCTCAAGCAGGGCCAGCAGGTGGGGGTGGCGCGGGACGTCGAACAGCCCGGAAATGCGGGCGCGCTCGGCTCCCGCGCGCACCATCTCCGTCGCGGCGCGGCCGCCCAGCAGCAGGCCCAGCGCATCTACAAGAATTGACTTTCCGCTGCCGGTTTCGCCGGTGAGCAGGTTGAGCCCCGCGTGAAAGCGCAGCCGCAGCTTCTCCGCCACCGCGAAATTTTCTACCAGCAACTCGACCAGCATCTCAAGAGCGATTATACGAAGAAGCGAATCGGGAAGCCGAAAAGCCGTTCGCGCATGTCCGGCCTGGATGGCGGGACGTCATTTCACGATTCCCCGGCCGGATTCCGCGATGAACGTGAGCACCTCTTCCACTTCCGCGGTCTGGGGGATTTCCTCGCGGATGCGCTCGATGGCCTGCGAGGTATTGAGGTTGGCTCTGGTGAGGATGCGGAAAAGATTCTGCAGCGGTTCGATCGATTCCGGCGTGAACCCCCGCCGTTCCAGGCCATTGCGGTTCGCGCCGAAAATCCTGATAACGCGCTCGCTGACGGTGGTGGAATAGGGGAGCACGTCCTGCGTCACCACGCTGTAGCCGCCGATCATGGAATGCCTGCCGATCCGGCAGAATTGGTGCACTCCCGTGAACGCGCCGATCACCGCGTGGTCCCCGATCATGACGTGGCCCGCGAGCGTTACGCCGTTGGCGAGCACGCAATGGTGGCCCAACTGCACGTCGTGCGCCACATGCGTATAGGCCATCAGCAGGTTGCCGTCGCCGATGCGCGTGAGCGCGCCGCCGCCCTCCGTGCCGCGATGGATGGTGACGAATTCGCGGATGCGGTTGCGCGAGCCAATCCGGGTTTCGGCGCGCTCCCCCTTGTATTTCAGATCCTGCGAGGCGACGCCGACAGTGGAATAGGGGAAGAAGATGTTGTCTTCCGCGATCCAGGTGGGCCCTTCGATGAAGATGTTCGCCATCAGCCGGGTGCCCGCGCCAATCTCCACGTCGGGGCCGATGACGCAATACGGGCCAATCTCCGCCGTTTCGGCGATGCGGGCGCCGGCATCCACAAGCGCGGTGGGATGTATGGGCATACGGCCCCCTCTAGGCGTCCGGGAGCCGGGCCGCCTTATCCTGCAGCGAACACATGATGGTGGCTTCGGCAACCACCGCGCCATCGACGGACGCGGTCCCCTTCATCTTCGCCACGAAGGTCTTGCGCTTCACCACCGTCATCTCAATAACCAACTGATCTCCCGGCACCACCGGCTTGCGGAACTTGGCTTCTTCAATCGAAGCCAGCAGCACGAGTTTCTGTTCGCGGTCCGGAATGGTCATCAGCACTAGCACGCCCGCTACCTGCGCCATCGCTTCGGTAATCAGGACGCCGGGCATCACCGGGATCTCCGGAAAATGGCCCATGAACTGCGGCTCATTTACCGTCACATTCTTCAGGCCGACGATCCGCGTATCGTCATAGTCGAGCACCTTGTCCACCAGCAGGAAGGGGTAGCGGTGGGGCAGGATCTTGCGGATTTCGTTGTTGTCGAGAGTGGGCATGGGCAACTCCGGTATTATAGCAACCGATGACGGAAATCCTTTCCTACCTGCGCTCCCGCGAGGATTCGTGGAAGCGGATGCTCCGCGAGATGGTGGAGATCGAATCTCCGAGCGACGATGCCGCGGCGGTGACGCGCATGGCCGAGTGGGTGGCGGAACGGGTGTCGCCGCGCGCCCGCGTCAAGCTCTTCCCCGGCAAGCCGTTCGGCAAGCACCTGCGCTGCGAATTCAAACTGAAGCGCACGCCGGCGGATCGCCGGGTACTCGCCCTCGGCCACCTCGACACCGTTTGGCCCGTGGGCACTCTCAAGACCATGCCCTTCCGCGAGGAGAACGGACGCCTGTACGGGCCGGGCGTTTTCGACATGAAGGGCGGCGTCTCTTTCTTCCTTATGGCGATGGAAGCCATCCGGGAACTGGGCCTCAAGCCCGTTGCCCAGGTGACTCTGCTGCTGGTGGCGGACGA
The DNA here is from genome assembly GCA_039812845.1 of Bryobacterales bacterium. Taxonomy (GTDB): domain Bacteria; phylum Acidobacteriota; class Terriglobia; order Bryobacterales; family Bryobacteraceae; genus JACTMJ01. Next base: position 16,263 of record JBDIBK010000077.1, read on the forward strand.
AGAAGTCGGCAGCCTCAACTCGCGTGCCCTTACCGAAGAGACAGCCCGCAACGCGGATCTGGCGCTGGTGCTTGAACCGGCGATGGGCGTGGACGGCAAACTGAAGACCGCCCGCAAGGGCACCGGGTTCTACCGGGTTCACGTGCAGGGCCGGCCCGCGCACTCCGGAATCGATTTTGAGGCGGGCGCGAGCGCCGTTCTGGAGATGGCTCGCCAAGTGCAGACGATTGCCGGGCTTACCCAACTCGCGAAAGGGGTGACCGTGAACCCCGGCGTCTTTCAGGGCGGCACCAAGACCAATGTGGTGGCGGCCGAGGCGGAACTGCGCGGCGATCTTCGCTTCTGGAAGACGCGGGACGGCGAGGCGGTGGTGCGGAAGCTGCGCGGCCTCAAGCCATTCGATAAACGCTGCGCGATCACGGTGGAAGCGGCTTTGAACCGGCCCGCGCTCGAACGAAGCGCGGGCGTGAAACGGTACTTTGCGCACGCGCGGGAGATTGCCGCCGAACTAGGAGTGCCTCTTCAGGAGGCGAGCACGGGCGGCGCTTCCGACGGCAATTTCGCTGCGGCTTTGGGCGTGCCCGTGCTCGACGGAATCGGCGCGGTGGGCGATGGCGCACACGCCGCGCACGAGCACATCCTCATGGACCGGATGCCGGACCGCGCGGCTCTGCTCGCCGGTCTGCTGACGCGCCCGTTGCCGGGAAAGCCGTGAGCGGAACCGCGGCGCTTCCGTGTGTGTGCTTGCCGCTCTACCGCTGGCTGGAGGGCGGCACGAGGCCCTTGATCCTCATGTAGGTGACGAGGTTGCCGTAATGCTCATAGGTGTGGGCGGTGTTGAACTCCAGCACGCCGATGCGCGCGCGTTCGCCGCGCATGAACTTCACGGCATCGCCCGCATTGGCATTCGTTAGCATCCCGTACGCCGTGTCGCAGAAGGCCTTCGCGCCCTTGAGCGCCGCCACAATCTCGGCCTTGCTCTTCATCTTCTCGGCTCCGGGTGCCGCCTTCTGCTCGCCCTTCGCGGCGCCACAGAAAAAATACTGAGAGTCGGCCACATGCCCCGCAATCTCGCCAAAGCTCCTCACCGTGTCGACAGGCTTGAAACTGAAATTGGCTTCCGGCATTTCCTCGGCCGCCTTGATGACGTTGCCGATTGCCATTTGATAGAGAGCGGCGGTGCTGCCGCCGACGGTCTTCACATCGGGAGCCTGGGCCAGCGCGAGCCCGGACAATGCCAGCAGCGCAAGTGCGATTCGCATAGTAAGTCCTCCTTGGGAACCTGATCCAGAATACCGTGCGCAGCCGCGAAATGAACCCGCGACTTGCGCGCAAGCGACACCGCGCTCAGCCACGAATTGCGGAACCGCACGGACTTCCCGGCGGAAAGGCTAATCCTCCCGCAGCTCCGCGATGGTCGCTCCGGTTCCGCCTTCGGCCGCGGTTGCCGGGTAAAACTTGGCGACGTTCGGATGATGGCTGAGCATCTTCTGCACCGCGCGCCGCAGGATGCCTTTGCCATGCCCATGCACGATGCGCACGAGACGCACTTGGGCGAGCATGGCCTGGTCGAGGAAGCGCTCCGTTTCTTCAAGTGCGTCTTCCTCCGTCTTGCCAATCACGTTCACTTCGCGCTGCAGGATGTGCGAACTGGGGCCGGCGGTGAAGCTCACGTTCCTGGGCAAGGTCACGCGTCCGGTGGGCTGTGCCTTGCCCAGAACCTCCTTGACGTCGGCACGCGGCAATTGCAGCTTCATGAAGCCGATCTCCACCTCGATCGCGTCCCCATCCATCAGGCGCAGCAGCACGGCCGGTTCCCGGATGTCGCGCAGCCGCAAGCGCATCCCCGGTTCCAGAGGAAGATCGCCGGAGACTGGCGCGGCCTGCCTGCCGTCCTTCGCTTGAGTCACCGTGCGCTCCAGGTCTTCGCGCGCCTCGCGCTTTGCCCGCGAAAGGCTCACTTGCGCGTTATGCAGGGAGCGCTTCGAATCCGCGCCCTCGGCCATCCTCTCCAGCAACTGGCGGCTCTCTTTTTCGAAACGGGCGAGCACGGCTTCATAGCGCTCTTCGAGTTCCCGTATCTTCTCCGCCTCCGTGCGCTTCCACACCGCGGCGAGCTGGTCCTCGCGCCGCTTCAGTTCCGCCAGCGTGCCGCGCGCCTCTCTTTCCTGGCCCGCCACGGCTTCGAGGCGTTCATTAAGGGTGGCGATCAGCCGCCCGAGATCCTCTTCCTTGCGGGTCATCGTCTCGCGGGCCTTGAGGAGGATCGGTTCCGGCACGCCCAGCCGCTTCGCGATATCGAGGCCGGCGGACTTGCCCGGCGCGCCCAGCCGCAACTGGTAAGTGGGCTCCAGGGTCGCTTCGTCAAATCCCATGGAACCGTTGAGGACGTGCGGCGAATTCGCGCCGTAGACCTTCATGGGCAGCAGGTGCGTTGAAACCAGCGTAAACGCGCCACAGGCGCGGAAATGGTCTGTGACGGCCACGCCCAGCGCGCCGCCCTCTTCAGGGTCGGTAGCGCGACCGATCTCATCCAGGATGATGAGCGAATCCGCCGTCGCCTCCGCCAGCATGGCGTTCAGCCGCAGCACGTGGGAGGAGAAGGTGCTGAGGCTTTCGAGGATCGATTGATTGTCCCCGATGTCCGCCAGCACACTCTCGAAAATCGGGAACGACGCGGAGCGGCAAGGCACGGGCAGCCCCGATTGCGCCATCAGAGAAAGCAGCCCCACGGTTTTGAGCGCCACCGTTTTGCCGCCGGTGTTGGGACCGCTGATCAGAAGGGTCCGCTGCTCTTCGTCCAGTTCGAGCGAGACCGGCACAACCGCCTTGTGCCGCTTCCGGAGCACATCCGCCAGAATCGGATGCCGCGCCTTTTCGAGCGTCAGGCGGCGCGGGCGGGCGTCGCTCAGCGTGGGCGCAACACAATCGAATGCCTCGGCGTAATCGGCCTTGCCAAACAACACTTCGAGATTCGTCACCGCTTCCGCTGCCTCCCGAATTTGCGGATGCATCTCGCGCAGCGTCGCCGTGATCTCGCCGAGCACCCGACGGATTTCCTCCATCTCGTCGTTCTGCAGGCGCACGAGATCGTTGTTCATCCCCAGCGCTTCGAGCGGTTCGAGGAACAGGGTCTGGCCGCTGTTGCTGGCGCCGTGCACCACGCCGTCCACACGGCCCTTCTGGCCGGAGACGATGGGCAGCACGTAACGGTCGTTGCGCAGGGTGATGAAATCCTCCTGAAGCACGCCCTCCTCGCGATACTTGCGAAGGAAGCGCTCGAGCGTGGCCTGCAACTCCCGCCGGAGTTTTTCCATATCCTTGCGCACGCGCCGCAGAAAGGGGCTGGCATCGTCCGAAACCGTTCCGTCCGGGAGGATCTTGCCTTCGATCTTGCGCAGCAGCGGCCGGAAATCCGCGAGGTTCGCGACGCGCGCGGAAAGGCGCGGGAAGCGCCGGGACGCTTCGAGCAACTGCCCGCGGAACGCCTGCGCGCGCTCCAGGAAACGTTCCACGGAAAGAATTTCGCGCTCATCGAGGTTGGCGCCGTCGATGCGCAGTTTGGCAACGGCGCTGGTGGGGTCCGGCAGCGTGGAGAACTTCAGCCGCAACAGCGTGCCGCCGCTGGCCTCGGAGCCGCCCACCGCCTGAGACTGATACGCAATGGCCTCCGTCAAGTCCGCAATCGCTTCGTTGAGGGCGGCGAGATCGGTGGAAGGCTCAAGCGCCTCCAGCGCGCGCCGGGCGGGCGCGGAATACACGTAGCGGCCCACGATGGCCTTCATCTCATCGAACTCCAGAAGGTCCTGGCTCCAGAGATTCACGAACGGGGTTCTCCTTCCGGCGCGCCGGCGTGGGCGCGATCGAGATTGAGGTAGAGGCCACCGGCATGCGCGTCCGGCGAAGCGGCAAGCCAGGCGTCATACGCGGTGAAGGCACGCTCCACCACGGCCAGGGTGCCCGGTGTCATCTTCAGCTTCCTTGCCGCGTCGAGCGCGAACCAGCCGAGTTCGTCCGCGTCGTCGCCCGGTGCCGCTTCGCCGCCGGCAACGCGGCACACGTAATCGATCAGAACATAGTGATACTCGACTGCGCCGCGCGAATCCGGCATCATTCGCTCAAAGACGGCGGCGAGAAACAGCGGCTCGCCGCGAATCCCGGTTTCTTCCAGCAACTCCCGGCAAGCCGCTTCTTCGAGCTTCTCTCCAGCATTCACCGCGCCGCCGGGGATTGACCAGTATCCTCGCAGCGGATCGTGGCCCCGCCGCACCAGCAGCACC
>JBDIBK010000078.1:0-20219 GCA_039812845.1 Bryobacterales bacterium
TCCCGGATTCCCTCCGCGTCCCGGCCCTGTTCTCCCGCTTTCCCCAGGGCGTCAGATGGAGAGCGGAGTTCCCGCCGCAGCGCTTCGAGCGCCTCCTGCAGGTCTTCGAGCCGCGCAAAGATTCCAGCCTGGCCCTCGACACCCGAGACCTTCAGCGCTTCCCAGAGCCCCGCGCGCGCCTCTTCCAGGCGCGTGGTCTGCCCCGCGATCCCGTTTGCGCGCGCCTCCGCGCCACAAGCCCACACCCGCTCCGGCGTGTCCAGGCCACTGCACCTCGATTCCGATGTTTTCTTGTGCGTCACTGCCCGTTTGCGCTTCCCCGCTTGCATGCTTATCGACCGGCCTGGCCAATCCTTGAATGCGCGCGTTCCGCTTTCCCGACGCTGGGCGTCGTCATCGATTCCACCAGTCTCGCCGCCAGCCGCTCCGGGTCCGGCTCCTGCCGTCCGCGCAGGTACTCGGCGTGCAAACGCTCAACCCGGGCATCCTCGGCCCTCGCCAGTTGGTCGCTCGCCTGCAGCAGCAGGTGGGCCATCGCGGAGATCTCCACCCGGTCCTCCGCGCCGGGAGGGCCGATGGAAATCCCTTCCGCCGGCAGGAGTTCCTGCACGCGCAACGGGGATTGCGTCCCCTCCAAGGGGACCGAGCCGGGCCGAATCAGCCAATCCTGAATCTGCATACGCCTTCCGGGCGCGCCGCGGCATCGCCGCTGGCACTAGACACTAGGCCATCGGCAGGTTGCGAAAAGAACTTTACGGACAACGGAGATTAGCCGAGGAGATACACGCCGCGGACATCACACAGAGAGGGCGGGCACCCAACCGGGCGAGCGGCGCGTGGGGGGCATTCACCGCCGGAATGGCAATCAGGCTTCGGCCTGCGTATACCGCCGGTAGTTCTGAAGCAGAGCGGATTCGTCCACACCCGCCGCTTGCGCGTATTGCCGGATGTAGCTGGTGTCATAAATCCCACCGGGAAGCTTGTGGTAGGCTCCCTCCTCGATCGCGCGGAGAAAGTTCATCCCAATCTTGGTGCTATCCCGGATTTCTTCCAGAGTGACGCCCCGGCTGCTGCGGAGGTCTGCAAGTTGTAGTACGTCTTTGTGGTGGCTCATTCCACAACTCGGGGATAATTTTGAGACCGTTCCTGCGGTCTGATCCTCCCCGTACTATAGTCGCTTTCCACTGGAAATCCAAGTAGTTCCGGTTCGTTTCTCCATTTATTCGTCGCATAAACAAACCGGCGAAAAGCGCGTAGATTTCCGGAGGAGAACAATTCTTATTGCGAATGTTTCATTAACAGCCATTCTATAGGCAGTTCTACGGACGCGCTGGGACGTGCAGCACGGGCAGTTCCCCGGAACTCTGGCCGCTGTGGTAGCCGTTGTAAATTCTCCCGTCCCGCATCGTCACGGTGCGATGCCCATAGGCTGCTGCCTCTGGATTATGCGTGATCATCAGCACGGTCTGGCCGAATTCCTCGTTGAGCTGCTTCAATAGCTGCAACACGGTCAGCGAGTTCTCGGTGTCCAGGTTGCCCGTCGGTTCATCGGCCAGCAGAAGGGCCGGTTCGTTCACCAGGGCGCGCGCAATCGCTACCCGCTGCTGCTCTCCGCCCGATAGCGCGCGCGGCTTGTGGTTCAGCCGGTGGCCGATCCCCAGCACTTCCAGCACCCGGCCAAAGCTTTTCGGGAACTCCATCGGCATCCCCGCGATGGTGCGCGCGATGCTGATGTTCTCCTTCGCCGAAAGGATTGGAAGCAGGTTGTATTTCTGAAACACGAACCCGACGGTCTTCTTCCGCAAATCGGTCCGGTCCCGGTCCGACATCGCCATCAGGTCTCGCCCTTCGATCTTGACCGTGCCGGACGTGGGCGTCATCAGGCCGCCCAGAATGTGAAACAGCGTCGATTTGCCAGACCCCGACGGCCCCACCACGGAGAGAAATTCTCCCCGCTCCACGGTCAGGTCCACGCCGCGAAGCGCGTACACGTCCACTTCCCCGGCGTGATAGATCTTGCGCAGGTCCCGGACCTCAATCATCGGCGCATCGTTTCCAGTTCGCGAGTTATTCATACGACAAGGCCTCGATCGGATCCTGGCTGGCCGCGCGCCAGGCCGGATAAACCGTTCCCAGCAGCGCGCCGATCAGCGCCACCGCCGTGGCAATGGGCCACCATTCCGGCACCAGCACCTGCGCAAGCGAAGCCGGCACGAAGCGGTCAATCGCCCAGCGGCTAACAAAACTCAGGATAATGCCCGCCACGGCACCGCAAAGCGACAGGAAGACCGCCTCGCGAAGGATAATCCGCAGAATCAGCCAAGGCGATGCGCCGAGCGCCTTCAGAATCCCGATCTCCCGCGTGCGCTCCAGCACCGCTGTGTACATGGAAAGAAACACCACCAGAAAGCCAACCAGCACGGAAATGCCGATCACTACGTTGATGAACGCCTGCAACCCGGGAATGTTTTCCACGGCAAAGAAAGAGATCACTTCCTCCATGGCGTAGATCGGGTAGCCGGGCAGTTTCGCCTTGAGCGCTTCGATCACCTTCGGAATGTCCTCTTTGGCATCCACCTTCAGGAACACCTGGCTGATCTTGCCCTCGTTCCCCGTGAGTTCCTGCAGGCGCTTCGAATCCACCACCAGCCGCGCGAGTTTGCCGGAGGCGATGATGCCGGCAATTTTCCATTCGTGGTTGGCCACTTTCAGCGGCATCCCCACGGACAGCTTATTCTGGCGGGCGTAGTATTCGTCCACCAGAATGTCGTCCGGCCCCTTAAGCGGCCCGCCGGAGCGGTAGGTGAATCCGCCGTTCAGCTTCTCGAACTCGTCGAGATTGATGCCAGTGATGGTGTCGATGCCGCCGATGGGGAAGACGATCTGGCCCACGGCGAGCGTGACGTGCGGCTGCTCTCCGAGCACGCCCACCAGCTTCTCATTGAGCGGGGCGGAGCTCAGGCCCAGCATGGAAGTGCCCGGCGGCCGAACGACGACGTCCGCGCCAATGCTGCTTTGGCGTTCCGCCGCGGCTTCCAGCATTCCTCTGCTCAACCCCACCAGGGTCAGCATCATCGTCACAACGACACCGATGGCCACCACGCCCAGCAGGCTGCGGATGGGCCGGTGCATCAGATTGGCAATCACCAGCTTGGAAATCAACGGGCGCTCCTCATCGCGCGGGGGTCCTCAAACCGGACCCATCGCGCACAGTTTCGATCCGCGGAATCGGTGCCCGTCGGCGGGAACGTTTCCGGAAGCGGATCGCCGGGATCCTCGGTCGAGGCAGTTTGCGAGGATATCAAAGACATGCAGGGGAACAAGACCGAAGGCCCCGGACTTCACCGCGCCCTTCGGAAACAGCTTCGTTTTTATTGTAACCGCTAATTCACTGGATGCTCAGCCCGCCCAGAGCCGGCGATCGCGCGGACGGCGCAATCGCGCACAAGCCCGGTGCCGCCCGCGCCCGCTCCCCCGCCCAAAGTGACGCCCCCCTTGGAGAACTGCGATAATTGGCCTTTACCCCCCAATCAGTCTCATGAGTGTACAAATTCCCAAACCCACCGTTAAACCTGGAAATCCCTGTTTTTCTTCCGGCCCCTGCGCCAAGCGGCCGGGCTGGAGCCTGAGCGCGCTCGACGCCTCTCTCACCGGCCGCTCGCACCGTGCCGCGCCCGCGAAAGCAAAGCTGCAGCAGATCATTGACCTGCACAAGTCCCTCCTGGGCATTCCGGCCGATTACCACGTGGGCATCGTGCCGGCCAGCGATACCGGCGCGGTCGAGATGGCCATGTGGTCTTTGCTCGGCCCGCGCGGCGTGGATGTGTTCGCGTGGGAGGCGTTCAGCAGCGACTGGCTCAAGGACGCCACGGGCCAACTGAAGCTGCCGGACGTCCGCACCTTCGAGGCACCCTACGGCGAGTTGCCCGATCTCACGCAGTACGACGGAACGCGGGACGCCGTCTTCGTCTGGAACGGCACCACGTCGGGCGTTTGCGTGCCCAATGGCGACTGGATTCCCGCGGACCGCGAAGGGCTTACGATTTGCGATGCGACCTCGGCCGTGTTCGCCTACGATCTGCCGTGGGAGAAGCTCGACGTCGTCACCTGGAGCTGGCAGAAGGTGCTGGGGTCCGAGGCGGCGCACGGCATGCTGGTGCTCAGCCCCCGGGCCGTGGCGCGGCTTGAAAGCTACCAGCCCGACCGGCCGCTGCCGAAGATTTTTCGCATGGCGAACAAGGGCAAATTCAGCGCCGGGATTTTCCACGCGGAAACCATCAACACGCCTTCCATGCTCGCCGCCGCGGATTGCCTGGACGCGCTCCAATGGGTGGAACGAATCGGCGGACTTCAGACCACCATCGCGCGCTCCCAGGAGAGCCTGCGGACCATCGCCGATTGGGTGAAGGCCAGCGATTGGATCGGTTTCCTCGCCAGTGCGCAGGAGACGCGTTCGGCCACGTCCGTTTGCCTCAAGATCACGGATCCGTGGCTCCTCGGCCAGCCGGATGACGCCCGCCTCGCCTTCGTGAAGGAGATGCTCAAGCCGCTCGACAAAGAGAAAGCGGGATACGATCTGGCCAGCTACCGGACCGCCCCGGCGGGCATCCGGATCTGGTGCGGCGCCACCGTGGAGACGGCCGATGTCGCGGCGCTGCTCCCGTGGCTCGATTGGGCCTACGCGACTGCCAAGGCGGCGCGCCAGCAAGCCGTCGCGTAATCGGAAAATCCCCGGCGCGCCGTCGAGAACCGCTCGATGCGCGCCGGATTCTTCTGGGAAGCTATCCCGCGAGACGGCTGCGCAGCACCTGAAGCGCGCGCAGCGCCTCCTTGCCCACTTCGACGTCGCGATCCTGGCTCAGCCGTTCGAGATACGGCACGGAGTCCGCCCCGCCGCTCCGCGCCATCACCTGGCAGAGCGCGATGCGTTCGTCCCGCGTGCCCCCTTCGAGGAAGCGGTAGAGCGCGCCCCGCACATCCTGGTCCCGCGCCAGTTCCGTGAGAAACGCCTGCGCCACGGAGCGGTAGGCGCTCTTGTTGGTCTCGTTCACCAGGTAGGTCAGCGGGCTGAACGTCTCCGTGCTGTTGTCTCCGGTGGCGACCAGCGCAAAGGCGAGCGAGAGACGCGGGGAACGCTTGGTCTCCGCGTTAAACTTTTCCCGCAGCAGGGTCACGTCGTCGCGGCTGCCCAAGCGCCCGAGCCCCTCCGCCGCGCCCGCCCGCATGTTCTCATCCTTGTCGTCGAGATAGGTCAGGAAGGTTTCCCGGCTGCGCGGGCGCGCAAGCATCGCAACGGCCTCGAGCGCCGCGCGGCGCACGTCCTTGTCGCGCGAGCGGGCCAGCAGGTTTTCGAGACTGGGGAGCGCGTTCTCATTCCGCAGCATCCCGGTGGTCTCGATCGCCGCAAGCTGAATCTTCTTGTCGGGGTCGCTCAGGAGATAGGCGATCTGCGAAGCCACCTCCGGGTCTCCGATTTTCTGCAGTGCGTTGAGCGATTCGTAAATCACTTTGTCGTCGCGCGTCTTCAGGCCCGCAAGCAGTTCCGGGACGGCCAGTTTGCCTCTCAGAATGCCCACGGCGCGCGCCGCGTTGGCCCGCGATTCCATGCTCATGCCGCTTTTGATCAGCTTCGCGATCGCTTCAATCACTTCCGGCCGCGCGTGGACGTAGGGATCGACGACGCGGTCGCTCACCTCGGTGAAGCGGGACTTGATCGAGCGCGTGAAATTGTTCCAGACGGCGGAAACGCCGGTCTGGAAATACCCCGGAAGATAGATATTCACCAGCCCATCCACCGCCAGAATCTGCACTTCGGCATCGTTATCCTGGGTGGCTTGAATGAGCAGCGGAATGGAGCCCTGGGTGCCGATTTCGGCGATGGCCTTCACGGCCTCCTGCCGCACCGCGCGATCCACATCCTGGAGCACCGGCGCCAGTTGAGGCAGCGCCGATGCGCCCTGCTTGGCGAGCTCGTTGACGGCCTTTCGGCGCTCTTTCACTTGGTCGCTGTTCAGGTCCTGCGCGCTCGCCACCGGGATTGCCGGCATTGCGATCATCAGGGCGAGAACGAGCGGCGTGAAGAGGCGCGCGGCCGCGGGAAAAGTGCTTCGATGCATAGTCCCAAGCTAGCATGCCGTTGCGGACTACTGGGTTGGTTCCGAACGCGGTTCGCGCAGCGACGGCTCCGCGGAAGGCATCTCGATCTGGGGCGCTGTCCCCTCTCCGCGGGGAATTCCGCTCGATAGCGGGATGCGCCGCCCGGTGCTCTTTACCTCCAGCTCCAGCACGGAATATCGCCAAACGCCGGCGCTCTTGCGGCCTTCCACATAGAGGGTTCCCGCGTCTTTCGGGCCGCTCAGCGGAATCGCGAGGCTGGCATCCGCCGAGGCTCCCGAGCTGTTCACGGAGCCGGTCACAAACCAGCCCTCTTCAATCGGCTCTCCCAGCGCGGCTCGCACTTCATCGCTTTTTCGGGCGAGGCTGACCGCCTCGGCGTATGCACCCGACGACTTCACGAGGCTCATCACGCCCAGCGCAAGAGCGGCGACGATGCCAACCACCAGCAGGAGGACAAAAGCCACCAGCGCGCATCCGGCCGCAATCGCCTTCTTCTTATTGCGCTGGAGCCAGGACGGCGGCCTCTCATAGGGAGGCATGGGCGGCATGTAATAGGGCTGCTGTGGAGGATAAGGAGAACCCATAAATTTCCTGTCGCTTGCCGTTCCCTACCGAAAGCACGGGCATCCTCAGGGAGCCCTCGTTCAGCATACACGAAGCGTCGGTTCCCGACCCCGGCTCCCCCACGAAGCACCGCTTTAGACGGGCAATCCGGGTAGGACCCAGGACAGCGCCAGCATGGCAAGCGCCGCGGCGGCAATCACCCAGACGGTATCGATGCGGCTCGTCACGAGCACTGCCAAGGCAACCGCGGCAACGCCCCAGGCCGCGGGCGTGGTCAGCGCGCTGGCGGAGAGGCCGTAGGCCGTCGCCACCATCAGCCCCACGCTCGCGACCACCACGGCGTGGATCGCGGAGCGCATACGCCGGCCCTCCCGGTGCGCATGGAGAAGGCGGAGGATGGGAACGGCCAGCGCGGCCGGAGTCAGCAGTGCCAGCAGCCCCGCGAGCGCGCCCGGATACCCCGCCGCGAAGAAGCCCACGCAGACCACGTGCAGCCCGTTCGGCCCCGGCGTGGAGCGCCCGATCACAATGGCGGTATTCAATTGCTCGTCCGTGATGGCATGATGCTTCACGACCAGTTCATCCCGCATCACCGGGATCACGGTCATTCCGCTGAACGCGCTGATGGTGGCCTTCAGCAGCAGCAGATAGAGGAGAAAGACGTTCATTCCCCGGCCCCTCGCCCCGCCCGCTCCGGCAGCAGAAAGCCCGCCAGCGCCGCCAACCCCAGAATCGGGAGCGGGGAAAGCCGCACGCCCATCATCAGCACGATGCTCGCTAGCAGGATGATGGCGTGCCGGGGCCCGTCTCCGCCCTTCCAATACGGCTGCATGATGGACCAGCCCGCCGCCAGCATCACGCCGATCGCCGCCGCCATCGCACCTCGCAGCGCGATTGCGAACCAGGCGAGGCCCTTCAGCTCTTCATAAGCAAGCAGCATCCCCACGGCGATCCCGGCGCAGGGAATGGCGGCCGCCGCCATCGCCAGCACCGCGCCGCGCCAGCCGTCAAAGCGCCAGCCCACCGCGGCGCAGAAGGCCAGGATGCTTGTGCCTGGGGTGATCCGCGACACCGCGAAGCACAGCCCATACTGCTCCGCCGTCAGCCAGCCTCGCCGCTCCACCAGTTCCCGCTGGAACACACCAAGGATCGTGCTTCCCCCGCCAAACGTCCCATTCACCACTTTGGCGTTGAGCCAAAGGAATTCCCGCATGGGCGGCGCGAGTGCAGCGGGAACTCCCACGCTCGGCGGCTCGAACGGCACTTTGCTCGAAGCATCCATGCATTCAATGTAGCGAGTCCTGAAATCCGGCGAGTGCGGACTGTGCGCTGCTGCGCGGGAGTGCTCAAGCGCGAAGCCGCGGGCTCTGGAAACTCCGGCTTCAAATCTATTCCGCCAGCCGCTCCAGGATGCCCACCAACTCGTTGCCGCCGAACGCGGTCTTGGCGACGGTGAGCCCTTTCAGCGCGAAGCCTTCGCTCCCGGCGGGGGCCAGTTCCTTCTGCATGGTGGACGTCTTGGAGGTCGCCAGCAGTTTGTACTGGTAGCGCTTCGCGGTCTGGTCCTTATCGAGTTCCATGATCACCGCCACTTCGCGCCCGCCAAAGGTGGAAGTGAAAACCGTTTGGCCGCAATAGGCGAATCCTTCGTTGCCGGCGGCGGTCATCTCCTTCTGCATCGTGGAGGTCTTGTTGGTGGCGAGGAGTTTGTAGCGGCGGCGTCCCGGCGTGGGCGCTTTCATCATGATCACCACCGTTTCGTTTCCACCGAAAGCCGTCTCGCCCCCCATGGTGGCGGCGAAAACGAAACCGGCCTCGGCCGCTTCATTCAGCTCCCTCTCCATCGTGGAGGTCTTGTTGGTGGCAAGCAGGCGGTATTCGTAACTGACATTCTCCGCGAAGAGCGAGCTCGAGATCGCCATTGCGCAGAGAAAAAAGAGAATGCGTTTCATGCGGGAACTGGTTCCTTCCGGGTTTGTAATTCCCCCGCTCGGTGGGGGCATAGCGATATGCTAAGGCAAAGCGATCGCTGCTGAGATAGCGGATTTTTCTTCGAAACCGGCTCCGCCGGCCCGCTTCCGCCACGAGCGCATCCGCGGATTTAGCATCGCATGCTTAGCGAAGGAGATTTGACCGACCATGGACCGCCAGCCCAACCGCCGCCATTTCCTCACTAGCGCCGCCATGGCAATGGCCGCCGGGAGCTATTCGCGGGTGCTGGGCGCGAACGGCCGCATCGGCGTTGCTAACGTGGGCTGCGGACGCCGCGGCCTGCTGAAAGAGATCCTCGCGGAGAAAGAGAATGCGCGCGCCGACGTCGTGGCGGTCTGCGACACCTGGCGGCAGAAGCGGGAGGCGGCAGTGGATGCGGTCAAGGAAGCCACCGCGACCACGCCCTTCTCCACTGCCCGATTCGCCGATGTGCTGGCCCGCAAGGATGTGGACGCGGTGGTGATCGGCACGCCAGACCACCTGCATTGCACCCAGTTGATTGAAGCCGTGAACGCGGGCAAGGACGTGTATGTCGAAAAGCCGCTCGCGATGAATATGGAGGAGCTGATCCGCGCCTTCGATGCCGTGAAGCGTTCCGGCCGCGTGGTGCAGGTGGGCACGCAGATGCGCAGCTATCCGCAATCGACGCCCGCGAAAGAAGCCCTGGCCGGAAAAGCGCTGGGCTCCGTGCTGAAGGTGGAGCAGGCGCGCAATGGCTACAAGCCGTACTGGATCGGCTACGGCGGAGACAGCTACCGCGACGCGCCCCCCACGGCGGCCGATGTCGATTGGAGCGCCTTTCTGCTCGAAGACAAGCGGCGCCCCTTCAGCGCCATTCATTACCGGGATTGGTATGGCTTCCGCGAGTTCTCCCTGGGCCCGCAGACCAACCTGATGGTGCACTTTATCGATCTGGTTCACTACGTCACCAGCGTCGAGTTCCCCCGCTATGCGGTCTCCCTGGGCGGCACCTTCCACTGGAAGCAGGATGGCTACGATGTGCCCGATTCCATTGAGGTCGCCTACGAATATCCCGAAGGCTTCCTGGTGCGCTACACCACCACTTTTGGCAATAGCGCCGGGAACTTCGCGAAGTGGTTCGGCACGCGCGGCACGCTCGATGCGAAGAGCCTATCGCCCCGCGCCTCGTGGGAGATGACCGGCGACGGCTCCGGAGAAGCGGACCGCATCTCCCAGCCCATCCTCTTCGAACCTCGGGAAGTGGTGAGCCACATGCAGAACTTTCTCGATTGCGTGCGCAGCCGCAAGCAGCCGATCGCCCCCATTGAGGCCGGTTTCTCCCATTCGGTGGCTGTCTTGATGGCGGATGCGGCTCTCACCAAGGGCAGGCGCATGACCTACGACGCCGCGCAGCGCCGCATTCTGCCGGGCTAATCCGGGTTCGCCCCGGCACGCCCGGCACGCGCAACTCTTGGCGTGGAAGGAAGGATGCGCTCCAACCGGTCCATCTCGCTCCCGTTGGCGTTTGCGGCAACCTGCTGCCTTTGGTTCGCGTTCCTGTGGACCATGCAGCACGCCCCCGCCGGCCATCGCCCGTCGAACAGCGGGAACTTCACGGGCAGCCGCTCCACGGGCGGCCTGGCGAACCCGTTCGCGAGCGCCGTGGTGAAGTTCTTCGACGATCGGGATCCTCGCGAACTCAGCGAAGACGCCCCGTCCGCCGAGCCCGTCTTCGACGCCGAGATGGTGGAATACCTTCCGATGCCCAAAGTGGACCGCGCCGCGCTCGCCAAGGATCTGCCGGAGGTCTTCGCGGACCCCTCGCTCACCCCGCGCAATCTCTTTCGCTCCGACGTGGATCTCGATGGCGACCGCGATCTCGACCTCGCTCTTCTGGTTCGGCTTTCGAAGACAACGGCCCTGGGTGCCGTGCTTGAGTACCTGGGCGACGAGAAATTCCGCCTCGCCGGGAGGTTCTATTGCCGCTATGAGCGGGCGGAGGAGTTCAGCAAGTGCTTCACCGTCGTCCTCACCGGGGCCGGGACGATGCACATTCTCAGCCGCACTAGCGATCTTGCATGGAGGGGACCGGCGCTGAAGGCGGCACCCGCGATGACAGGCCGCACCCCGGAAACCCCACCGGTCGCTGGGTGGCGCTGGATGCGGCTGGAGAAGGGCGCGCTCGCCTCCTACGGCCACATTGCGATTCCGCCCTGTGCTCCTGTGAGCCTGAACCGCGCGCCCACGAATGCGGAATCCAATGTCGAACCCGTCCCCGGCGTCGCCGAAGATTTGATCCGCTTCGTCAGCTTCTGCGGCGGCGCCCGTTCCTGCGCCGTCTATCGCGCGGACACGGCGACCAAGAAGGCGGACCCCATCGCCGATCCGCCAGCGGAATTCTGCGCGCCCTAAGCGCCGGTATCACGATTCCGCGCTCTCGAACGCGCCGCCCCGCCGCAGCCCCGGAGCCAGCCGAAAGACCTACACGAAGCAGCCGAGCGAAGCGAGCAGATACCCGAACACCAAAAGCACGGCGGCGATGGACATGCCAACCGCCCGCCGCAACATGGCGATCTGCCTCTCCCTGGGCGACATCTCGCCAGGAACCGCGGGCGCCATCTCCTCGGGCGTCCTCACCAGCCGGTGCACGTTGAAGAACATCGCCACGTCCGCAAGGATCACCAGCGCAAGCGCAAGCAGGAAGGTTTCGCATTGGGTCATGATGTTCTACACCAGCCAGATCCGCGCCGCCCCGATCGCATTCGTGGCGCGCAGCCGCAAATTGTCCGCCGTCATCCACAGCCAGCACGCATTGGGGTTCCCCGCGTCCTGGCGGATGTCCCCCACGCTGATGCCCGCATCGCCAACCGTGCTCACGTTGTTGGGCGCGCCGTTCGCCGCTTCCCAAACGTCCACCAGTTCCCCGCGAAGCCCTTGCGCGAGAACGGCAGCGTCCGATGCGGCGTTCCCAGAGAGCCATACCGAGAAACTGAGGCTGTGGAAGACCGGCGCTTGCACCACGCGGAGAGAGAGGGCGATGCCGGATGCGCCGGGCAGGATGCGGGGCAGTTCCTCGCGCACCGTTCGCTCCACATCGGCGAGTTTGCCCGCGCTCGCTTCCTCTCCCCACACAGGCAGCAGATTGAAGCTCAGTTGCTCATCGAAAACCGCCTTCGGCATGTCCTGAAAGGCGAAGAGGCTCACCGTTTGCTGGTGCAGTTCGTCCAGGCCCGCGTTGCCCTGCTCGCTCGCCGGAAGAAACGCATTCACGATCATGGAATCCACCGCGCCCACGGCCAGCACGCGGCGAAGCAGAATGGCGAGGGCCACCGTGGCGGGATGCGCAATCACCTGCACGGCATCTTTCCGCACCGGAAACCCCGGCGGCTCCACACTCGGCGCGCGCAATTGCATACCCGGCGTCGCGGCCAGGCTCCCGCTGAGGTCCACCATGAACGGGCGCTCTTTTCGCGCTGCAAGCAGTTCCCAGGCACGTCGTGCGCTCGCCGCTCCCCCGGCGCAGAGCACCACCGCGGCGGCCGTCAGGCTCTCCGCATCGAGCGGGCTCACCACAACCGCTTCTCCGGCGTCCTCCACCAGGCCCACCGCCTCCCCTTCTTCGGCGTCGATCAGCCGGAGATCGGTCTCTCCTGGGATGGCCTCAAAAACCTCCCGCAATTCCCTGCCGAGCAGCGTGTTGCCGCCGACAATCGCGAACGAATTCCTGCTCATGAATCGCCTTTATAGGTCAAAGCTGGAGAAGCGGAAGCGCGGCCGGCCATCAAACGGAAACCGCTTCGTGAGAATCGCCTTCCGGCGCATCTTCCCGTTTGCGGAATCGTCTCCAGAGCGAAGACGCTTTCAGAACGAAGCCGCTCAACAGATACACCGAGGCGATCGCCAGCAGCACCACATGGGAATAGTTCCAGATGGCCCAGATCAGAACGCCGAACCGGATCAGCGAGAGCGGCTTGCGCGGCTGCAGCATCGCCAGATCCTTGAAGCTGATGTAGCGCCACGTGCTCACCATCAGCAGCGCCACCATCCCCACCAGCAGCAGCCAGAGGAAGGAAAGATATGGATCGGTAAGGGGCTGGGAGTTGCCGGCGTAGACCAGCGCCGCCACCACGCCCGCGGCCGCGGGGATCGGCAGGCCCACGAAATACCGGTGGTCCGGCTTCTTCTTGCCCGGAGGCGGAGCGGTCTGCACGTTGAAGCGCGCCAGACGCGCGGCGCCGCACATCAGATAAAGGAAGGCCACGAAGTAACCCGCCTGCCGGAAATGCTGCACCACTTCCGGGTCTCCGCTAAACGCGACGAATTGCACTCCCCAAAAAAACGCCAGAATCGATGGAGCGATGCCGAAGGTGATCACGTCCGCGAGGGAATCGAGTTCGCGCCCGAAATCGCTCACCGTATTCGTCATGCGCGCAATGCGGCCGTCCAAGCCGTCGAGCACCACCGCAATCCCGATGCACTTCGCGGCAATCTCGAAATGCTGGTTGAACCCGAGGTCTCCTCCGGCTGCGTAAAGTGCGCCCTGGATGGTCTTCACCACGGCCAGAAATCCCAGGAAGATATTGCCCGCCGTGAACAGCGTCGGCATCGCGTAAGCCGCCTTGCGCGAGCGCGTCATCGGGACGGGAGTCCCGGCCAGGTTGTTCGTCGCTGAACTCACAATTCCGCCTCCGCCCCCGCGGCGTTCAAGCGCTCACGCCCACCGCGAACCAGGGCCGCCGCCGACCTGCGAGCCAGGATGCTGCTCCCGCCCGCCACCACGTCGTTCGGCTGCACCACAATCTCCCACTCCGGCCCCAGGAACACATCCACGCGGGAGCCGAACTTAATCATACCGACACGCTGGCCTGTTTCCACCCGGTCCCCCACCTTGGGGTGAAACACAATGCGCCGCGCGAGCAGGCCTGCAATCTGGCTAAAGGCAACGGTGGATCCGTCATCGGCTCTCACCTCCACCACGTTGCGTTCGTTTTCGTCCGAAGCGTCGGCCCGCATTGCGTTGACGAACTTGCCCTTGCGGTAATCCACAGCCGTGATCCGCCCGCCAACCGGGCTGCGATTGACATGGACGTCGAAGACGCTCAGAAAGATCGAGATGCGCCGCTGATTGTCGCCGAACGGCTGGATCATCGCCACGCTGCCATCCGCGGGAGACACCACGACATCGCCTTCGGGCACTTTGCGCTCCGGATCCCGAAAGAAGAACAGAAAAAAGGCGGCGGCCACGAACAGCGGCAGCCCCAGGCGGGGATCCAGAAACTCACCCACGGCAACACCTGCCGCCGCAAATGCAAGTGCGAGAATGATGCCGTCCTTCACCATGAGTAAACCATTTTCAAAGCCGCTGTTCTCATTCTGGCAGCACGCGGGCGCGGGAACAACGACGAAACCGCCGGGACCCACGCTATCCGCGTGCGGAGCACATGGAGCATTGGTGCCGCCATACAGAGAGCACCGCCGGTACGATCAGAATATAAGCCTATATCACTCAACAATCGTGCGCATGTCACGAGTAGAAACAACCTCCTCCGGAGCGCGTTTCTCGCAGAGTCGGAGATTGTTCGCTTTTGCATCTGGTTGATATTAAAGCATTTATTAATTATTGTTGTCACTCCTCCCCGGAGTATGCTAAAACTGAAAGGGTGACCGCAGCGATATGCGGTGATCCACACACAACGGTTGAACGTCAGCGCTTCTAACCGATTCAAAGCAAATCTTTTGGAGGAATGGGTTATGGACATTCGCCCACTCTACGACCGCATCGTGGTCAAGCGAGTTGAAGAAACCGAATCAAAATCCGCCGGTGGCTTGATCATCCCGGATTCCGCGAAGGAAAAGCCCCAAGAGGGGAAAGTGGTTGCCGTGGGTAACGGCAAGAAAACCGAAGATGGCAAGGTGATCCCGCTCGATGTCAAAGTCGGCGACAAGATCCTTTTCGGCAAGTACAGTGGCAGCGACATCAAGATCGGTACTGAAGAGTATCTGATCATGCGCGAAGACGAAGTCCTCGCCGTGTTGACTGCTTAGACAACGCCCCATCCGGCCAACTTGAGATTAAGGAGACAACCGAAACAATGCCTGCAAAACAGATTGTTTACAGCGAGAATGCGCGTCAGGCGATTCTCCGCGGCGTCAACCAGCTTTCCGACGCTGTCAAAGTGACCCTCGGCCCCAAGGGCCGCAATGTGGTGCTTGAGAAGAAATTCGGCGGACCGACCATTACCAAGGACGGCGTCACCGTAGCCAAAGAAATCGAACTCAAAGATCCGATCGAGAACATGGGCGCGCAGATGGTGCGCGAGGTTGCATCGAAGACCTCCGACATCGCCGGCGACGGCACCACCACCGCCACCATCCTCACCCAGGCGATCTTCCGCGAAGGCGTGAAGGCCGTGGCCGCGGGCATCAGCCCAATGGCGCTCAAGCGCGGAATCGACAAGAGCGTCGAAGCCATCGTCCAGGAACTCCAGGGCCTCTCGAAGCCGGTCTCCGGCGGCATGATCGCTCAGGTGGGCACCATCTCCGCCAACGGTGACAGCACCATCGGCAACATCATCGCCGAATCCATGGAGAAGGTCGGCAAGGACGGCGTCATCACCGTCGAAGAGAGCAAGACCATGGTCACCGAACTGCAAACCGTCGACGGCATGCAGTTTGACCGCGGCTACCTCTCCCCCTACTTCATCACCGACCCGGACCGCATGGAAGTCGTTCTTGAGGACCCCTACATCCTCATCCACGAGAAGAAGATCAGCAACATGAAGGACCTGCTCCCGATTCTCGAGCAGATCGCCCGTTCGGGCCGTCCCCTGCTGATCATCGCCGAGGAAGTGGAAGGCGAAGCACTGGCCACCCTCGTCGTCAACAAGCTCCGCGGCACCCTGAACGCCGCCGCCGTGAAGGCCCCCGGCTTCGGCGACCGCCGCAAGGCAATGCTCGAAGACATCGCCATCCTCACCGGCGGCCAGGCCATCATGGAAGACCTCGGCATCAAGCTTGAGGGCGTTCAGTTGAACCACCTCGGCAGCGCCAAGCGCGTCACCATCGATAAGGACAACACCACCATCATCGACGGCGCCGGCGACGAAGCCACCATCTCCGGCCGCGTGAAGCAGCTTCGCGCGCAGATCGAAGAGACCACCTCGGACTACGACCGCGAGAAGCTCCAGGAGCGCCTGGCGAAGCTCGCCGGCGGCGTTGCGGTGATCAAGGTCGGCGCGGCCACCGAAACTGAAATGAAGGAAAAGAAGGCCCGCGTGGAGGATGCTCTGCACGCCACCCGTGCAGCGGTGGAAGAAGGCATCGTCCCCGGCGGCGGAACCGCTCTGATCCGCGCCGTCAAGGCTCTCGAAAGCCTGAAGCTCGAAGACGATGAACTCATCGGCCTGAATATTATCAAGCGCGCCTGCGAAGAGCCCCTGCGGCAGATCTCCGGCAATGCAGGCTTTGAAGGCTCCATCGTTGTCGAGAAAGTGCGCAGCTCCGAGGGCGGCAACAACTTCGGCTTCAACGCCCAGACCAACACCTACGAAAATCTCGTCGACAGCGGCGTCATCGATCCGACGAAGGTCACCCGTTCCGCTCTGCAGAACGCGGCTTCGATCGCCGGCCTGATGCTCACCACCGAAGCGATGATCTGCGAGATTCCGGAAGACAAGCCGGCAGCTCCCGCGGGTGGCGGCCACGGCGGCCCCGGCATGGATTACTAATCCAGCGCCAGGCTCACAAGCACAGACGCGAAAGGCCGTCCCCACCGGGGCGGCCTTTCGCATTGAGAAGCTTCCTCATTACCGCAACGGCTGCACGATCATCTCCGGCACCCGGCAGCGGTCCCTCACGTCCCGCCCGCAAGGCCGCGGATTCAGATTCCGGTCAAGACATACCCGCACTTCCTGCAGAAACCGCCCGCTGCACAGCACCGCGAACTCATGGCTCTCCAGCCCCGGATTCGCTTCCATCCATGCCGTCTTGTACTTCGCGGGCGATACGTAGATCTCACGGTCCGGCTTTCCATAAGCCTCCGGGGCGCGGAACTGGCCGAAGGCTTTGCGGGCAAGCGCGAAGTACGCCGCCGGAGAGAGGCCGCTGCACGTGCCGTGCTTGGCCCATTCGTGGCGAATCAGCTTCGGGCTCGGCATGATGTCGAGCGTTTCCTGAATCAGCTTCCCCGGCAGCGCCGCGCCGCCGCAATCCTGCGGCCAGCCGCGTTCAAATTGCGGCCAAAGTCCGTGAACGATGAACGAATACCGCCGCGTGCCGCCGCACTGCACGGCATCGCGCCGCCCGGCGGGAGTGGTGCAGTGCTGGGGAGACCAGGAAAGCGCCAGCACGTAATAGTCGAAATTCGCTCCGGAGACCGCGTCGACTGTGGCCGCCGCCATCCTCGCCAGGCTCCCCGTCTGCGCCTGCGCTTCTCCGCTGGCCACCGCCGCCAGCGATTTCGCGGTGCCGCAGCCGGACAGGCAAACGAGAAGCGTCAGGGCCGAGGCCAGCCCCGCCAGAAAGGTGGTACGTCGCATAAATGGAAATTCTACGCGAGTTGCGGACCGGATTGCTCGTCTGGCGTCGCGGGCCTAGTCCGCCGCGGGTTCCAGAATGTTCAAATCCGCGCGAACCAGGCCGCCATCGGGCAGTTCGTACGCCTTGAGCGGCGATTGCAGCGGCGCCTGCATTTCGCGGGATTCGTAAGGCCCCAGTTCCACGCCTTTCAGTTCGAAGGTGAGCAGCGGGGTTTCATCGGCCGCGGCGTCTTTCGGACGCACGTAAACCATGCCGCTGAACTTCGGCGTCTGCGCGCCCGTGTTGTTGACGATCACGAACCGGGCTTCCAGCTTCTTGTTCTTCCCCGGCACAAAGCGCAGCGCGGTCACGCTGAGCGCCCGGTTCAGCGGGTGTCCGCTCTGCCCCGCATTGGCCGAGACCATACTTGACGAAGCGCCCGGCGTTCCCTTGGAGCGCTCGTAATACTTGAACCCCGCGTAGCCCAGAGCCAGAAACACAATGGTCGCCAGCACCGTAACCAGAAGCGGGCTCAGTTCACGCTTGCCGCCGTCTCCCGTTGGGGAAGCCACCACCGCCGGGGAGGCATCGCGGCCCCGGTCTCCCCCGCCGGGCACATACTCGGGAACTCCCTCCTCGTAGGTCACCGCCACGGCCGCGGGGCGGATTCGCGGGCCATTTCCCCGTTCCTCCGGCTCAACCAGGGGAGGTGGCGGCGGCGGGCCGGGCGTGTAGATGTTTACGGGCTGGCCTTCCATCTGAGCGAGGTTCTTGATAATCGGGGAAGTGGCTTCGACGATCGGCCGTTCCGTGGTCCTGAGGTATCCCTTCTGCTTGCTGTATTCCGGGCACCATTCCGGGCAGCCGTCATATTGGGGTGGAATCTCTTTCCCACACTTTGGACAAATCCAGGCAAACATCGAACCAGCCTCCCTGCACCCCTCGCGGCCACGCGGTTCCGTATCCGGCGCTCAGCCCGCGGTTGCGAAATCCCTATCGATAGACGTAGGCAAGTGAATTCCAGAATACAGCGAAGTCGGGGCCTTGCACACGCCCAGCCCCAATTGCCGCCTGCAAATCGCAGCCTGGGTAACGGTACCGGCAGAAGAGCGGACGGAACAGGCCGACTTCACCCGCGTTCGACAGCCTCTGAACGCCAATGACCTGCAACATGCAACTCGCCAGTTGCCGCGAACTCGGGCGAACGAAATCCCCGGTCCGAAGGCGCGCTCGCGCGACCGGTCTTTTGTCGCACAACTCGATAACCCTATTGACAACTAGCTGGATCGGAGTATTTTGTGGCTATGCGGAGATCAATTGCTTCTCTGCTTCTCGGTTTGGTCTTCGGCCTGCTGGCTGGAACGAACCAAGCCAATTCACAGTGTACTTACCCACAACAGCCCCCATACGGAGCCAATACGCATTGCTACAACCAGAGCTGGTGCGGGGGATCAGGCTGGGGCGACTGGATGTGCATTTACATGCCGTGTTCCGTGTCTGCTCAAGAAGCTCATGACGGTTGCCCAATTTTGACCCGTGTCGAGGAATGCATCTGGATGGGCTGCTTTAATTTCTTCGACGGAAATTGCATGGGGTGCTAACGATGACGAAAAAGACGAAGTGGATTGCACTCGGTTCTTTGGCGGGCGTTACAGCGCTTGCCACAGCGTTTCTTTCCTACAACTATTCGGTGGCGGCGAAAGCCGCGACGGAAATTGCAGTCAGGCCCTTTGTCCTGGAGCAAACGCTCCTCACTTACGCAAAGAACCCCTCCGGAGATGTTCTGGAACGCCGTATGCTCTTGCGGCGCCAGGATTCCTCCGAAGCCCTGATCGGGACACAGTTCTCCGGTCGCGGACCGATCACCGTGCGGCGTGTCGATTGGGCGGACGGCCGCTCGTCGATGCTCGTTGACCTCATCCACGGTCGGATGTCCGGGTTTCAGCCTCAGCTTTCGGTTGCGAGAAGAAAGGCACGACTCCTCACCGCACCGACGAACTGTGTGTCACCAGGAGAATCCAAGGCGGGGGAAGAGTCCCTCTCCGGGAAACTCGCCTATCGTATCGAACGGCAGCAGGCAACGGATGACCGCGTCACGGAATGGCGTCTCCCGGACTACGAATGCCAAGCGGTTCAGATGGTTCGGGAGAGGCTCGCCAATGGAAGCTGGGTAAGGACGTTCGAAGCGCGAATGGATCTGTTTCGGGAGATCGATCCAGACCCGAAAGTCTTCGACGACTGGTCTGCGTATGAGGAACTGAGACCGCCGGAGATGCGTGCACGCCTCTATCAAGCCATGGGGGTGACACCGGAAACATGCCCGAAGTGCTTTGAGAAGGACTCCGTACCGTTGGATGCACGGTACGAACGCGCTCAAACGCGCCAATAGCCTGCCCTTGCCGGGGCTGGGTGCCAAAGCGATCCCGTTTCTGATGAGGGTACCCGGAAGACGAAAAAGGCGGCCCGAGGGCCGCCTTTTTGCGAAACCGAAAATGGAAGGGAAGAAGACTACTTCTTCTTCTGCTTCTGCTGACCGACACGGACCTTATTGATCGAGGCCTTCATGTCACGGTAGGCCTTCCAGTCGAAGCGGGCGGAAGCGTCTTTGAGGTAGGCATCGATATCGGCACCCTTCGGGATCACCGCCATCAGGGTAGCGTGATCCCCATCGGGGCTGGTGAGACGGTAGCGTTTTACGTTGGGAATCGCCATAGAATACCTCGCGAGCGCAGCGGCGCAACCTTTAGAATACTACGGTCTGCCCTGGCGCGTCCACCGAAACCGCAAGTTCGAGCGAGCGCGCCCGCCGGGAGCTACTTCTGCTTCTTCTCGTCCACGTCCGCGTCCTGGCGGCGGACGATGCCCGGCATGCGGATCACCGGGATGAGGCTTCCCTTTTCGGGAGCGGGCGGAGGGGTGAGGCGGATGGCCATCTCTTCGTTCAGGCTCTCCACGAACTCCTGCATCTGCCGCTGCATCATTTCCATCTTCTGCCGCATGTTCAGGATGATCTCCACCCCCGCCAGGTTCACGCCGAATTCCCTGGTGAGCTGGAGGATCACTTCGAG
>JBDIBK010000079.1:0-20162 GCA_039812845.1 Bryobacterales bacterium
CCCGGCCCCGCGCTGCATGGGTTTGCCGCGTCGCTTCCGTGTTGCGGCTCAGCTTCTGCCAAACCGAAGTTCGGCGGAATCGGACGATTCCATGAGGCTCTTTAGCTGTTCACTGAGGGCTAGTACGTACTCAGGTGGAAACTGGCGGACTACTTCGCCGGACTCCTTATCGACAATTCGGACGAGCGCGGTTTGGGTGCGGCGGTCGATCACGAACGTGATCTCGCTGCGGTCTCCGAAGAGTTCGCTGGCGTTCACCGCTCGAACCGCCTGCACGAGTTCGCTGTTCTGGATGCGCTGGGCCTCCGGAAGCGCCTCCACCGGAGCCTGCGTGGGGCGAGGTCCGCGGTTGTGGATCGCCTCGACTGTCAATTTTTCCATCGTCGCCTCCTTGCAATCGCCGTGTGTACAGGTCATATCGGCGAGGCGGCGGGCGGGTATGAGAGAAATATCCAGCCGCTATGGGGCGATCTGCTGCATCAGGAGGGCGCTCAGGATTCCGCCGTAAGTGCCGATCGCGTAGCCGAGGACGGCCATCAGCACTCCCGCCGGAGCCAGAGCCGGGTCAAACGCCGCCGCCACGACCGGGGCGGAGGCCGCGCCGCCGATATTCGCCTGGCTGCCGACCGCGACGAAGAAGAACGGTGCCTCGATGAGATAGCCCACCGTCAGCATCACGGCCGCGTGGATCGAAATCCAGATAAGGCCCACCAGGAAGAGCCCGGATTGCGCAAATACGGCGCTGAGATCCATGCGCATCCCGATCACCGCGATCAAGACGTAGAGCAGGACGCTGGCAATGCGGGAAGCGCCAGCACCCTCCAGGTTCCGAAGCCGGGTAAAAGAGGCGGCGATGCCGATGGCCGTAACTACCACGACCAGCCAGAAGAAGGAACTGGTGAGGCTGAAACGCGCGGTCCAGGGAAGGTGCTGGGCGAACCAGGGCGCGAGGAAGTCGGCCGAGAGGTGGCCGACGGCGGTGGCGCCGAAGCCGATCGCCAGGATTTGCATCACGTCCTTCATGGGAGGGACGCGGCGGTGCTGCTCTTCGAAATCGTGCATCCGGTCCCGGAGGCGCTCGACGGCGGAGGCGTCCGCGCCAGTGAAGCGGTCGATTCGTTTACTTCTGGACGCGCCGAAAAGCAGGCACGCCATCCACAGGTTTGCCACCAGCACGTCCACGGCGACGCAGGCGGCGAAGAGCGCGTCGGAGACGCCGGTGACTTCCTTCATCGCGGCCTGATTGGCGCTTCCCCCGATCCAGCTTCCGGCGATGGTGGCGAGGCCGCGCCAGGCGGCGTCGGGTCCCGCGCCGCCGACGATGGCGGGGTCGATCATGGAAACGATCAGGATCGCCAAAGGGCCGCCCAGAATGACGCCGAGCGTTCCGGCAAGGAACATCACCAGCATCTTCGGGCCCAGCCGCAGGATCGCCGGGACGTCCATAGCCAGGGTGAAGAGCACCAGGCTCGCGGGCAGCAGGAAGCGGGAGGCTACGGAGTAAAGCTGGGAATCCTTCGCGTCGAGTATGCCCACGCTGCCCAGAAGCCCAGGCAGAAAGTAGCAGACCAGAATCGAGGGCACCACGCCATAGAAGCGCTTCCAAAAGGGGCGGGGCGAGGAACTGGTGGTGAACACCAGCCCCAGGATGACGAAGAGGATACCGAGCGCAACGGCGTCATTTTGGATGAGCGGCATGACGGTGGTGTGCCTCGCTGGCGGAACGGCTATCTGGCTTTCGCCGGCTCCCGATTGCGCCGGGGCAGCGAACGCATCGCATTCTCCATCAGCTTCATGCCGTTATCGGCGTCGGAGGAGAGGATGGATTCCGGGTGGAATTGCACGGCTTCGAGCGGCAATTCCTTGTGGCGCACGCCCATCACGACGCCGTCGTCGGACCATGCCGTGACTTCCAGGCACTCCGGCAGTTGCTCCGGGATCACGTAGAGCGAATGGTAGCGGCCCACGGTGAACTCAGCGGGCAGCCCTTCAAACACGCCGCGGTTCTGGTGCCGCACTTTTGAGGGCTTCCCGTGCATCGGGTAGCCCAGCACGCCGAGCTCGCCGCCAAAGGCCTCCACCATTCCTTGCAGGCCCAGGCAGACGCCGAAGACCGCAAAGCCCCGAGCCGCCGCTTCACGCACCAGTGTGGGCACGCCAAACTCCTCCGGGCGGCCGGGGCCGGGTGAAATCAGGATCAGGTCCGGGGCGACCTCGTCAAGCAAATGCAGCGGGAAACCGGCCCGGTAGGTGACGACTTCCGCGCCGGTCTGGCGGACGTAATTCGAGAGGGTGTGGATGAAGCAATCGTTGTTGTCCACCAGCAGGAGCCGCGTGCGGTCGCCGGTGCGGGAGGCTTCCCGCAACTGCCGGGGCCGCGGCGTCGCGCCCTGTATGGCCCGGAAAAAGCCTTCCGCTTTCTGGCGCGTCTCTTTCTCTTCCATTGCGGGAACGGAATCGTAGAGCAGCGTGGCGCCGGTGCTGTAGCGCGCTTCTCCGCCGCGCAGATGCGCGGTGCGAATGGTGATGCCGGTGTTCAGGTCGCCGTTCAGGCTGATCATGCCGATCGCGCCGCCGTACCACTGCCGGGGGCTCTTTTCCAGTTGCTCGATGGCGATCGCGGCGGACCGCTTGGGAGCGCCGATCATGGTTACGCTCCACATGTGGCTGCAGAACGCGTCCAGCGCGTCGAAGCCCTCGTCGAGCGTGCCCTCCACGTGATCCACCGTATGGAAGACCCCGGCGTAGGATTCGATGAGGCGGCGGCCGATCACGCGGACGGAGCCGGGCACGCAGACGCGGCTCTTGTCGTTGCGGTCGACGTCGGTGCACATGGTGAGTTCCGATTCTTCCTTGCGGGAGACGAGCAGCTCACGGATGTTCTCGGCGTCCTTGAGGGGGTCTCCGGTGCGGACGGCGGTGCCGGAAATGGGGCAAGTTTCGATGCGCGCGCCCTCGGCCCGGACGAACATTTCCGGGGACGCGCCGATCAACTGCTCCTCGCCGAACTGGAGGAAGAATTCGTAGGGGCTGGGGCTGTGCTTCTGCAGCCGCCGAAACAACTCGGCCGGGCTGCCCGCGAAGGGCGTCGAGTAGGTGCGGCGCAGCACCACTTCGTAATAGTCGCCGCGGCGCATGCCTTCCCGCACGATATCCACGTTGGCCTTGTACTCTTCGGCGGTATGGTCGCAGACAATCTCCCCCGGCGTGAAGCCGGCGGTCTTCTCAAGCGCCTCGCCGCCGCGATCGAGGCCCAGAGTGGAGGAGGAGCCGAGATCGAAGTCGTACTGCCAGCGTTCGATCATCTCCTTGCGCCGGTCCATAAAGACAATGTCGTCGCAGAAGAAGAGATGGAGATCGTTGTGGACGCCGCGCGGGTGGCGAAGCTCAATGGGGTCGAACTGGAAAAGCAGATCGTAGCCGAACGCGCCAACCAGGCCCAGGTGCGGGTCTTCACAGACGCGAAACTCTTCGATCAGCCGGCGCAGGATGGAGAACGCGGAGGGCTGCTTGCTGCGCTGTTCCTCCGGGAACATGGCGGGCAACGGCTTCAGGACTCCACGGATAATGCCATCTTCGAGGCGGATGCTCTCCCAGTGCGGATGCTCTTCAAGAAGCGGAAACAGCATTTGGGCGAGCAATTCGCCGCGCCGGTTGAGCGGGCGGAACTCCATCTCGCGGCCGCGGCCAATAATCTCAAGCGGAGGGCAGACGGAGGCAATGTCCCAGCGCGAATACCGCCCCGGATATTCGTAA
This sequence comes from Bryobacterales bacterium, assembly GCA_039812845.1. Taxonomy (GTDB): domain Bacteria; phylum Acidobacteriota; class Terriglobia; order Bryobacterales; family Bryobacteraceae; genus JACTMJ01. Next base: position 3,757 of record JBDIBK010000079.1, read on the forward strand.
CCCGACGAGAGATAGAAGCCTCGCCGGGTTTCGAGCCGGTCGAGCAGATCGTCCATTCCCTCCAGAAAGGGAACCGATGTCATGGTGCGGGTAACGGTGATCCCGCCCGGGGTTGTGAAGTAACTGCGCTGCATGAAATTCAACGGGGGAGCCGCGGGGCTCGGGTGGACATTCTCGGGGCAACTCCAAGCCAGTGGTTCCAGAATAGCATTAGGGGTCGAATACGCCCGTCCCGCGCCCGCCGCCGACGCACCGGGAGCGTCCCGCACTTTTCGCCGGGGCCGGGCTATGGAGCCGCGCGACTAAAGGCCGGAAAGGTACTCAAGATTCCGCTTCAGATCGGCTTCGACGTTCTTTGACGGAGACCCGGTTTCGAGAACCCCATAGCCTTCGTAGCCGATGGCGTCGAGGGCTCGGTAAACGCTGGGCATGTCTACCTTGCCTTCGCCCAGATAGCCCTTGTCCTTGAAGTGCAATTGGCAGATCTGATCGCCGCCGAAGATTTGCAACTCAGAGGCTGGATCGGTTCCGATCATGTTCGCGGCATTCCCCACGTCGTAGTAGACCTTGAGCGCGGGTGAATTCACCTTTTCGAGAACGTAGAGGCTTTGTTTGGCGGCGAGGAGGCTTTCGAAGCCAAGCACAACGCCCTCGTCGGCGGCGGCGGGAGAAAGATAGCGGAAGGCATCCACCACCTTTTCCGTGGCGCCGTGGGTCTTCAACTCGCACTTGCCGAAGAAGACGGTCATCAGAATGGGAGCCTTGAGCGCCCGGCTGATCTTAATGCCCTCCAGCACCCGCTGGGCGGCGTCCGGGGAAGCGCCCAGGCAATCGTCGTGCAGTTGGTCGAGATACGTGGAGACGATCGGGACGCCGGATTGCGCGGAGGCGTCCAGGATCGCATCCTGGAGCGCACGGTCGGCGAGTGGGAGGGCCGTGCCCTTGCGCGCGCGGCCCAGCGTCACCTGCACCCCTTCGAAGCCCAATTCTTTCGCCTTGGCGAAGGCTTCCGGCTTCATGGGCAGGCCCAGCACGCCATCCATTACGCCCAGTTTCAACCCGGCGGGGCGGGGGAAGGCGGGAATTGCGGCAGCCGCAACACCGCCTGCCAGGAATGCGCGTCGGGACCAGGACATCTCGTTTACCACCTCAGCTTCAGGTTCGCTTCGTAGCGTTCCGTCGATCTCATCATCTCATCCCAGGTTACGATCGGCCCGTTGGCGTAGGCGGCCATGCGCCCGAGGATGGCTGTGAGATTGCTCTTCACGGACTCTTCGGCATTGTAGATCGGCGTGCCCTCGCGGACGCTGCGGATGAACGCGACGACGTTGTTGATGGCGCCCTGGCGGAAGGTATCGTCCTTCTCCGCGCCCATCCAGGCGTTCGGCCCCGTGATGCGCACGGATCCGCCGTAGTGGGTGTCCGCCGCCCCGTTGATGCCGAAGACGCGCACGCAGAGATCGCTGAAATGCCCCAACTGGTGCGAACTGAAGGAAGCATGCACCTGGTTCGGATACCAGAAGTTCACCGCGAAATGATCGTAGGCATCCTGGGCGTCGTATTTCGTCCCGCTCCAATCGGTGCGGCCTCCCGTACCGCTTGCCTGCGTTGGATGGGCGTTGAGATACCAGTTGGCCATATCGATCACATGGATGTTCTGCTCCACGATGATGTCGCCGCCGGTGGCGCGGTCCATGTAAAAGTTGAGGATCTGGCGCTGGCCGGGGTCCATCCCGGGGGTTCCCTTGTCCGGCGCGGGCCGCCCGGCATAATAGAAAATCTGCGCGAAGGCGGGCTTGCCGAGATCGCCGCGGTGGATGCGCGCCGCCACGTCCTGGAACACCTGGCTGGCGCGGGATTGGAAGTCCACCCAATAGCTGAGTTTCTTTGCGCGGGCGGCCTTTTCGGTTTCGAGAATGCTTTTGCAGCCGGGGACGTCGACCGCCACGGGCTTCGCGAGATAGACATGCTTGCCGGCCTTCACCGCTTCGTCGGCATGCCGTGGCCGGAAGATCGGGGGCGTCTCCAGAATGACCGCGTCGAGCTTCGAGTGCGCGAGTTCCTTGTACGCTTCCGGGCCATAGTAGGCGCGCGAGGTTTCCACCTTGAACTTGTCCCGCGTGGAATCGAGGCGCTCCTTGATCACTTCGGCCACGGCGACAATCCGGGCTCCGGCGAATTCGGGGAAGAAGGGCGCGATCCAGTTGCCGCGGCCTCCGCAGCCGACAAGGCCCACTTCCACGGTGGAATTGGCCTGGGAGCCAAACACGGTCTCCGGCTTCGCCACCAGAATTCCGGTGGCGGTGGCGGCCTTGAGGAACTCGCGGCGGGGCGTGGGGCTGTCTGAGGCGTTCATACGCAGGTTTCCTTTCGAAGGCGCGGTTGGCGTACCTCGCCAGCGGGGCGCGGCTGACCAAGAGTATATATCCGCCCGCACGGTTGGGCGCTGTTCCATGCGCCTACACTGGAAGATGGATGTTGCGGCACGCAAACGGCCGGCTGGTCCTGCTGGGGCTGGTGGTGGCGCTGCTGGGTTTCACCGGCTGTGCGAAGAAGCGCCAGCGTGTGCCCGTTCCGGTGGGTATCCCCGCGACGCCCGCGCCCTCACCGGCTCCGGAGCCATCGAAAGACGAGCGTATCCTTACGGAGCCGTCCACCACACTGACGCCACCGCCGGGCTGCACCACAGGCCCGAGATCGCCCTGGCTTGATTGCCGTTTTGTAAGCGCCAGCGGCGAGCGCCTGCGCTACTATCTGGCGCTTCCCGCGCAGGTTGGCGACGGTCCGCTGCCCATCGTGACGGTGCTCCACGGAAGCAGCGGCAGCGGCAATGGGAACGGTGCGGCGCTCAACGGCGGGCAGCGCGCGGCGGTGGATCTCTGGGTCCGCGAGGATGTGCAGCGAAGGAATCCGAGCATCGCCGTTGCGCCGCAGGCCGAACCCGCCGCGGGGGAGACTTGGGTGCGGGCTTGGCGCGCCCCGGCCCCGGACGATCCCCGGCCGAAGGAGGCGCTGGTGCTGGTGATGGAACTGCTCGCTTCCCTCGAAACCCGCTATCCGGTGGACCGCCGGCGCCTCTACCTCACCGGACCGTCCATGGGCGGATTCGGGGCCTGGCTGGCCTACACCCGTTACCCTGGGCGTTTCGCCGCAATCGTACCGGTCTGCGGCGGCGGCGACCCCGGCGCGGTGACGCCCAATGCCACCGCGGTCTGGGCCTTTCATGGAGAGATGGATTCGCAGGTGCCGGTATCGCGGGCACGCGAAATGGTATCCGCCATTGAGGCGGCGGGCTCCAGCGTGCGATACAGCGAATACGCCGGCATGGGGCACAACATCGCCGCGAAGGCTTACGCGGAGCCGGGGCTGGTGGATTGGCTGTTCCGCCAGCGCCTGCCGGAATAAGCGCGCGGCATTGCAATCGCCGCGGGTGGGAACGCGCGGCTACTTCGCCGTCCAGCCGCCGTCGATCACAATGTCGGTGCCGGTGACGAAGCACGCTTCCGGGCGGCACAGATAGAGCGCGAGAGCGCCGATATCCTTGGGGTCTCCCCATCGGCCCACCGGGATGTTGGAGAGGAACATCCGGTTCTTTTCCTCGTCCTGTACAAGGGGCAGGTTCATTTCGGTGAGGAAGGGGCCGGGGCTGATGCCGTTCACCGTGATGCCTTCCGGCGCGAGTTCCAGCGAGAGCGCCTTCACCATGCCGAGCAGGGCGGCCTTGCTCGCCGAATACGCGGTGCGCTCCGGCAGAGAGACGTGGCTCATCATCGATGTCATCATCAGGATGCGCCCGTAGCCGTGGCCCTTCATCATCGGCACGCAACTGCGCGTCATGAGAAAGGCGCTGGTGACATTGGTGGTGAGCACCCAGTTCCACTCGTCGAGGGTGAAATCCGTGACGGGCTTGCGGAGGTTCACGCCGGCGTTGTTGATCAGAATGTGTACGGCCCCGTAAGCCTCGCGCAGATGCGCTTCGAGCGCGCGCACGGAAGCCTCCACGGTGATATCGGCCGGGAACGCCTCCGCCCGGCCGCCGGCGGCCTCAACGAGGGAACGCGTCTCGGCAAGTTGCTCTTCGTTTCGCGCCACCAGCACCACGCGGATGCCCGCGCCGCCGAGAGCAACCGCCATCGCGCGGCCCAGGCCCTTGCTGGCGCCGGTGATCACAGCCACCTTGCCTCGCAGAAAATCTTCGCTTCCTTGCACTTTCCGCCCTCCGGTTTCGCAATAGTCTGTAGGTCCACCAGTTTACTCGTGTTTTCCGGGGACGTATGCTTGAAACAGATCTGAAGGAGCAAGAGGAGGAGAAGCATTCCTGATGCGAATGATTCGAATTTCGTTGGTTTTGGTGCTGGCCGCGGTGTCCGCGTTCGCTGATTTCAGCTACAAGCACGAATCGAAGATCGTGGGCGGCTCCATGGCCGGCGCGATGAAGATGGCGATGAAGATGTCGAAAGCCGCCAGAGAGGCGATGATCGGGGCCACGTACATCAAGGGCAACAAGTCCGCCACGCAAACGGGCGATTCGGTGATCGTCTACGATCTCGATGCGGACACCATCACGACGATCGACAACAACAAGCGCACGTATTCCGTGATGACCTTCGCGGAGATGCAGCAGGCGATGGCGAAGATGAGCGAGAAGATGAGCGGCAAAAAGGGCGAGGCCGAGATCCGCTACAAGGTGGACATTCGCGACGGCAAGAAGTCGCAGGATGTGTACGGCTATCCGGCGAAGCTCACCACCGTGGCCATCATGATCGAAAGCTCCGACCAGAAAGGCAACTCCGGCGCCATGGAGATGGTGAACGATATATGGCTTTCCACCTCCATCGCGGGCAGCGCGGAAGTGACGGCATTCCACAAGCGCATGGGCGAGAAGCTGGCGGGCGCCTTCGGACCGAACATGGGAATCATGGGCGCGATGATGAAGCAGAAGGGCTTTGAAGAGGCCATGAAGGAGTTCAGGGAGAATGCGGGAGCGATGCAGGGGATTCCGGTTCTCACCGTCATGCGCATGGCCCCGGCGGGCAACCTCAACGCGGTGATGGCGGAATCCGGCAAGATTCCGGAAGACAAGCCGGAAGCGGAATCCGGCGATCAGCCCAGCGTGGCCGGCGTGCTGCGCGGCATGGGCGGGTTTGGCGGATTCGGCCGCAAGAAGAAGGAGGAACCGGCCAGCGAGCCTGACAGTGGCGGGTCCGCGTCGCTCATGGAGATGGCAATGCGCCAGTTCGACTTTTCCACCGCGCCGGTGGCCGACAGCCACTTCACCGTGCCCGCCGGCTACAAGCAGGTGGAGAGCGAAATGAAGAAGCACCTCAAGTAGCGTTGTTCGGGCACGAACGCAAAGAAGGGCCACGCGGGGCGGTTGCGCCGCGTGGCCCTTCTTCCATTTCGAGTGAGTGCGCGGGCTCAGGCTTTGGCGATATCGACGCCCATCTCTTTCCAGGTAGTCACCCGCTTCTGGTAGATCGCTTCGCGGCCCATGATTGCGGTGAGCGCGCCGGAGCATCCCACCGCGATATCGGCGGGAGACTTGCTTCCGGTGCGGATCGCCTCAAAGAAGCGCTCCTGGTGGGCGGTTTCCGTGTTCTTGATGCCTTCGGCGAGCTTCACCGGCTGGGCGTTCCGGCCATTCGGATAGAAGGTGCCGCTCATGAGTTCCACGGCTCCCTTTTCGCCGTAGACGTTAATGTACTGCCCGCCTCCCGGCATCTTGGAGGGGTGGAAGAACACCTGCGTGTAGCTCAGCTTCACCCCGCCGGGATAATCGTAGGTGAGCGAATATCCGTCCATCGTATTGCGTCCCGGCGGCTCGTTGATGTAGAGGAGATTGCCGCCGAAACCCGCCGCGCGGGCAGGGTATTCGCCCACCGCCCAGTTGCAGACGTCGAGGTTGTGGACGCTCATTTCCACGAGGACGTCACCCGATCTCCAGTTGAAGAAGAACCAGTCCGCGGAGGATCCGTTGTGGTCCAGGTCTTCGGAGGCGTGCCGCTGCGCCTTCACCATGACGATCCTGCCGAGGTTGCCTTCATGCACCCATTCCATGGTCTTGCGCAGCTTGGCTTCCGAGCGCATCTGCTGACCGATGCAAATGACTTTGCCGTAGTCTTTTCCCTCGCGGTAGAACCAGCCGACTTCGTCCGCCTTGATGCCGGCGGGCTTCTCGCAATAGATATGCTTGTTCGCGTCCATGGCGGCAAGCGCCATGGGGACGTGCAGATCGCAAGGGGTGTCGATGAAGACCACGTCGAGGTCGGGCTGGATCAGCAGTTCCCGCCAGTCCGTATACGTTTTTGGCTTGGACGCGGCGGCCACGGTGGCGGCGGCGTCCAGGCGGTCCGGCTTGATGTCGCAGAGGGCGGTGATCTGAATTCCAGGGAGATCCTTGATGGATTTCATCACGTACCCGCCGCGATTTCCCAGGCCAATGAAGCCGGTGTTGAGCCTGCTGTTCGGGGACTGCGCTGTCACCCTGGGGCTCAACGCCAGCGAACTCGCGGCGAGCCCGCTCATCAGGAAATGCCTTCGATTCATCATATGTCCTCCTCCGGGAACATCGTATCGAAATTCGCGCGGAAGGGCACAGCTTCAGGGGGCAGGGGAAACGAGCGAAGGCATTGAACGGGATCCCGGCCGCGATCGCAGGAACGGCGCTAGCCGCCCCAGTATTCTTCGTGGTCCCGCTTCTTATCCGGCTTGGCCGAAAAAATCCACGCGACGAAGATCAGAATCAGCACCCAGACGGCAGTGCCCGCGACGATTCCGTATGCGTTGGGGAGGTCCGCGCCATCGGCGATCACCCAGCCGAACGGCTTCATCAGCGGATAGAACGGGCGGAACATGTAGCGGAGGGGGAGCGTGAAATAGTCGGCGAACATCTCGATGAGGGCGGGCAGGCTGCGGGCCTTCAAATCGTAGAGCCAAACGGCGGCGATGACGTAAAACGCCACGACAGTGGTGATGTTCGAGTTGGTCTTGCTGGGCGGGCTCATGGCACTCCGCTTCCTTCCGTCTCGGGAGCTTCCGGCGCTTCGGTGCCCGGCCTCCCGAGGGCCATTGGATTGACGATAACGGAGCCCGCGCTCCGGCGCAAGGGAATTCACTCGCGCCGGTTCCCGCTAGGCCAGATTGTTCTGCAGCCGGAAGATGGGCCGGAGCGCCGGGTAAATCGCCCGGTAGACTTCGAAGAGCCCCCGGTAGATGTGGGATTCGTGCGGGCGCGGCACCACGGCGGCCTCAACGGAGACCGCTTCGCGGCAGACGGCCTCGACGGATTCAAATTCGCCCGTTCCCACCAGGCTCAGCAGCGCCGCGCCGTACGCGGACCCCTCCTGCGTGGCCAGCACCGTGATCTTTTTTTCGAATGCGTCGGCCAGCATCTGCCGCCAGAAAGCGCTCTTCGCGCCGCCGCCGGAGGCGGTCACCGTATGCACGTCCACGCCCAGCGCTTCCACAAGGTGCAGGCAATCCTGCAGGCTGAAGGTGACGCCTTCCAGCACGGACCGGATCAAATCCGCGCGAGTGTGCCGCGCGGTGAGCCCGATCCAGCCGCCCCTGGCTCCGGCATCGAGGTGCGGCGTGCGCTCGCCCATCAGGTACGGGAGCCAGACCAGGCCTTGCGAGCCCGCTTGCGCCAGGCTTGCTTCGGCGGCGAGGGAATCGTAATCCGAGCCGGGGGCGAGCTGATTGCGGAACCATTGCAGGCTGAGCCCCGCGCCTTGCGTCACGCCCATCACGTGCCACTTTCCGGGCACGGCGTGGCAGAAGGTGTGGACGCGCCCGAGCGCGTCGTAGGCCAGCTTGTCCATGTGCGCGAAGACGACGCCGGAGGTGCCAATGGTGCAGGAAACCGTGCCGGGGAAGACCGTGCCGCTCCCGACGGCACTGGCCGCCTGATCCCCCGCGCCCGCCATCACGGGCGTTCCTTCCTTGAGGCCGGTGAGCGCGGCCGCGGCGGGAGAAATCTTCCCGGCCAGATCGACGCATTCCATGGATGGCGGCAACAGATCGGTGTCGATCTCCAGGCTCTCGCACATCTCCTTCGACCAGCGGCGGCGCGCCACGTCGAAAAGAGCGGTGCCGGAGGCGTCCGCGACGTCCATCGCAAACTCGCCCGTGAGCATGAAGCGCACGTAGTCCTTGGGCAGAAGCAGTTTCCGGGCTCTTTCGTAGTTGGCGGGCTCATGCTCCCGCACCCAGAGCAGTTTGGGGAGGGTGAAGCCGGTCAGCACCGGATTGGCGATCCATTCGAGGATGCGCTTCTCGCCCACCTTGCGATTGATCCGGTCGACCTGCGGCTGGCTGCGCTGGTCGCACCAGATGAGCGAGGGCCGGATCACCCGGTTTTCTTGGTCGAGCAGCACCAGGCCGTGCATCTGGCCGCTCAGGCCGACGCCCTTCACGTCCGCGGCATCGACGCCCGCTTCCGACAGCACGCCGCGAATAGCCTTTTGCGCGGCGTCCCACCAGTCTTCCGGGCGCTGTTCGGCCCAAAAGGGCTTCTCCATGCGGATGTCTTCGTGTGCCGCGGTAATACCGGCGATCCGCTTCCCCTTCGCATCCACCAGCAGGGCGCGCGTGCCGCCCGTTCCCACGTCGATTCCCATCCAGAGCATGACAGAATCCGCCTTTGTTCAAAGAACGAAATTACGAACAGCCTATCGTCTAAACCGCCTTCCCGCCGGAGATCGGCAGGTATGCGGCGCCGATCAAGCCGGCGTGGCCGCCCAGTTCGGCGGGCGCGATCCGGTTCGCGTCGCCGCAATAGCGAAAGTTGAAGGAGCGCCGCGTCGCTTCCTGGAGCATTCGGGGCGCGAAATGCGGCCATGCGGGCAGCACACCCCCGGCCAGCAGGTATCGCGGGACGTTGAAGATCTGCGAGAGCGTCGCAATGGCGATCCCCAGCGCGTCGCCCATCCGGTCAAAGATCATCAGGGCCTTTTCGTCGCCCCGGTCGGCCAGCGCGTTCAGGTCTTTCGGCGTCAGGTTCTGGTCTGGAAAGAGCATGCGGGCCATGGCCTCCAGCGCCGTGGCGGATGCGTGCTTTTCAAGGCAGCCCACGTTGCCGCAGCCGCAGGGATTTCCGGCCGCGTTCACGGTAATGTGGCCGATCTCCGCGCCCATCCCCTTCATGCCGTGCCAGATCTTCCCATTGAGGATGATGCCGCCGCCGATGCCGGTGCCAAGCGTCAGCAGCACCAGGTCGTTCACATCGCGGCCCGCCCCCTTCCACTTCTCGCCAAGCGCGGCCGCGTTGGCGTCGTTTTCGAGAATGACGGGCGCGTCCACCAGATCGCTCAGCAGATCGCGCATCGGGAAATTCTTCATGCTCGGCAGGTTTGGGGAATCCGTGATGATGCCCTTGTCCATGAGGATGAAGCCGGGCACACCGACGCCGATGCCGAGCAGGCGCGCGCGGCCATGCTTGTCGCGCAACTGCTTGATCGCCGCGGCCATCGCTTCCAGCACGGCCTCATTTCCGCGCTGGCCATTGGTGGGCGCGTCGAGGAGTTCAATCACCTCTCCGTCTTCGCTCACCGCGGCCGCGCGCAGGTTCGTTCCCCCGAGATCCACACCGATTGCGTAGTGCTGCATTCGCCGCAATAATAGCAAATCCGGCTTCCCGCTCCGGTTCGGAAGTCGGCCGCTCGGGCGGCTCGGGTGCGTGCGGCGCGCGCGGCGATACCCCGCGATGCCACGGTGAGATCGGCGCGAAACGGCCCATGATATCCTGAAGAGAATACAGCAACTTAAGCCCACCCCGGAACATGCTCTCGTGAAAATTGGTTTTGTCAGTTTAGGGTGTCCCAAGAATCTTGTGGATACGGAAGTGATGATGGGCGACCTGCTCGCCCATGGCCACGAGCTTACGCCCTCGCCCGAGGACGCCGACGTGCTTGTGGTGAACACCTGCAGCTTCATCGACCCGGCCAAGGAAGAATCGGTAAACACGATTCTGGAGATGGCGGAGTTCAAGAAGACCGGCAAGGCCCAGCGCCTCGTGGTGGCCGGATGCCTGGTGGAGCGCTATCGCGACGATATCCGCGCGATGCTGCCCGAAGTGGATGCGGTTCTGGGGACGAACGAACTCGAGAAGATCACGCCCCTGTGCGAGGGGCTGGAGCCAAAGGCGGCCCCAGCCGCGCCGTTCCTTTACCATGACCTCACGCCGCGCGTGTTCACCACGCCGCGCCACTCGGCCTACGTGAAAGTGATTGAAGGGTGCGATCACCCGTGCACGTTCTGCGTTATCCCCCAGTATCGCGGCAGTTTCCGCAGCCGCCGCTTTGAGAGCGTGGTGAGCGAAGTGACGCGCATGTTCGCGCAAGGCGTGCGCGAGGTGAACCTGATCGGGCAGGATACGACAAGCTACGGCAGCGATCTCGGCATGACGAATGGCCTTTCGCAATTGCTGGCGCGGCTGGCCGCCATCCCCACCTCGCAGGAAGCATGGGTGCGCTTCCTTTATGCGTACCCGAACCGGGTAACGCCGGAACTGCTTGAGACCATTGCGGCCCATGAGAAGCTCTGCAAGTACATCGACATTCCGCTGCAGCACGCGAGCGCCGCGGTGCTCAAGCGAATGAAGCGCGGGGCGAACGGCGACATCTTTCTGAAACTGATCGAACGGATGCGGAAGATCATTCCGGGCGTCACCATCCGGACGAGCATGATCGTGGGTTTCCCAGGGGAAACCGAGGCCGATTTCGCGGAGTTATGCCAGTTCGTGGAAGCGGCCCAGGTGGACAATCTGGGCGTCTTCCGCTACTCCGACGAAGACACGTCCAAGAGCTACCGGCTCGATGGCAAGGTGGATATGCGCACCATCTACCAGCGGCAGCGCCGTCTGATGGCAATCCAGCGGAAGATCTCCGCCCGACGCAACAAGCGCATGATCGGCGAGGAGATGCGCGTGCTCGTCGAAGGCCCCTCGGCCGAGACGGATCTGCTCTGGGAAGGCCGGTCCATGGGGCAGGCGCCCGAGATCGACGGTGTCGTCTATTTGAACGACTTTAACGAGACCGAAGTGCGGCCGGGGCAGATCCGCCTGGTGAAGATCACCGAGGCGCACGATTACGACTTGGTTGGCGAAGTGATCGACGAGCCCGGCAATCAGGTGACGCCAGAGAAGCAGGTGATGTTCAACATCCTGCCCTCCAAGGGCGCGGGCGCGAATGGCAGCGTGAGCCAGCGGCTGAAATCGGGCGTTCGAACGCCCGCCACCGTGGGGGTGCGATGAGCGAACGCAAGAGCATTCCTTGCCCCATCTGTAAGAAGACCGTCTATATAGGCGACGCGGAGTTTCCCTTCTGCGGCGAGCGCTGCCGGCTGATCGATCTGGGCAACTGGTCGAGCGAGGAGTACCGCATCCCCGGCCCTCCCTCGGATGCCGAAATCGAAGATCTTTCCCGGCCCGAGGAAACGCGGCCGGAAGATCGGCGGCGGGATGAGTGACGCGCCGCGCGAGCGCCTGAGAGCCATCAAGGAAGTGCGGCGGGCGGCGGCTTGGCTTCTCGCCACCTGGTTCGGATGCGGAAAGTCTCCGCAAGCGCCGGGGACGGTGGGCTCGCTGGCGGCGCTGCTGCCGGTGATTGCCATGGTTACCTACGGCGTCGCGGAGTGGCGCTGGGTGGTGATCGCGCTGATTGCCGCGTTCACTTTGCCGGGCATTTGGGCGGCGGGCGCGTACGCCCGGTATCGCGGCCGGAAAGACCCTGGGGAAGTGGTGGTGGACGAAGTTCTCGGCCAGTGGGTGACCATCGCCTTCGCCACGCAGCTCAATTGGGCGGGGATCGGCATTGCGTTCCTCCTGTTCCGCGCCTTCGACATCGTAAAGCCCCCGCCGGTGAGGCAGGCGGAATCGCTTCCGGGCGGACTGGGAATTGTGGCCGACGATCTGGCCGCGGGCATCCTGGCCGGTCTTGTTTTCTATCTGGCGGGATGCTTCAATTTGTATTGAACCTATGGCACTCGATAACGAAAGAAAAGGCCCGGCAATCACCAGCGTCACTCCAGCGGCGGCGATTGTCGGCGGCGAGTTTCAGGTGCGTGGGGACGGCTTGTTCCCCGGCGAGAGGCCGCGGGTGCGTTTCGGCGAGGTAAGCGCCCCCATTATCGTCGGCTCCCAGAACTATCTGATGGTGCGTGTGCCGGAGAACGCCACCGTCGGCGAACTGGTCGTGAATGGGGACGGAGAGAACGCGGCCAGATTTAGCTGCGGCATCGGCATTCAGATTGCCGACAGCCTGCATCCGGTGGGAAATCCGGCGATCGACAAATTCGGCAATATCTACACGACCTTCAGCGGCAGCCGCGGGCAGAAGACGCCAGTCTCGGTCTATAAGATCGATCACGCCTACGAGACCAAGCCGTTCGTGAGCGATTTGATGAATGCCACCGGCCTCGCATTCGACCAGGACGACACCCTCTATGTCACCAGCCGCTTCGATGGGGTGATTTACAAGGTATCGCCCAGCGGCGCGATGACAAGCTGGGTGGAAGGCATGGGCGTCGCCACGGGGGTGGCCTTCGATGCCATGGGAAACCTCTTTGTGGGCGACCGGAGCGGAACCATCTTCAAGATCAGCCCGGATCGCAACATCTACGTTTATGCCACCATGGAGCCGTCGGTATCGGCATACCATCTGGCGTTCAACGATGACGGAGATCTGTTCGTCACCGGGCCCACCACATCCAGTTACGACACGGTCTACCGCGTGAACCGGGAGGGCGAAGTGTCCCCGTTCTACCGGGGCCTGGGACGTCCGCAGGGGCTGGCGCTGAGCGCGGCAGGCGACCTCTACGTGGCCGGTTCGCTCAAGGGCAGAAAGGGCATCGTGAAGATCGCGCCCGATGGCGAAGCGGAGCTTTTCGTCTCCGGTCCGAACATCGTGGGCCTCGCCTTCGCGCCCAACCGGACGATGATCGTGGCCACGACGAATGCCATTTACCGGGTGGACGTGGACATCCGGGGGCGGCTGATTGGCTAGCATGCCATTCGCGGCGGGCACCACGGCCGAGATCATCGCGATCGGTTCGGAGATGCTCACTCCGGAGAAAACCGATACCAACTCGCTCTTCCTGACCCTCGAACTGAATAACCTTGGCATCTCCGTAACCGGGAAACAGGTGGTGAACGACAATCTCCACCTGATTTCGCGAGCCGTGCTCGATTGCCTGGTGCGCTGCGATCTACTGCTGATTTCCGGCGGCCTCGGGCCTACCGAGGACGATTTGACGCGCGAAGCCGTGGCCATGGCGCTCGGCCGCAGCATGGTTTTCCATGAAGAAATTCTGGACGGCATCCGCGAGCGCTTCCGGAAGTTCGGGCGGCCCATGACGGAGCGCAACCGCAAGCAAGCCTTTGTGATCGAGGGCGCGGAAGTCTTGCCGAACCCGAACGGCACCGCTCCGGGGCAGGCTCTGGAGATCGACGGCAAACTGCTGTTTCTGTTGCCGGGTCCGCCGCGCGAAATCGTGCCCATGGTGATGGAGCATGTCGTCCCGCGCGTGGCGGCGCACTATCCGCTGCGCGTGCTGCGCACCTTCACCTTCCGCATTGCGGGCCTGGGGGAATCGGAGGTGGACGATCGCGTCGCGCCCATTTACACGCAGTTCGCGAATCCGGAGACCACCATCCTGGCGGCGGCGGGCGACATCACGCTCCAGTTTCGCGCCGTTGCGGACCGTGACGACGAGGCCCAAGCGCTGCTCGCCGCGCTGGCGGACCCGATCCGCGCCGAACTCGGAGACCGTATCTATTCCGAAAACGGCGATTCGCTCGAAGATACCGTGGTGCAATTGCTGGCCGCGAAAGGGGCCACCCTGGCCGTGGCGGAAAGCTGCACCGGTGGGGCGCTGGCCGCCCGCATCACGGACGTTCCCGGAGCCTCCCGTGTGTTCGCCGGCGGTTTTCTGGTGTATACCGACGCACAGAAGGCAGGATTACTGGGCGTCGATCCCGCGCTCATCGAAGCGCACAGCGCCGTCAGTGAAGAAGTGGCGGTGCAACTGGCCGCGAACGCATTGGCGCGGACAGGGACGGACTACGCGCTCTCCGTCACGGGCTATGCGGGGCCTGAAGGCGGCACAGAGCAGAGCCCCGTGGGTACGGTGTACCTTGGATTCGCCTCCGCCGCGGGCGCAAGGGCGAAGCGCTTCCACTTCACCGGAGACCGGGCGCGCGTGCGCAGACTGGCCACGCAATACGCGCTCGATCTCCTGCGCATGGAACTCTTGCGGAGCGCATCCTCCGGCAACGGGTAGCCCTTCAATCAGCCACTATCGCCAGTCCAGGCGGAAGTGATAGCGGTCGGAGCCTCCCCTCGGGTCATAGACGCGAACCACGGCGGTGTAGTTGTTGCGCGGGTTGGGCGTTTCGAGCAACTGCACCTGGCCCCGGCCGTCTTTCCTGTCCAGATGGAGCCGGACCGGCCGGCCGACAGGCAGCCGATCGTCCATGGACCAGCGTTCGACTTGCATGCCGCGCCCGGCAAAGTTCTGAACCGTTACCTGTCCGCCCCGGATGAGGAAGATCACCTCATCGTCGATGCGGCCGCGGAACTCGAAACGTCCGCCCCGCCGCCCGCCATAGTCGCGGCTGCGTTCGCGGAAACGGGGATCGAGCGGATAACCCGCCGAGCGGCCGTAGCGGCCTCGGCCCCAATCCTCATCGCGGTCGCCTCTCCGGTATCCGCCGTTATCCCAATCGTCGTTCGTCCATCCATCGTTGCCTCGCCATCGCGGGTCGTAGCCCTGCGCGCTTGCCAGGGCTGCGGGTATCGCCAGCAGGATCGCAAGAGTTGCGGCCCGCCAGATCCTCTTGGGGATAGGAACTCTATTGGCAGTCATCAGCGTCACCTCCGTGCTTGCGAATGGGCGATTTCTCGAAGCGGAGCTTCCATCGCCTGTGCTGATTACGACGAAGGAATCGCAGCGAGAGTTTCCAGCAAGAATCCTGTAATGTAAACAAACCAAAGCAGTTAGTGGTTGAAATCCACCAAGTGCGCGATATGCACCAGCCGCCCGGCGGGGGGGAGAAGAATCTAACGGGGAGAGAAGCGTTTCACCACCGCGACGCCTGTGAAGATGATGAGCATCGCGGCGCTCTCGCGGATGCCGAACGGCTCCCGGTAGAAGAACCATCCGAGAATCACCGCGACCACCGGGTTGATGTAGTTATAGAGCGAGGTGATGGCCACCGGCAGTCGGCTGAGGGCGTAGATGAAACTGCTGTAACCCACAATGGAGCCGAAGAGCACCAGATACACCATCGCCCAGGCCGCCCGGCCTTCCACATGGAAGCCGTGCCTCCAGACCTCGACGGTTGCGAACGGGGAGAAGGCGAGGCCCACCGCGATCTGGTGAATCGCTCCCGTCATGAAGGGGTGCGCGTCTCCCGTGATGCGCCGCTGCAGCATGCTTCCGCCGGCCCAGAGAGCGCTGCCCGCCTGCAGCATCAGCGCGCCGGCGACCACCGTGCCCATCGGGAGCGGGTAACTCTGGCCCGGCATGGCGAGGACGACGGCACCCACGAGGCCGACGGCCATCCCCAGCAAGGTGGGCTTGTGCAGCTTCGCCCCGCCGGGCAGCAGCGAGTCAATCCCCACGAACCAGAACGGGGCCAGGGTGACGAAGATCGCGGCAAGCCCGCTCGGGATCATCAATTCGGCATAGGTGAGAAAGCCGTTGCCGCCGCCAATGGTGATGGCGCCGGCGAGCGCGGTCTTCCACAACTCGTCCATCTTTGGCAGCGCATAGCCGCGCCACAGCAGAAAGGCCAGCAGTAGGACGCCCGAAACGAAGAAGCGCGCGCTGATCAGCACCGTGGGCGCGAAGCCTTCGAGCGCCATGCGAATGCCAAGGTAGGTGGTGCCCCAGAAGAAGCAAACGGAGGCCAGCGCGAGATAGGCGTTGCGGCTCGACGGGGAATCCGAAGCCGCCGGTTGAGGATTGCCGCTCAACCATCCAGGATAGCACCGCGCCGGAAACGGGCAATTCCGTTCCGATGGCATCGAAGAGGTACGCATCGCGGGGGGCGGCGCGGCGCGCATCGGCTACACTGGAGGTTCGGTGATCCTCACACTAACCATGAATCCCGCGATTGACCGCAACGTAGCGGTGGATCGTCTCGCTTTTGAAGACCGCGGCTATATCGTCTCTACCCAGGATTCCGCGGGCGGGCGCGGCATCAATGCGTCGTCCGTGATCCATTCCTTCGGTGGGCGCACCCTCGCCATCTGCCCGGCGGGCGGAAGGGGCGGCGAGAAGCTGACGCGCTTTCTCGACGCGGTGGATTTTCCCTACGAAGCGGTGCCGATCGCCGGGGAAATCCGCACCAATCTCAACCTCATTGACCGCACCGGCCTCACGATCAAGCTGAACGAGCGCGGGCC
>JBDIBK010000080.1:0-20069 GCA_039812845.1 Bryobacterales bacterium
TTCGCCCTCCCAACGCCGGGAGACTTGGCCACGCTGGCTCTCGAACTGCGCGTGATGCCCCAGGTAGGGGCAATGGCGGTGAAGCTCGAATCCAGGGGGTTCGCCGCCGGAGCCACGGCCGCCATCACCTGGAACGGGGAACTGCTGCCGCCCACCGGGCCCAAGGCGGCCCGGGGCCTCTATCTGCAAGTGATTGACCCGCGCACCGGCATCTTTCTTCCCATCGAACGTTACGACCTTTGGGAGAGCAAGGAGGAGAGCACGCGAATGGAAGTGCGGCTCAACAGCTTGCGGACGGGCATTATCGTGGGGATGGCCGTGGCCGACGAAGCGACGCTGCACATGCAGCCCTCGCTAAAGAACTGGATCCGCAACAAACTCGGCAGCACCGCTATCGGCACGCTGGGCTACCAGCATTCCTGGGCCATCCTTGCGAAAGTGGGCGGCACCGCGCCCTTGGCCGAGAGTGCCAGCGCCGAGGGTCCCGCGCTGGCCGAAGCGGTTCTCGCGCTGCCGGAACAATAGCAGCCCGGGCTGAGGTGGGCCGCGGCAGCCGCATAGATGGATTCTATGCGGCGCGCTTCAAAACCTTGTCCAGCACCTTCACCGCCCGGTCCACATCCTTTTTGCGGATGATGAAGGGTGGCAGGAAGCGCAGCACGGTGTTGTTGGTGCAGTTGATCAGCAGGCCCTCATTCATCGCGTCGGTGACAAGATCCTTCCCTGGGCGATCGAGTTCCATGCCGAGCATCAGGCCCGTGCCCCGGACCTCCTTCACCATCCGGTGACGCGAAGCCAGCTTGCGGAGCTGCTCCTTGAAATAAGCGCCCATCTCGCGGATGGAGGGCAGCAATTCTTCGAGAAGATCGAGCGATTCGAGCCCCACGCGGCAGGCGAGGGGTCCCCCGCCAAAGGTGGTTCCGTGCATCCCGGCGCCGATCGTTACCGAAGCCTTTTCGTTTGAGCAGATCACGCCGAGAGGCAGCCCCGCTCCGATGGGCTTCGCGGTCACCATGATGTCGGGCATCACGGCGGGGTCGTACATCTGGTAAGCGAAATACTTGCCCACGCGCCCCACGCCGCACTGAATTTCGTCAAAGGCGAGCAGGGCGTTGAACTTGTCCGCCAGGGAACGCGCCTTCCGCAGGAACGCCTCGTCGATCAGATAGATCCCGCCCTCGCCCTGCACCACTTCGAGCACAATGCCCGCCGTGTTCTCGTTGACGGCCGCCTCCAGCGCGGCGATATCCTGCTTGGGGACGTACTTCACGCCAGGCAGAAGCGGCTCGAAATCCTTCCGGTATTTCGGCTGGCCGGTAAGCGCCAGCGCGCCGGTGGATCGCCCATGAAACGAGTTCTCGAGCGAAACGATTTCGTGCTTGGCGGGCGAAATGGCCCGGCCATGCGAGCGAATCATCTTGATCGCGCCTTCCATCGCCTCGGTTCCCGTATTGGCGAAAAAGGTGCGCTGCAAGCCGCTAATGCTCGCCAGGCGTTTGGCGAGGATGCCCTGGTATGGGTTGTAGTAGAGGTTTGAGCAGTGGATCATCAGCGCCGCCTGCTCCTGAATCACTTTCACGATGCGGGGATGCGCATGGCCGAACCCGTTCACGCCGATGCCCGCAATGAAGTCGAGATACTGGCGTCCCCGGTCGTCCCAGACGTAGGGGCCCTCGCCGCGCAGAAGCAGCAGCGGATAACGGCCATAGTTCTGCAAGACATACGCCTTTTCCAGATCCATCACCTGTTCCAGCCGGAACTGGGGTGTCTTGCGTCCCGAAAAAATGCCCATACTTTCCTATAGTATTTCATCGCGTTGCCGCCGGACTTGGGTTGGAAGGAGCGGGATCGCCTGAGTGGGAGGCTATCCTGGAACTTCGACCCGCCGCGAGGGAGTTCAGGACGCGCCCGGCTTCGTCGGGGTCGGCCGGGAAACAATCCGGCGCGGGGAGCGCTCAGTTGGAATCGGGAGGATGGGAGTGCCGAATCGTTTCTGTCTGGGCTTCGCTCTGGCCTCGCTGCTTGTGTTTGCGGCTATGTTCGCCGCAGCCGAAACGCAGCAGCGGGAGCCGGATCCGCCGGACGCAGTGCATGGTGTCGCACCGCCGTCAACCTCGGTTCGCGACTACGTTCCCGCAACCGGCAAGGACCGCGCTCAATGGTATCTGCGCAGCACCGGAACGGCAGCCGTGAGCAGTTCTATCCTTAGCGCCGCCTGGTCCACGGCCTGGCGTTCGCCGCACGAGTATCCGGAGACCTGGGGCGGATTTGGCAAACGCTATGGCCTGGCTCTCTCGGGCGTCGCCATCGGCAACGGAATCGAAGCGGGCCTCGGCGGGATTTGGGGCGAGGACCCGCGCTATACCCGCAAGGGCGGGAATCTTCGGGAAGATCTCAAGTCGCGCATTGGCTACGTCTTGCTTTCCAGCGTGACGGCCACCAACGCGCAGGGGGAGCGGATGCCCGCCTACTCGCGCTTTGTTGCCATTCCCTCCAGCAATTTCATGCAGAACGCGTGGCGCGTGGGAAGTCAATCCTCGGTGGACGACGCCCTTCTGCGCACGCTCTATGGGTTCCTCGGCCGGCTGGGCGGCAATGCGTTCAACGAGTTTTGGCCGGACCTCCGGCGCGGGAGCAAGGGGCGGCCTCCCGCTCCGTAGGCCGTTAGATCGGAAGCCGCTAAAGGTTTGCCACGAAGCGCCGATATTCCCGAACAGGGCGGGCGCGCATGAGGCTCCGGTGTTGCCGGATCGCCCGCGTTCTCACGCCTGGAGGGGAGGGGTGGCCGATGCGGCGCGCGCTAATCTCGGGTGTTACCGGACAGGATGGCAGCTACCTTGCCGAGCTCCTGCTGGCGAAGGGTTACGAAGTGCATGGCATCAAGCGGCGCTCGTCCAGCTTCAACACGGAGCGGGTGGACCCGATCTACGAAGATCCTCACGAGAAGCCCAATTTCTATTTGCACTTCGCGGACTTGAGCGATGCGAGCAGCCTGTGGAAACTGCTCTACGACATTCACCCCGATGAGATTTATAATCTCGCGGCGCAGAGCCACGTAAGAGTGAGTTTCGACATCCCCGAATACACTGCCGACATCACGGCGACGGGCGCTCTTCGGCTTCTGGAAGCGATGCGCGGCACAGGCGTCAAAGCCCGCTTCTACCAGGCAAGTTCGAGCGAGATGTTCGGTGCGACCTCTCCACCGCAGGATGAGCGGGCCGTGTTCCACCCCCGCAGCCCGTATGCGTGCGCAAAGCTCTTTGCGCACTCCATTACGGTGAACTATCGCGAAGGCTATGGGATGCACGCTTCGAGTGGGATTCTCTTCAACCATGAGTCTCCGCGGCGCGGGGAGACCTTTGTCACCCGGAAGATTGCGCGGGCGGCCGCGCACATTGCCCGCGGCCTCCAGGAGAAGCTGTTTCTCGGGAACCTCGACGCTCGGCGCGATTGGGGATATGCGCCGGAGTATGTAGAGGCGATGTGGCGGATGACCCAGCAGCCGGAGCCCGACGATTTCGTCATTGGCACCGGAGAGACGCACTCCGTGCGGGACTTCGTGGAGGAGTGCTTTGCTCGCGTGAACCTGGATTGGCGGGACCACGTCGTCATCGATCCGCGATACTTTCGCCCGGCGGAGGTGGACGCGCTGCAAGCGAATGCGTCCAAGGCGCGCCGATTGCTTGGATGGGAGCCCCGCACCACGTTCCGGGAACTCGTCAGGATCATGGTGGATGCGGAAAGGGATGCTCTCGACAAGCGAGCGTCCGGCGTGCTCCCGAGCGTTGGCTGCCTCACATAGACTCTCAACCCGCGGTTTCTGTTTGCCGAATACTCGGTTTCAGTCCGAATGCCAGCGGTCCTGTCGCGGATAGAGGGATTTCCCAGCATCCGGCGGTTCGGGATACGCCAAAATTAACCGCATAGTACTAGCGTATGTAAGTGATTCTTGTATAATCACTTGCATCGCAAGGATAAACCAAAGGCCTACCGGTTTGGTGCTGTGCTGGAATGGCTTTCTTTTATCTTCGCCTACCTTTCCCCGGCAATCTCGGGGAAAGTGGAATTGTCGCAAGCCACCTCGCGATCACGGCGTCGTATCCGGTGGGAAGGTTTCCCATGCGGACGCGGGCTAAACAGTTCAGGGGAGTCGGAATGCAAGAATACATCGCGAAAATCCTCGTTGCAGGGCCGGTTGGCTCCGGAAAATCGACCTTTGTCCGTACGCTGTCCGATACGCCATTTGTGGATACGGATGTTCTTGCCAGCGAGGATATCGGCAAGGCGGGAACCACGGTTGGCATCGATTTCGGGACGATGGATGTGGACGACGTCCGTATTCTGCTCTTCGGTGTGCCCGGCCAGGAGCGCTTCGATTTTCTATGGGAGGTCACCTGCAACGGCGCGCACGCCCTCGTGCTGCTGGTGGCGGCGGATCGCCCAGCGTGCTTTATCGAAGCAAAGAAGACCTTGAAGTTCCTCCAGAAGTTCATCGACGTACCAACCGTCATAGGACTTACGCGAACTGATATTGGGGAGGAATGGCCGCCCGAAGAGGTGGGGAGTTACCTTGGTGTGCCTCCGGATTGTGTTGTAAATGTGGATGCAAGGAGCCGTGAAAGTGCCTTGGAAACCCTGAGAATCCTCTTCGAGTATGTGGCACCAAAATCGAACTCTTTGAGATCTGAAGGATCATTTAGCCTCGTTTAGGAGTACAATTCTGCCATGGACCAGCAAACCCTGCGACAAATCGAAATCCCTCTGGAGGAACTTGCTTCCTCCACTCGCGGCATTCGTGGCTGTTTGCTGGCTACCGCGGACGGCGTAGCGGTAATGCACCGGAATCTCAACGATCAGGCGGAAGCCTTGGCCGCGCTGAGCGCATCATCGCTCGGCATTGGCCGGCGGGTGGCCGAAGTGGGCGGCTGCGGAACTTTGCAGGAAGTCTGTTTCAAAGGATTTGAAGGCTGGGTTAGCGTGGTGGCGGTGGGAAGCCGCGCGGTGCTGGCAGCCGTGGCCTACGAAGGGTGCAGCATCGGGATGGTAATGTACTACTCCCGCAAGTATGCGGACGAAATCCTGCGGATTCTCGATCCGGAGCAGGCCCGCGCGCTTGAGGAGCGGGAGGATGCCCGCGACGAAGAAGATCAGGGCAGCATGCGGCGCACCCTGCAAGCGCTGGCTTCGCTCGAAAGCTACAATACATCGCCAGCCGATGACGACGACCCGCTCTACCGCGACGTGGAAAAGCACAGTTCCATGCAGGAGTTCGCGCGCGAGGGTTAGCCGCGGCAGCAACCTTCGGCGACCGGCACGGCGAGGTTGCTATCCCAAAACAGGAGAGCGGCCATGTAAACGGGGCCGCTCTCACTCTTTCAAACGCGACCGGCTTGCTTCCGCCCGGCACCGGTTCAGGCGTCCGCCACGCCGCCTTCGGTCAGCTTGCGGGGGTCGAGAATCTCCGCAAGATGCTCCGGCGAGAGATCGGTCTGCTCGGCCGCCACATCCTTTACCCGCCTCCCCTCCTTAGCCGCTAACTTCGCCACGGCCGCGCCCTTCTCGTAGCCGATGATCGGATTGAGGGCGGTTACCAGGATGGGGTTCATTTCCACGAGCGAAGCGATTTTGGCCTCATTCACCGTGAATCCGGCGATGGCCTTGTCCGCGAGCATCCGGCTGGCGGTGGCCAGAATGTGGATGCTCTGCAGCAGGTTATAGGCGGCCACGGGCAGCATCACGTTGAGCTGAAAGTTGCCGCTCTGCGCCGCGATCGTGATCGTCGCGTCGTTGCCGATGACTTGGGCGCAAACCATGGCGGCGGATTCCGGCACCACCGGATTCACCTTCGCCGGCATGATGCTGGAACCGGGCTGCAAGGAAGGCAGCGCAATTTCCGCGATGCCATGCACCGGGCCGCTGTTCATCCACCGCAGATCGTTCGAAATCTTCATCAGCGCCACGGCGTATGTCTTCAACTGCCCGCTGAGTTCGGCCACCGCGTCCAGGCTCGAAAGGCTCACGAAATAGTTGGAACTGGTGACGAAGGGCAGTCCGGTTTTGGCGGCGAGGGCCTCGGCCACCTTCCCGCCGAACTCGGGGTGCGCGTTGATTCCGGTGCCGATCGCGGTGCCGCCCAGCGCGAGGGCTCCGATGCGCGGATAGGTCGCCTTCAGGCGTGCGATGCAATCCTTGACTTGCGCGCTCCAGCCGCTGAGTTCCTGGCTCAGGCGGATCGGCATGGCGTCCATCAGATGGGTGCGCCCGGTGGTGACAACATGGTCCACTTCGGTCGCCTTCCGGTCGATCACGCCCGCGAGGTGCTCCATGGCCGGGATGAGCTTCTCCGCCGTCTCCGTCAGAGCGCTGACGTGCATGGCCGTGGGGATCACGTCGTTCGAGCTCTGGCTGCAATTCACGTGATCGTTGGGATGCACCTTGCCGCCCAGCTTCCGGGTGGCCAGCGTCGCAATCACCTCGTTGGTGTTCATGTTCGTGGAGGTGCCGGACCCGGTCTGGAAGATGTCCAGCGGGAACTGGGCGTCGTGTTCTCCGGCTTCCACCTCGGCCGCGGCGGCCACCACGGACGCCGCAACCGCCGGATCCAGCAGCCCCAGGGACCGGTTCACCTCGGCGGCGGTGCCCTTCACCAGCCCCAGCGCGCGGATAAACGGACGGGGGAAGGGGATGCCGCTCACGGGGAAATTCTCCAGCGCGCGCTGGGTTTGGGCGGCATAGAGCGCCGCGGCGGGCACGCGCACCTCTCCCATCGAATCCTTTTCGATGCGAAACTCTTGTTCACTGCTCAGTTTCTGGTCGCTCATGGACGTGTTGCTCCTGACATCGGGGAATCGGGAAACGGCGTCGCGCTCACGGGAAGTGCCGAAAATGAGGACAAAAATCTAGCGAGCGCCTTTCCTCAAACCCTTATGTTCTCACGAGTGGGAGCGCCATCGCCCGGCCCTCGATGCGGGAGGGGCCGGGGCTGGATTGCGTCCGCACGCCGGGAGAGAAGAGTCTTCGAGAATTTGCGGAAACTTCATAAACCTTTCGCCGGAGGAGCCGATAAAACCAATGAGGCGATGGTATCGCACGGGCACGCACCACTTGAACCTGCGACGAAGAGGCGGGAAGAACGGCGGGAAGTCCCGGCGGGAAGAACTGACGGGAAGTCCGAGCGAGGATCGGACAGGAAAGAAGCCATGGAAAAGTTGAATTCGATTCCGAAATACCCTTGGGCGCTGCGGCAACTGCCGCCTTTTCCGCCGGTGGCCAACCGGCTTCTGGGCCTGCTGCAGGATCCGAATGTTTCGAATGCACAGCTTTCCGATGTCATTCGGATCGATCCTACTTTCTCCTTTGAACTCCTGCGCCTGGCGAACTCTTCGCTCTTTGGCTTCTCCCAGCAGGTCAGCGACATCGCCCACGCCATCTCGATTGTCGGTCTAGAGCGCGTGAAAGCGCTGGTGATGATGGTGGCATTGAACGCGCAGATCAAATCCGCCCTCCGCTATCAGCGGCTGCTTGATTGCTGGATCCACTGTCTGGCGTGCGCGGTGCTCACGGAAACGGTGGCCCGCGGCTGTGGAATTTCGGCGGAACGGGCGTACATGGCGGGATTGCTGCATGATGTGGGCCGCTTGGGGATGATGACCGCCTACCCGCAGGAGTATGCGCGCTTGCTCGATGTCGCCACCGAGGAAGGGCTGCCGCTGATCCAGGCGGAACTCGACATTTTCGATATCGACCACTGCATGGCCGGAGCATGGCTGGCCGCGGAATGGAACTTGCCTCCCGAAGTGCGCTTCGTTGCCCAAACCCACCACGAGGCTCCCGAACCGGGCGACCGGGAGCTGGGGAACCTATTGCGGATCACGAACCGGATTACGAACCTGATCGGCTTCTCTGTAACTCCGGAACCCTACATCTACTCGTATGAGGATCTGGTGGACATGCTTCCGCAACCCGCGCGCCGCCGCATCGACACCAGCCAGAGCGCGCTCAAGCAGGAGATCCTTGAAAAAGTCTCCGTGTTCGCCGCTCCAAGAGCGGCATAGTCTCCGTAACGGGGCCATCTCGCCGGTCGGCCGCGACTCTGCCAGGGCATCGAGAAACGTCCGAGTTTTCGCGACTCTGAGGCTCTCCGTGATTGGCGACCTGTCGTGAACCAGCCGTTCTATCTTGACCTGACTGTCCGTCTACGAACTGACTTCCCGGTTGTGAACCGAGCACCCATTCGTGAGTTGGCCGGGCTTCGTGCCTGAGGTGCCTCTTCAGACCGCGGTTTCGCGAAGATACCCGCCCCGGTTCCCTTCGCTATCGCGATAGGGGGGCACGCTTTGCGCCCCCACCACCGGCTTCTTGTACCGTTCTACCCCTACGCCGGTCTCGCCGTTCCTTGTTCGCGTAAGCAGCATATCCTGCTCCGCTTTGCTCATGGGCTGGAAGGTTTTGACGACGGCCACGTTCTGTTCCAGTTGCGCAATGGTTTCCACGCCGGAAACGAGCGTGTCCGGCCTCTGGGAAAGCGTGAACCGAAGGCACTCCTCGATTGTCGCGATGCCCTTCTGGCTGATGGAACCCATGGCATTCGACTTCATCGCGAGCACGCCCATTCCCCGTTTGCGCGCACTCGGCATCACGGTCGTCAAGAAACTCAGGTAATGCGGGTCCACCAGATTAACGGGCATCTGCACGGTCTCCCACTGCTCCGTCTCCCGCATCATGCGCAGGTGCACCTCGGGGTCGCGATGTCCCGAGAAGCCGATATGGCGCGCCTTGCCCTGCTGCCTGGCTTTGCGAAATGCCTCGGCCGCGCCGCCGGGCGCGAAGATGCGGTCCACTTCGTCCATGGTGCCGACTTCATGACAAACCCAAAGGTCCAGGTAGTCGGTCTTCATGTCGCGCAGCGTGTCCTCGAGTTCCTTCATCGCACTCGCCGCATCCCGCTTGTTGCTCTTCGACATCAGGAACACCTTGCGGCGAAGTCCCCCCGCCAGCGCATTCCCGTAGGTGGCGTCGCTATCGCCGCCGTGATAGCCCCGCGCGCTGTCGAAGTGGGTTACGCCCAATTCGATCGCACGATGGATGATGTGGATTCCCGATCGGGGCCCGCCGACGCGCATGTGGTAACCGCCCAGAGTGAACTGGCTCACCGTCAAGCCGGTCTTTCCGAGAGCGCAGGTGGGCATGCCGCCCGAGACCGGCAGTGCCGGTGACGCCACCAGGGCACCCGCCGGAACCTGAAGAAACGCGCGTCTTTGCATCTGCCGATTCCCCCGTCACCCGATCTGCCGCTTCCCGCGTGAGAACATCTGCCCGATCCGCAGACGCTGTCCCGCCGCGCATGTGGCTATAGTTTACTGGAAGGGAGAGGCCCCGATTCGGATTTTGTGCGATGGAACAGAGAACCACGCGAGACTTCGCCGGCCCTTACCCCACTCGGGTAGACCGCTGGCTGGGTGTTGTCGCCGCCGCATACCTTCTGCTGGCACTTGGTCTGCCCGCTTGGCAGCTTGGGTCGGCACTGGGCTCTTCGCAGCCCGTCGATCTCGGCCTAGTGGCGCTGCCCCTGGGAGTTCTTGCGGCGGTATGGGCGATCGCCTACCCGTGCGAGTACTCGTTTGAAGGGGACATGCTGGTGGTCCGCAGCGGACTCCTGCGGATTCGGATCCCGTTGCTCTCGATCACCAGGGTGGAGCCGTCGCGCAGCCTCCTCAGTGCGCCGGCCTGGAGCCTCGACCGCCTCCTGATTCGGTATGGGCGCAAGCAGCGCGTGCTCATCAGCCCACGCGAGAAGGCGGCGTTTGTCGCGGAACTGGAAATGCGCGCCCCTCACCTGGTTCGCGACGGGGAGGCATTGGTCGTGGCCCAGGGATGGAAAACGCCGGAAGAAAAGCGCGGAGGAGTTTAGCGCCAGCCGCCGCCTGGCCCCGTGGGGTCGGAGCGTTTGCCGCGAGGGCTGCGCGAGCCCTGCTGCTCGTTCCATTGCGATGGGAAAAAGGGCGCTGGCGCGTTGCCGCCCCGGTTCGGCTGCTTGCCGCGATTGCCTGAGGTCTTGCCGGCCTGCTGCCCACTCCCCTGGCCAAACTGGCGCTGCCCGCGGCCGGGTTGCGAATCGCGATTGCCGTAATTGCTCCGGTTGCCAATCGCCTCGCGGTTGCCCCCTTGCCCTCCGCCGTACCCGCGATTGCCCCCATCCGTCCGCGGGCGACCGCCACGCGCTCCCTGGCGCTGTCCGCCGTCGCGCCGGCCATGGCTTCCAAAATCAACTTCTTCGAGCTGCTCCGGAGTGACGAAGGCCATGGTCTTCACCCCGGACACCTCAAAGCGGCGTCGGCACCCCGGTTCGAGGCAGGTGGCGTGGTCGTCGAGCAGCACCATGTAGCTCTGGGCCTTCTCGAACTTGGCGCGGTCGCGTTCATCCAATTGCGCGACGTTGATATTGGTTCGTTTCTTTCGAACCATCCAGGCCAGAGCGTACTCGTTCACACACCGGCAGAACGGGCAATTGAGCGTGGCCGGCTTTTGAGCGCGGGCTTCCAAGAAAAAATCGCGTTCATCCATAAGGCCCCTGTTCCTTCTCAGGATAACGCCATTTGTAAGACGGCTCTTCTCTCGAATGCGCCGGTTGACGGAGCGGACTCGCGAGGACGCTGTGCCAGCGGTGCGTTTCGTCGGGAATCCTGGAAATGGAGTTCCCGGCGACACAAACCCCTGGGCAGACGCCGCGGCGGCTCTTTCCCAGGGGTTCATGTCCAGTTTTCCCGTGCGCTCAACCCTGCGCCTTCAGACGCTTGCGGAGGAACAGCAGAGCCGCTCCAGCCATCGTGAGCAGAACGGAGGAAGGCTCGGGCACGGCCTGGACCTCAAAGTTGCTGGCCGCCGTCGTATCGCCAATCGTCCAGGAAATCTTATCCACGGCACCCGCGAACGTGCCGTTCCAGCCGCTGCCGACTCCGGAACTGAAGCCGAGAATCACCGCATTTGGGAAGTAGGCCTGCCATTCCGCCAGGGAAGCGTCGTAGGCGTAGGACGAGCCATTGATATTCGCTCCGCTGCCGATCCCCAGGCCGAAATTCCAAAGATACGTATTCGCGCCGATCAAATCCGATACCCACGCATTCGTGGTTGCTGTGGCGTCTCCGTTATAAACGCCTTCGAAAACCAATCCACCGCGGTCGCCGGTCGTCGCGAGGTTCCCGTCCGCGTCGACGATCACGCGCAGCACGGGGTGCAGGTGCGCGGCGATGGTGCTTGATCCGTCGCGGTACCAGGAGTAGCTCATTGAGGAGAGATCCGACAAGAGGCCAAGCGAGCCACCGGCATAGTAATTTCCGAACAGACTCGTTCCATTCGCCAGATACTCAAGGTCGGCCTTTCCCGAACCGGACGGGCTGGAGAATGATGCGGAGCCGGTCGAGCCGTTCGGATACTGGGATGTGATCCCCACCGCTCCGGAACCTCTCACATTGTTGTAGTACCACCCCGTTGCGCCGACAGCCTGGCCCTTGTTCGATCCCCCGGCATTCGTATAGGTCTCGCCAGCGGGCACATTCGGATAGACCAAGGTTTCGGCCCTAGAGCTTGGCGTCAATATAAATCCAGCCGCAATCAGCACAGAAAAGGCAATCCAGTTCCTCATCGATATTCCTCCGATAATGTCGTGATTGGAGTATTCACGAATCATCCGGAGTATTACATGCACTTGATGCTATAAACTAGTATTTTGTAAAATTAAGAGATGCAGGACAAATAGTACGAACTACCGGGACTATCCCGGAGAATGAGAGCATTTCGCGAATCACCGTGAGGCGCGGAAGTGCGTGCAAACGAAGAAAGCGGCCCTGGCTCCCGTTCCGCAGGAGCCAGGGCCGCTTTGCCGCGACCGCGAATTGAAGTGCAAACTCCGCCCTCCGTTTCGAGGGCGCAACGAACGCAACCAGCTAATCCAGGTTCGGCGCAAAGGTGATTGCGCCTTCCGCGGCGGAGGAAACCAAGGCGCAATACTTGGCGAATACGCCTTCCGTGTAATGCGGCTTCGGCTTCTTCCACTCGGCCTTTCGCCGCTGGAGTTCGTCTTCCGACACCTCCAGCGTGATGGTCTTTTTCACCAGATCGAGTTCGATGATGTCGCCGTCATGAACGAGCGCGATGGGCCCGCCCTTGGCAGCCTCCGGAGCCACGTGGCCGATCATGAATCCGCGCGTAGCACCGCTGAAGCGGCCGTCGGTGACCATGGCCACGGATTCACCCAGGCCGGCCCCAGCAATGGCGCTTGTGACGCCAAGCATCTCGCGCATTCCAGGCCCGCCCACGGGGCCTTCATAGCGGATCACAACGACGTCGTCGGCCTTGATCTGGCCCGCCGTTACCGCCTGCATGGCGGCTTCCTCGCGCCCGAAGACGCGCGCCGGGCCGCGATGGACGGTCTTGCTGATTCCCGTCACCTTGATCACGGAGCCGTCCGGTGCGAGATTGCCTTTCAGGATTACCAGCCCACCCGACTTCTTGATCGGGTTATCGAGGGCGTGGATCACCGTCTGGCCGCCCGTTTCCACCGCCTTGGCCGCTTCCTCGCCGAGCGTCTTGCCGGTGATGGTGATCGCCGTGCCATCGGCGTAGCCGCCATCGACGAGGCGCTTGGCAATCACCGGAATGCCGCCGGCCTTGTCGACGTCCGGGGCCACGAAATGGCCTGCTGGCTTCAGGTCGCAGAGCAGCGGAGTTCTGTCGTTGATCTCGTTAAATTCATCTATCCGCAGGTCCACGTGCGCTTCCCGGGCCATGGCGAGAAGGTGCAGCACCGCGTTGGTGGAACCGCCGCTGGCGGCCACGGAGGCGATCGCGTTGCGGAACGCCGTCTTGGTGAGAATGTCGCGAGGCTTCAGGTCCCGCTTCACGGCGTCGACAATCACCTCGCCGCAGTAGCGGGAAACGTCGTTCTTGCGCGGATCCACCTGAGGAACCGCGGCGGTGCCGAGCGGAGAGAGCCCGATGATCTCCATCACCGTCGCCATCGTATTGGCGGTGTATTGGCCGCCGCAGGCTCCGGCACCGGGAGAGGCGCAATTCTCCAGGTCGAGCAACTCCTGGTCGCTGATCTTCCCCGCCGCATGGGCACCCACCGCTTCAAACACATCCTGAATCGTGACGTCGATTCCCTTGTACTTGCCGGGAAGAATGGAGCCCCCGTAAAGCAGCACGCCGGGGACGTTCAAACGGATGAGGCCGAGCGCCGCGCCGGGGATGGTCTTGTCGCAGGCCACGAGCGCGATGACGCCGTCGAACATGTGGCCGCGCCCAACCAACTCGATGGAATCGGCGATCACTTCACGGCTGATCAGGGAGGTCTTCATGCCCTCCGTGCCCATGGTGATGCCGTCGCTGATAGCGATGGTATTGAACTCCATGGGCGTTCCGCCGGCGGCGCGCACTCCCTGGGCGACGTAAACGGCGAGTTCGCGCAGGTTGTAGTTGCACGGCATCGTACCAATCCAGGTGTTCGCAATTCCGATGATGGGCTTCCTGAGGTCCTCGTCGGTGAATCCAATTCCTTTCAGGTAACTCCGGGCCGGAGCGCGGTCTCTTCCCTGGGTGATGGTGTAGCTGCGTAACTGCTGTTTTTCGGACATTTCGACTCCATGGAGGGATTTTCATCCCAAACACGGAGTATAACGCGGGGTGGCGGGAACGTAAAAAAGGCCGCCCGTGCAGGGCGGCCCAAAGGGAGGATCAGGGGGCGGAATGTGGAGGATTACCGTTCGACACCGAAGAAGAAATTGCTCCAGCCGCGCCCTTGCACGTACCGCTTCACTTGCACGAAGATCGCGTCCTTCTGCGCGCCCTTCATCAGCCGCTCAAAATCGCCGACGCTCGTGACGGGCTGACGGTCAATGGCAACGATCACGTCCCGCGGGCGAATGCCGCCAGCGGCCGCCTTGCTCGACGGCGATACGCGGGTAACCACCACGCCCTTGACGTCGGCATCCAGGCGCAGTTGAGAACGCATGTCCTCGGGAATCTCCGACACCGTAACGCCATCAAGGCCGCTCTGCGAGGAACTCTCGACGGATTCCGTGGAGAACTGCTGATCGAGCCCCGTGAGCGTCACCGGAATCGTAATTGCTTTGCCGTTCCGGTTCACGGTGATGTCCACTTTCGTCCCGGGCTTCATCATTGAGATCATGTTCCGGGTCTGCATGCTGTCGCGCATCTCCGTTCCGTTGATCTTGGTGATGACATCGCCGGCTTTCATCCCGGCGGTCGCCGCGGGCTTCCCTTCCACCACTTCATTCACCATGGCGCCATAGGGACGGTCCATCCCCAGCGCCTTGGCCATGGTGGAATCCACTTCGGTGAGCAGCGCGCCAATCATCGCCCGCTGCACCTTGCCGTTCGAAATGAGTTGGTCCATCACGAAGCGGGCCATGTTCATCGGGATCGCAAAGCCGATGCCCTCGTTGCCGCCGCTCTGCGAAATGATCGCGGAATTAATTCCCATCAAGCGCCCGTCCACGGTGATGAGAGCGCCCCCGGAGTTGCCGCGGTTGATCGCGGCGTCCGTCTGAATGAAATCCTCATATCCGGCTTGCGGAGAGCCGCTGTTTTCGCCCGTGCGGATGATTCCCATCGTGCGCCCGGTGGCGCTCACGATGCCCATGGTCACCGTCTGGCCGATGCCCAGCGGGTTGCCGATGGCAAACGCCAGGTCCCCCACCTCGACGGAATCCGAGTTGGCGAACTGGATGGGTTCCAGATCGAGCCCCTTGGGTTCCACCTTCAGGACAGCCAGGTCGGTGGGCGGGTCCGTGCCGACGACTTTTGCCTTTTCGGTGCGGCCGTTGGAGAAGGTGACCGTCACTTCGTCGGAATCTTCCACCACGTGATTATTCGTGAGGATATAGCCGTCCGCGCTCACCACCACCCCGGAACCGGCACCCCGGCTTCGGCGGGTGCCGTCGTCATTCGGATCCTGCTGCCGGCCTTCTCCCTGGCCGAACGGGTCGAAAAAGGGGAACGGCATCCGTTCCATGCGGGTGGGCACGCGGTCCACTTTCTCCACCAGGACATTGACGACGGACTTGCGCGCCTGCTTCAGCATCGGGGCAAAGGTGAAACTGGGCGGAGCCCCAATCTGGCCGCTCGCCTGAACGGCATTCTCCACTCGATTCGCTCCCGCTTCGGGTGTAGCAATGGCGTGAATTATGAGCGAGGAACCAACTGCCAGCGCTGCGCAAAGGAGGACTCCCGGCAGGTAGCGCTTCATCTGGATCTTCATATTTCCTCCAAAAAACTGGGTCTTGCGTGTCGCCGAGCGGAGTGCAGCTTTGACGCGAAGAAGGGAAAGCGACAGGGATCCATACTCGGTTTTGCTTGCGATCTAAACCAATAGACGTGCAGATTCGAATTCGGTTCTACCTGATTTTACGTCCGCCGGACCCATTGGCCACTCTCCGCTTCAGAGCTTCCGCCGCCGCCCTCTGGAGTGGCGGCGATCCAGTGCGCAGCCGAACCAATGCCTGCCAACGCATGGCCGATCTCGCCACATGGAACCTTCGTGGAATCGCTGCGGACGATATCCGGCGCGCCCACACTTGCTCCTCTGGACGTTAGAGTCTTGCCAGCCGCGTCCTGTTGCGAACCATTTTGAAAATGGCCGTATCCGAGTGCTCCTGAATTGGCTGCTCTACGCCATCGTTCGTGATCGTCGGTGAGATCGCGGTGCATGGGCGTGTGCTGATCCCGGAATAATCTCGGAATCGGCAACATGGGACGCCAGGCGGAACGCGGAGGTTTGACGAACGGGGTGCGTTCGCTGCCGGGCCGCTTGCGTGGCACCGCCTTCGGGGCTCACGAACGGTTGCTTGCATGTCCACGGGTGGCGCTCGCCAACTCGCCCCACCCGTGGCAACACGATTCTGGCTGCCGTTCCGGACTTTCTGGAATGTGGCTTCCGTACTCCAGGCTATGGGTGGCCACGATATGGGCTCGCTGGCGTTCGGCTGGGTGCGTGATCAGGTGGGGGCGCGAGGCATAGCGCGGAGGTTTGGTGAGCGGGTTGCGTTCTCCGCCGGGCCGCTTGCGGCGTGCCGCGCAGAGACCTCACCGGACGGAAAGTGAGGTAACTCGTTCTGCATCAGCAGCGTAGCAATTCGCGAAAGGCGCGGAGCCTGTTCTTTCTTTCCGACACGTATCGGCATCATGCCCAAAGGGCGTCATCTCCGATCATGGAAGCCGCGTTCACAGGCTCCGGGCTATGGGCAAATGCACCGACGTATCGAGTGCTCATGGTGCTCATGTCCCTTATTCGTAAAAGACCTCGGGATCTGGTAAAGCTGTGTACTCTCTCGGGGCGCCATGCTCATCAAAATCGAAGCTGTCTCATCAGGACATCCAATTTTCAGGCGATCTTCGACGAATATTCACAAGGGCGAATCCAAAACGCAATCAATGAATATCGATCAGAGTTGCCTGACATCGAGGGCTGCCGATGAACATGAGGCCCAGCAAACGGGAGCAGACTGCCAAGCAGGGGTACGTCTACGCCACCGACGGGCTTTTGAACAAGATCAACTTTTTGGCTGCTCGAAAGGAGACCCCGGAGGGTATCGTGCGCAGGCACTTTGAGGAAAACCGGTATCTCTCGAGCCAGTTCGTTGATTTCGGCTTCCAATGGGAGGTCCATCCGGCCTACAGATGGGCGCTCCAGGGTGAGAGCGTTTGCAGTATTTTTGAAACACTTGCGCTCTCAGTCGACGGTGACTAATTCAACCCACTTTGAGGTGCGAAGAGTACTCGTTCGCTGTCGGGCTTTAATCTTGCTCCGTCAAGTTCCGTCAGCCGGTAATTCAATCCCCAGTTTCCGCCTCCAACGTGGTCTCAGGGGCGTCATCTGATTCCCTTATTGCTAAGCCTGTGATTCTGAATGAGTTCACTCAACTCGTCGTTCGGTAAGAGCACCCGGGCCGCGCTCCCGGGGATCGTGACCTCGCGCGCCGCCCCACGCTTTCGCGGAAGTGCCCTCGTGGCCTCAAATGCTGCCCTCCGCGAGCACTTACTCCGCTCCGGGAACTCGTGGTGCGGCCGCTCCGACGAGGATCTCTCCCCAGAGCGGACCGGGGATGCCTCGCATTCTTAGGCGCACGGGGTGACGACCGGCGGGGAGATTGGGGATGCGGAGGTTCACCTGATTGAGGCCCGCGCCGGTCAACCCGGCATACTCGATCTGGGCGGATTCGCCTCCGATGGTCACTTCGAGTTCCGCCGCGGCCGTGAGCGGCGCGGTCTCCGTGAGGATCCATCCCGCGCGCACCGCAGGCGTGGTTCCTCCAAATCCGCTTCCGAACACCTGCACCACATCGCCTGGCAACGCCGGCCGGCTGCGCTCGTTTTCACCGTAATCGCCCGCGGCACCCACTGGGGCGCCATCCGCATGCAGCGCCGCGACATGCCTCCCGCCGCTGAAGGCAAAGAAGGCCGGGGCCTCGCTCTGAGCCCATACCCAGGCTGAGTCGATCAGCGAAGGCGATTCGAGTTCCAGCAGCACCCATCCGGATCTGTCGAGGTCCGGGCACTGGAAGTTCAGTTGGCCCGGACTGACAAAGCTGATCGCGGCCGGCTTGCCATCCACCCGGACGCGGGTGCCGTCCAGCACCGTGGGCAGACGGACGCCGCCCACGAAATCGTCCTGCCGCCAGCCGCGAGTGGTTTGAGCAAGGTCCTTGCCGAAGATGCTGGCCCAGCTTCCGGAACTCAGCCCTTGCACAAAGCCGGCCGCGCTCACCACTCCGCCGGAAGCGATGTGCTGGGTGGGACCCGCAAAGCCACCGGGCCCAATGATTCCGGGGTCCGAATTGCCAATCACATGCAGTCGCACGGGCAGAATCCGGTTCGCGCAGCCGCCCTGCGTGCAATGGACTTCGATCCGGGCGTCGTATACGCCGCCCATCAGGCCGTCCGGCTTTGCGCTCGCGGAGACGATGAGGCTGCCCTGTTCCATGCGGGTATTCACACTGAGCCACGCCGCACCGGCGGCGGACACTTCGACCCCGGATGGAAGAGGACCGGAGATTGCGATCTCCTGAGCGCCGGGCTTATCCAGACTCCCGTACCGGTGCCGGAATGAGAGTGCCTGCGGGATCGGGCGCAGGGGAAGCAGATCTTCCCGGACCTCGACACTGACGGGAATCTGGTATTGGATACTGGCACCCTTGGCTCCCTCCAACGACACAACGCCGTGTTCGAGCCCCACCGGCACGCCGCGCGAATCGGCCAGGGCGCAAACCTCACCAGGAATTGAAAATTCGTTCTGGGTGAGGCTGAGCCACTCGCTGGTGGCCAGGCGGTCAACCGTTGAGTCCACCTGGTAAACGGGAGCGGGCCCCTTTTGATCCACGCAAAAAAAGCGCGGTGGCTCGTTCACACCGGATTGGATCGTCGCGGCGGGAAAGTAGTGCTGCGAGTATGCACTTGACAAGTGGGAAATCGTAACCTTTAGGCCGCGGACATCCAGATTCGTGGATTGTATGACCGGTTTCCAGTTCGATTGCACCCGTACACGCAACCAGCCTGGGCCCGTTCTCGATTCAGGACCGGGCGTCATTTCCACCAGGTTCTCAGGCCTATCCGCCGATACCGGCCATGGACATCCTTCCCCGGTGACGATCCGAAAAGACGCTTCGCGCTGTTCCGAAGCGAGAGTGATGGAACTGGGGTAGACCTGGAGCGCGCATCCGTCTGGAGGAGGCACGCCGCTCCATGCCGCCGACGTCGCCAGGTTCCGATCGATGGTCTCCGAGCAGGCAGCCCGGTCCGTGCCCGTTGGGATCCCTTCGAAGTTGACGGCGGGGTTGGAGAAGTATGGAATCGAAAGACAGCCAGTGCAGCCGTAGGCCATTACGGTGTGAAATAGCGGGGCGCTTCGCATTTGCTGGTAACCGCGGGCGCGGAACGAAGCCGGCCGGACTGTGGAGTCATTGGCTTCATCGTGAGCGCAGCCCAGATTGTGTCCGATTTCGTGGACCAACGTGAAAGAAGGGCCGCCCGCAAACTCCTGGTGGACCACCGAGAGAGTCGGCGGGTTGGGGTCGAACGAGGAGCGCTGGTAGGCAGCCCCGATGATGAAGGACCCAGAGGCGGGCAATGGCGAGCTGGCCCAGTAGCTGTGGAAATCCGCCTTCGAATTCTTGCCGACCTCGTAACCGATCCGGCCCGAGCCGAGCGCTTCCAGAAACCGAGTGAGGCTGAAACCAAGGGTGGATTCGGCGTACTTCCCGTCGTGAAACCCGGGCACTTTGCCGAGCGAGACCACGCGCCATTCATGCCGGATCCCGCTGTTGCGCAGGATCTCGTTCGCTTCCTCCTCCACGCGGTAGACGTAGCTGAAAAGCCCCTCGAGGCCGCCGCGTGCCTCCAGCGTGCGCTGGCTGTAGGCGATGTGGATGGTTCCGACCGTGGCGGGAGTCTCCGCCCCAGCGCGCGGGGGGTCCGCCTTTGCGAAGGCGCTTGCCGGAGGCGGGGGAAAGCCTCCCAGCGCCAGGCCCGTGCCGGGCGGCACGAGAGTATCGCCGGTGCCGGGTGCCAGCCCATGGTGCTGCAGTTCGCGCGCCTCGCCGCGGCCATCGGGCGTGAGCATGAAGTCAAAATAGCGCCCGTCTCGCAGGCGAACGGAACCGCTGACGGCTCCCCGATAGTGGCTGAGGATCGCCCGGCCTTCGCCGCCGTACACCAATGCGCCCGAAAGAACGAAATCCTCGGCGGAACCCGTTTGGCGGGTACGTTCACCCGCGAATCGGAACACGGTGTCCGCGAAAAGCTGCAGTTCCCAGGTCTCCGCCATTGCCGCCGCCAGACGGGGCTGGTTGCGCTCGGGCACCCGCGCGGCTCGGCCTCTGGGATGGCGGAGGGATGCGGGGGCATTCTCCGCGTAGACGAGCCCGCCACTCCGCAGCACCTGGACGCGCACTTCCCCCACAGCCCGTGCATCCGCCCGCGGCAGGGCGCGCGTGGCAGCGCGAACCGGCGTTGGATCGTCGGGAACCACGAGGCGATGCAGGAACTGGGCCGAAAGG
>JBDIBK010000081.1:0-20065 GCA_039812845.1 Bryobacterales bacterium
CCATCTATAATGGTACGAGGCACTTTTGCTGTCCGCCTGTGGTGTGCCGTCGCCTCGCCGGGTTCGGTTCGTGTTTGCCCCCAGGATGCCGCCGGGTTTCCGGATTCCTCGTGTCGCCGTTCCTCGCCGATGCGACGCGGTTGCGCTTGGGCCGCGGCCTTGCGGGGCGGGAGCGGCGTTCGGCCCGGCCGGGAGTGCCCGGCAAGCAGATTATGTTTGAGAGTTTAAGCGAAAAGCTTCAGCGCGTATTTAAGGATCTTCGCGGTCAGGGAAAGCTGTCTTCCGAGAACATGGAAGCCGCCCTGAAGGAGATCCGCGTCGCGCTGCTCGAAGCAGACGTGAACTTCAAGGTGGTGAAGCAATTCATCGCCAACGTGCGGGAGAAGGCGATGGGGCAGGACGTGCTCACCGCGCTCTCGCCCGCGCAGCAGGTGGTGAAGATCGTCCGCGACGAACTCACTGAGATTCTGGGCTCCAAGCACTCGAAACTCCAGTTTGCCAACCAGCCGCCCACGGTGGTGATGGTGGTGGGCCTGCAGGGTTCGGGAAAAACCACCTCCACGGCGAAGCTGGCCCGCTGGCTCTTGAAGAACTCCCACTCTCCGCAACTGGTCTCGGTGGACGTCTACCGTCCCGCCGCGCGGGAGCAGTTGAAGGTGCTGGCCAAACAGGTGGGCGCGGGCATCTATGAGGGCGAGCCGGGCATGGATAAGCCGCTCGACCTCGCCGTCCGGGCGCGCCGCGAGGCCATGGACCGGGGCAGGGATGTGCTGCTTGTCGATACGGCCGGGCGGCTGCATATCGACGATGCGCTGATGAACGAACTGCAGCAGTTGAAGGCGCAGTTGAACCCCACGGAGATCCTGTTCGTCGCCGACGCGATGACCGGCCAGGATGCCGTGAAATCCGCCGCGGAGTTCCACGAGCGGCTGGGCATCACCGGCGTCATCCTCACCAAACTCGATGGAGATGCGCGCGGCGGCGCGGCCCTTTCGATCAAGCACGTCACCGGCCAGCCCCTGAAGTTTCTGGGCGTGGGCGAAAAGACCGAAGCCCTCGAAGAGTTTCATCCGGACCGCATGGCTCAGCGCATCCTTGGCATGGGCGATGTGCTCTCCCTCATTGAGAAGGTGGAGGAGAGCATCGATCAGAAGCAGGCCCTCGAAATGCAGGATAAGCTCCTGCACAATGAGTTCAGCCTGGAAGATTTTCGAGACCAGTTGATCCAGGTTCGCAAGCTCGGCCCGCTCGAAAACATCCTCAAGATGATTCCCGGCATGGGCGATCAGTTGAAGGGCGTGAAGGTGGACGAAAAGGAACTGACGCGCATTGTGGCGATCATCAATTCGATGACGCCCAAGGAGCGGCGGAACCACATGCTGATCAACGGCTCGCGCCGCCGCCGAATCGCCCGCGGCAGCGGCAGTTCCGTGCAGGAAGTGAATCAGTTGCTCAAGCAGTATGGGCAGGCGCGCAAAATGATGCGCAGCTTCAGCGGAATGATGGGCGGCCCGGGCGGCATGCCCGGCGGCAAGATGGCGCGGCGCGTGCAGCAATTGGCGAAACTGGGGGGCGGGAAGCTTCCCTTCTAGCGGCCAAGCGAAAGCCTTCGCTTGAGAAGTGCCGCGCACAGAGTTTTTGAGTTTGTCAGGAGCACAGAGAAGAATATGTTGACGATTCGATTGGCCCGATTTGGGACGAAAAAGAAGCCGACCTATCGCGTGGTTGTCATCGACAGCCGCAACGCCCGCGATGGCAAGGCCCTCGAAGTGGTGGGCAACTACAACCCCGTCGCTCAGCCGAACGAGCTGAAGCTTAACCAGGAACGGATTGACTATTGGGTGCGCAATGGCGCGCAGCCTTCCGATACCGTCAAGCGCCTGATCAAGAAGCAGGCGGAGGTGCCGGTGGCAGCCGTCTAAGAGGCGCCGGGCGTGCGGGTGAAGGAGGCGGCCTTGAAGGGGCGGTCCGCTTTCCCACCGGGTTTATCCCTCGGCATTTCGGTTTGCGGGGTTTCGAATGCGACAGTTGATTGAAGATATCGCCAAGGCGCTGGTCGACCAGCCGGACGGCGTGCAGGTGAACGAAGTGGCGGGGGACCAGGCAACCGTTCTCGAGTTGCGGGTGGACCCCTCGGACGTCGGCAAGGTGATCGGCAAGCAGGGGCGAACGGCCCGCTCGCTGCGCACCCTCCTGAACGCCGCCGGCATGAAGCACCATCGGCGCTACACGCTGGAGATTCTGGAATAACCGGATCGCCAGGGCGGGATATCGCAATGGAGCAACGGCATCCGGAAGCAGTCGGGCGCGGGCGGGAATGGGTTACCATCGCGGTTCTCGGAAAGCCCAGGGGCACCCGCGGGGAGCTGTTTGCGCTTCCCACCACCAGCCACATGGAACGCTTCGCGCCGGGGCGCGAGTTCACGCTGTGGTTCGATGGGGAGAGCGGCAGGGCGCCGCTTCGCATGCGGTTGGAGTTGGCCTGGAATCACAACGAAAAGCTGATTCTGAAGCTTGCCGGTGTGGATTCCATGGAAGAGGCCGGGCAGTTGCGCGGCGCGGAACTTTGTCTGCGGGCGGAGGAGCGGGAGCCCCTTCCGGAAGGCGAGTTTTACTACGACGACCTCAAGGGGCTGGCCGTGGTGGATCTGGCAACGGGCGAGCGCCTGGGGACGGTGACGGGCTTCACGGAAGGCGTTGGCCCCGGAGTGCTTGATATTGAAACGCCCGTGGAGGGCGCAAGAGGCGGCGCGGAAGTGTGGCAGGTTCCCTTCGCGAAAGAGATTTGCGTGGAAGTGAACCTGGCGGGCGGGGAGATTCGGGTGCGCTTGCCCGGGGGATTGCGGGAGCTGAACCGCACCGAATCGCGCTCGGAATCGCGCCCTGAATCGCATTCGGATTAGCGCGGGGAGAACGTGGGAAGAACGGGACTGCAATGAGGTTTCACATTGTCACGATCTTTCCGGAGTTCTTCGTCGGCCCCCTCAACCATGGCGTGCTGAAGAAGGCGATGGACGCCGGGAAAGTGGAAGTGCTCCTCCACGACCTCCGGACCTGGACATCGGACCGGCACCGCACGGTGGATGACCGGCCCTTCGGCGGCGGCGAAGGCATGCTGCTCAAGCCGGAGCCGCTGTTTGACGCGGTGGAGGCCATCTGGCCCGAACGCGCCCAAGCGCGGGAAGCCAGAACCGAAGAGGGCGAAGGTGGAACGCGAAAGAGGGTTCTGCTGCTCTCGGCGCAGGGCAGGCGTTTTGACCAGGCGATGGCCCGGCGATTCGCCGAGTGTGAGGAGTTGTTGCTGATCTGCGGCCGGTACGAAGGCGTGGATGAGCGCGTGGCCGAGTATTTGGCCGACGACGAGATTTCAGTGGGCGACTTCGTCCTGAGCGGCGGCGAACTGGCCGCGGCGATGGTGGTGGACGTGGTCGCGCGGCTCCTTCCGGGCGTGCTCGGAAATGAGGCCTCCTCGGTGCGGGAATCGTTCGGTTCCAGCACGGAGGAATTGGGAGTTTTGGATTGTCCGCAGTATACGCGGCCAGCCGAATTCCGGGGCTGGAAGGTCCCGGATGTGTTGCTCAGCGGCAACCACGCGGAAGTCCGCGGGTGGCGCGAGCACACCGCGCGAGAGAAAACCGTGCGCATGCGCCCGGATCTTCTCGAAAAAGTGAAGGATCGCCAGGAGGCCTGAATCTCCAGCGGTTCCGGGGAAACGGGATGGGACGTTTGTCGCGGCAAACCTCTCCGGTCCAGGAGAACGAAAGGAATGGGCATTGCCCGCGAACGCCGATGGCGGTGCGCAGGGTGAGCCCCGAAAATACCCATGATTAACTCTACGATTCAGAAATTCGAGGCCCGCTTCCTCAAGAGCGATTTGCCTTCCTTCCGGCCTGGCGACACAATCCGTGTCCACGTGAAGATCCGCGAAGGCGAGAAGGAACGGCTCCAGGTATTCGAGGGAGCCGTGATCGCGCGCAACAACCGCGGGATCAGCGAAACCGTCACCGTGCGCAAGATCAGCTTCGGCCACGGCGTCGAACGCATCTTCCCCCTTCACGCGCCCGTGGTGGATCACATCGAGTTCGTCCGTACCGGCAAGGTGCGCCGCGCGAAGCTTTACTACCTGCGGCAACTGCGCGGCAAGGCGGCCCGTTTGAAAGAACGCGATTCCTCCTTGCAGCGCTAGCCGCATCGGGAACCCGAACGGCAATGAAGACATTGCTCGTGCGTCCGCGCCGGCTGGGCATCGATCCCCGCTGGGAGAACGAACTTCGCAAGGAGGGCTTCTCCCGGATTGCCGGCGTGGACGAAGCGGGACGCGGCTGTCTGTTTGGCCCGGTGGCCGCGGCCGCGGTCATTTTGGCCGATCCGCATGGGCTGCGCGGCGTCGACGACAGCAAGCAGCTCGCGGAAGCGGAGCGCGAGCGGCTCTTTGACCAGATCGTGGAGCGCGCGCTGAGCTGGAGCGTCGCGATGGTGGACGCTGCCACCATTGACCGCGTGAATATCCTCGAAGCCTCCCGCCTCGCGATGCGCCTGGCGGTGGAGCGTTTGCCCCTTCCCGCCGACGCGCTTCTGGTGGACGCCCTTGCCATTCCTGCATTGCTTCCGCAAAAGAGCATCATCCACGGCGACGCGGTCTGCCGGTCCATCGCGGCCGCTTCGATTCTCGCCAAAGTGCATCGGGACCGGACTATGCGAGAATGGGATCGGCTTTACCCTGGATTCGCGATTGCAAGCAACAAGGGATACGGTACCCCCGTGCATCTCGAAGCTTTGCAGGCGCTGGGGCCGACGGCGGAGCACCGCTTCAGCTATCGGCCCGTAAGGGAATGCTGCCGCGGCGCGCTGTGCATCGGCTGGCAGGATCCGCGGCAATGCCTGTTTTAGTGGAGTTTGATGACAGCCGAGAACTCACCCCAGGAAACTCCGATACGGCGGGAAATCCCGGTTGGCCAGGAGATTCCGGCACCCCTGGAGATCCCGATTGCCCCGGACGATTCGGCACCTCCGGCTTCTTCGCCGTCGCTCGTGCCGCCGCGGGTGAAGCCCAAAATGGGTTGGGGACGTCGTATAGAGAAGATAGTGCTCGCCCTCTTTTGTTTGGAGGTGGGCGGATTTCTTCTGATCTTTCCATGGGTTCCCCAGTGGGGCGACAACTACTTTTTTACGTTCGCCGAACACTTGCGCCCCTTCTTTATGAGTCCCTACTTCCGGGGAGCCGTGAGCGGTTTGGGAGCCTTGAATCTCTACCTGGCCATCGTCGAATCGGTGGACTTTCTGGGGTCGTTCCTGGATTCCTGAGCCTGCGAAAGAAGTTGAGATGTCGCTAGACGAGAACCCGCAAGATGCAACCGTGGATCGGGACGTGGAATCTCATCCGTCGCCATCGGACGGAAGCCACGGCGCGCCGCCGCCGGATGCCGCTTCGCCATCCGCCGCCAACGCGGCAGCGAAGTCTGAAGCGCCCGCGCCCCGCGCCACTGAGGCGCGAAATGCGCTGTCGGAGTGGGCCATCACCATCCTCCTTTTGCTCTTCGGCATCACCTTCCTGGTGCAGGCGTTCGTCATCCCCACCGGTTCCATGGAAGACACGCTCCTGATCGGGGATCATCTGCTCGTGGACAAGCTGGCCTACGCCCCCGCGAACGGGATCGAGGGGCTGCTGCTGCCTTACGAGGAAGTGGAGCGCGGCGACATCGTGGTGTTCCGCTACCCGGAAGACGTCTCCCAGACCTTCGTGAAGCGCGTGGTGGGCAAGCCCGGC
This sequence comes from Bryobacterales bacterium, assembly GCA_039812845.1. Taxonomy (GTDB): domain Bacteria; phylum Acidobacteriota; class Terriglobia; order Bryobacterales; family Bryobacteraceae; genus JACTMJ01. Next base: position 5,768 of record JBDIBK010000081.1, read on the forward strand.
GACCGGATCCGTTTTGATGAGCAGCAGCTTTATTTGAACGGGCACAAAGTGAAAGAGAGTTTCGTCTTTCACAAGTCCGGGTACATTGATCCGTACCGCGACAACTTCCCGTCGCTCCCCAATGTCGCGCTCTCCGAAGCCGCCAACACGATGCTCTCCGCCAATGTGGAGAACGGGGAATTGGTCGTGCCCGAAGGCCACTACTTCGTCATGGGCGATAACCGCGACAACAGTTCGGATAGCCGCTACTGGGGCTTCGTGCCGCGCCGCCACATCATCGGCAAGCCGCTCCTGATCTATTGGAGCTATGATGCCCCCACCGAGCGCTGGACCAGCGGATCGCTGCTCAACCCCCGCTACTTCGGAGATCTCGTATCCGGCTTCATTCCCAAGACACGCTGGGACCGCGCATTTCGTCTCATTCGCGGCGAGCGGGTAGAATAGGCTCTTGAGGTGGATGCGCGAAGGCGCGTCGCCTCGTCTTTTTTTTATGAAGGCACCTCTATACGCAGTCATTCTGGCCGGCGGGCGCGGCACGCGTTTCTGGCCCCGCAGCCGCAAGGCGCACCCGAAGCAGGTGCTCTCCATCGTGGGCGAGCGGACGCTGCTGCAGCAGACCGTCGCGCGCATCTCCAGGCTGATTCCGCCGGAGCGCATCTATATCGTTACCAGTGAATCGCTGCGCGGAGAGGTGCTGCGGCAGACCCCGGAGATTCCGCCGGAACAGGTGCTGGCCGAACCGCTCCCCCGCAACAGCGCGCCCGCGATCGCACTTGGCACGCACCTCATCCGCTTGCGCGAAGAGAACGCCATCGTCGGTGTCTTCCCCGCCGATCACGTTGTCACCCGGCAAGCCAGTTTCCTTGCCAGTGTGAAGAACGCGTTCAAGGCGGCCGAGCGGGATGCTCTGGTGGTGGTGGGCATCCAGCCGCGCTGGGCTGAGACCGGCTACGGCTATTTGGAATTTCCCAAAGGGGTCGCGCCCGGCGAGAAATCGGCCTATCGCATACAGAGTTTCCGCGAGAAGCCGGACCGCCCCACCGCCGCGCGTTACTTGAAGGCCGGCCGATACTTCTGGAACAGCGGGATGTTCTTCTGGAAGGCGTCCGTGTTTCTGGACGCCCTGAACCTGCACCTCCCCAAGACCGCGCTGCGCATTGCCTCCATCGGCGCGCTCGGCTCCAAGAGCTTTGAACGGGATCTCGCCGAGAACTTCCTCCTCTGCGAGAGCATCTCCGTGGACTATGCCGTGATGGAAAAGGCGGCGAACGTGATGGGGATCGCCGCGGCCGATTTCGGCTGGAACGACGTGGGAAGCTGGCAGGCCGTCTACGAACTCAGCCCCAAGGACGCGGACGCCAACGCCGTGCGCGGCGGGGCGGACATGATCGCTTTGGACAGCAGAGGCAACTACGTGGATGCCGGCGGCAAATTGGTCGCGCTCCTGGGCGTGGAAGATCTGGTGATTGTCGATACCGGGGACGCCCTGCTCGTCACAAGGCGGGAAGAGGCCCATCGCGCGGGCGACATGGTGAAACTGCTGGAAAAGAAGCGGCTCGACGCGCTGCTGTAGAGAGATGGCTGCGCCGCGAGCTCGTCCGGCGCAGCCACGAATCTATTGCCCCGTCGTTGCCGCTGAGCCCGCCGGCGTGAATGTGAGCTTGGTGTTGGTGCCGCCAATCCGGATTTCGCGGATCGCCTTCTTCCCGTCCGCCTCGTGATAGCGGATGGACGTCTTGGCATAGGTTTCAGCGCCTTCTTCCACGTTCGTTGCCGGTTCGATGGTGTGCTTGCCGTTGGTGATCGTGACCTTCTTGCCTTCGATCTCCACCTTATAGTTTCCCGGTTTCAGCTCCTGCCCATCCAGGGTGGTCTTGCTGTAGAGGGTGATGGTGTGCGTCGCTGCACTGGCGATGCCCGCGGCCAAGGCGAGCAGCGCAAGCACGGTAAGGATCGATCGTGTCATCGAGTGAATCTCCTCGCAGGTGAAAACTTCGTATTTTGAATTACGCGTTGAGCCGAAAAAAGTTCCAGGGAATCTTTACGGCAGCGTACAGATTGCAGCGGTGGGGCTTGGTGAGGCGATGCTCTCCCGCGCATCGGGCGATCTAAGGGGATAAGCGGAGGATCGCAAGAAACAGGCTCAGCTTGCCTTAAGGGCGCATGCGCGCATCTCCGGTGCGCAGCTATCCGCGCCTAAAGATCGAGCTGCTCCCAAATCGCCAGAGCCGCGCCCGAATCGAGTTCCCAGCGGGATTCCGGCTCCGGCGGCTCCTCGCGATCGAGAACCGAAAAGAGATGCATCTTGGCGAGGGCATAGGTCTCTCGGGATGTGACGGCAACTCCCGTTCGCTCGCATGCGCTTGCAAGCGTTGATTCAGGAATCACAACAAAAACTCGCCCTGCCGGGCCGCTCCCGCCTTGCAGGGTGAACACAAATGCCTGCGCCGGTTTGGGCGTTGTTTCCTGGAGATAGCCCTCATAGTGGTAGGACCACGTGAAGCCGCTCTCCGCCCGGTATGTCTTGAGCCTTCGGATCGCCGGAGCCCCTCGCAGTTCGTCCGAGGGCGCATGCCGCGCCGGAGCCGCGGGGGCCAGCATCCGCATCAACCGCTTGATCACGCTACCACCTGCCAAATGCCGCGCCCCGGCGGACGACGATCCTTTCGCGCCGCCGGGCTAGCCGATCGAATACGTTCGCCCGCGATGAAAGCCGCACAGGATCTGGAAGAGGCGGTGCGCGATCAATTCATGGAGCGTGAACAGTTCCTTGTTCGCCTTGAAAATCTCGTCCGCATCCAGCGAATTCTTGACACCCGCGCCGGCCTTCAGCGCCGCGGTCGCCTCCAGGATAACGGGGTCTTCCATCGCCTCTCCCGCCATCTCCCAAAGGGAAATAAAACGGTCGACCGCCGTCGGCAGACTCACGGCGAAGACGCCGTAGTTGGACGTGGTTCTCGGCGGCTTGTAGTCCAGATTGAACGGGCCATTGTAGCCGTGGCTGCGCAGCAGCACCAGCACGTTCAGCCAGTCGAGCGGATTCACCAGTCCGATGGCGATATCCACGTCGTGCTTCAGGCGGTAGCCGTCGTTAATGTCGAAGTGGAACAGCTTCCCCTTGATCAGCGCGCGCGCCAGCGCGGCCCGCACGGAAGAGCCCCACATCAGCTCGTGGAGATACTCCGGGTTCAGCCCCACCATCTCCGGATGCGTGAGCAGCCCGGAATCGATGAAGGCCATCATCGCATCGGAAGTGGGCAGCAGGATCTCGGCTTGGGGTTCGAACGGCTTCGCTTCCAGGCAATGTTTCAGCGTGTTGCGCTTCCTGCGTTTGGCCTCCTTGACATCCGCTTCGCAGGCGGCGTTCAGCCCTTCGGCATACCAGCGCAAGGTTTCGGTTTCTTCCACCGCGCCGGGCACCAAGTAGCCCAGTGACCCCGGCCAGTACACCGCATAGTTCGCACCCAGCTCATGGCCCAGCTTCACCGTGTTCACCAGCCGCCACTTCGCGTACTCGCGCACCTCCGGCGATTCGCTGGCCGGGCTGGTGGACCAGACCGCATGGTGAAAGGTCTCCGCCGTCACCATGGAGCATTCCACGTCATGCTTCTTGAGCGACGCCTTCAGCTTTTCGACGATCTCCGCCTGCTTCTCCGTGCCCAGCGCCTTGGTGGGGATCACATCCGTGTCGTGGGTAGACCACGTGCGGATCCCCAGCTTCCCGTATTGCTCGATCACCTTCTCGAAGGAAACCGGCTTGCGCGTGGGCGCGTGGAAGAGCGCGTGGCCCTCATAGGCGGCCGCCCATTGCGGCCCGGTAAGGAAGTATTTCCGCCGCTGTTCGGGCGTATACGCGCCGCCGCACATCGCCGTCAGGCGGTCGACCAATGCTTGCTGCTTCTCGGGGGGAATGGGTGCGCTCATGAATTACTCTCCGAAGAGCCATCCTATTACGGAGCGCACCCGAAAGGCGAATGCCTGGAACTCGGAAAGGCCTAGCGCAAGCCCATCTGCTGCAACTGCACCTTTGCCTTGGCGGCGTACTCGTTGTTGGGGAAGCGTTTCATGAGGCTCCGGAACTCGGCCGCGCCCTTGGTTCGGTCTCCCAATTTCAGCAGCGTCATGCCCTTCATGTAAACGCCCAGCGCGGTCATATCGTTCTCCGGAAAGCGCTCCAGAAGGGTGTCGAAGGCTGCGAGAGCCTTGTCGTATTCCTTGCGAATGTAATGCACTTCGCCAATCTGATACTGCGCGTTCGGCGCGGAAGCGGAGCCGGGAAAGGTCCGCACGTATTCTTCGAACTGCATGATGGCGAGGTCGAAATTGCCCCGGGATTTGTCGCGCTTCGCATTCTCAAAGAGCGTGCTCGCCGAAACTCCCGGCGCGGCACCGCTCTGCGCGGGGGCGGTCACGGCCGGCGCAGTATTGGCCGCGGCCCCGGCACCCGCTCCAGGGGGAGGCGGGGGCATCGTGTTTACTGCCGCCGAAACGTCGGTCAGCGTCCGTTCCATGGCCGACATCCGCTGAGCGACGTCCGCCATCGTCTCGCGAAGATACTTCATTTCGTTTGAAAGCTGGTCCACCTTGCTGTTGAGGTTGGCCAGGGGCGTGCCCATGGATCCCTGCATCTCGCGGACGCGTTCCTTGAGCGTCGCATCCATCATGGTGACGGCGGTGTTCTGGCTGCTGGCGTTGTCCAGATTCTTTTGCGTAAGCACCATCAGGCTCTCCAGCTTTTCGTCAAACGTCCGCTGGAGCACCCGCACCGAATCCTGCAGCAGCAGAATGTCGCGCTGGAGTTCCGCGATTTCCCTCTTCTGCGCGAACAGCGTGGAAGGGGCAATGAGGAGGAGGCAAAGAGCAACGGTCTTCATCACGTGAGCATACTCCGAGAAATAAGAGAGCCGGCGCGGCTAGTCTATCAGACGACGTAGCCGGCCGGCCCTGTTACCTAAAAAGCATCCGCTTGGGCGGAGTCGTTTAGTTGCCCGTGGCGAAATGCACGCGGCGGTTCATCTGGTAGCAGCTTTCGGTGGCGTCGCTGCAGGTCTGCACTTCCTTGCCGTAGCTGACGGGGCGCAACTTGCTGGTGTCGACGCCGAGGTTCGAAAGGAACTCCATCGCGGAACGCGCGCGCCGGTCGCCCAGACCCATGTTGTATTCCGCCGATCCGCGCGGATCGCAGTAGCCGCCCAGGATCAGCGACGCGCTCGGGAAGTCGCGGAAAATCGACTTCAGCGCATCGGCATCCTGCGTCAGGGCGCTCGAAGCGTCCGGACGAATGCCGAATTTGTCGTAATCGAAGTAGGCATCCACCAACTGGTTCACGCGCTCCTGCAGCGATGCAACCGGGGCCGGGGGCTTCTCTGGCGCCGGCGGCGGCGGAACGTTCACGTTCACCGTGACGGAGCGTGTGACGCTGCCACCCGCATTGCGGGCCGTGAGCACATAGGTGGTCGTGTTGTTCGGGAACACCTGGCGCGTGCCCGAAGGCATGACGGTGCCGATCCCGTTGTTGATGCTGACTTCGTCCGCGCCTTCCACCACCCAACGCAGAGTGGAGGATTGGCCGCGGTCCACAGAGGACGGTTCAGCCACAAAAGTAGCAATGGTCGGAGCCGCCGGCTTTGTTTCAGCAACCACGGGCGGCGGCAGCGGCGCGGGCGCCGGAATCTTCTTCTTACAGCCCGTCACAAACAGCAAAAGAGCTATAGCCAACAGGCTCAGTACAATGTATTTCTTCCTCATCTCTCGATCTCGCCTCCTGATGATTCTTAGGACAAGTGCGTCTGGGCTTCCTAACCCATTTATCCTAGCGCATAGGAGGGTTACGGTGCCAGCAAGTATTTGAAAAGAAGGACACTCAAATTATTTCACATCTTGAGCCTGTATTTCAAAATCACGGCCCTTTTGCCGTTCTCGCCATTTCTGAACGCGGTTTCGCGGCCGCGAAACCGCAACCCACCGTACCCCGGACCTACTTCACGCTCCACACGGGCATCCGGTTCCGGCCGCTCGAAGTGAGCTGCTGCACCTGGGTGCCGTCGGCCAGCATGGTCCAGATCTGGGATTGTCCGCTGCGGGTAGAGCTGAAGACGAGGCGGCGGCCGTCGGGGGACCACCAGGGATTTTCGTTTCGCCCGCTGCCGTAGGTGAGCTGGGTGTACTGGCGGCTGATGGTATCCATGATGAAGATGTTGTAGTTTCCCGGCTCATATCCGCGGGACCAGGCGAAAGCCATCGTTTCGCCGTCCGGGTTCCAGGCCGGGTTATGCGCTTCTCCGGTGCCTTCGGTCAGCCGCTCCGCGTTCGCGCCGTCGGCGTTCATCTTGTAAATTTGCGGCGTCCCCCCGCGATCCGAGACGAAAAGGATGTCCGCCCCGGTCTTCGGATTCACCCGCGGCGACACTTCCACCGCCCCGGAATACGTCAGCCGCCGCATTCCCGCGCCGTTGATGCCGGCCGTGTAGATCTGGGTGCTCTTGCCGTCAGCGGTGGACGAGAAGTAGATGTGCTGGTTGTCCCGCGTGATTTCCGGTGTCGCGTTCATGGACGCCACGGCGTTTACGAACGGCTTGCGCTGCTGCGTTTCCGCCGAATACACCCGGATCTTTGGCGTCCCTTCCGCGAACGTCGTGAACGCGAGCAAACTGCCGTCGGGGGAGATGGCCGGCATCAGCGTCAGCGCGCGCAGTTGGGTGAACTGCTTCTGTTCCGTGCCGTCGAAATTCATGCTCCAGATTTCGTCGTTGCCCGTGCGGTTGCTGACAAAAAAGATTCGCGTGCCCGCCAGCGTCCGGCTGCCGAACTGCTTCAAAATGTCGTTGGCGAACTCATGCGCGACGGCCCTCGCCCCCGCGTCGTCGAGCGAACCGTAATACATCTTGCCGAAGACCTCCGCGTTCGCGAGGTCCGGTTCGTTCACGTTGTAGAGGTAACCGAACAGCACAAGGCGTCCGCTTTGCTCCGCGGCATAGCCCACGGCCAGCCAGTTGGCCTCCACGGGCGGCTGGCTCCAATCGCGAAGATAGAGCCCGTTGCCGTAGCGGTTGCCTTCCGCGGGCCGAAAGTCCTCGCGCCGCTGGGGCACCTGGAGCGGATACATGCTCTTCGGCTGCACTTTGAAGACGCCGGACATCTCCACGTCGGTGTAGAGCGTCTGGTTCAGCACCGGCATCAGGTCCAGCGCCGCGCCCGTTCCGCGCAGGTCCGGGAGCGCGATCTTCGGCCTCGAAGTTCCGAGGATCTTGAGGACAATATCGGAGGTCCGCTCACTCTGCGCCCAGGCCAGCCCAAGACTAAGAACCAGCCCCGTCAATCCGAGGAGGCTGAATAATCCAACGCGAAAAGGTTTTGTCATTTTCATCGGCGAAACTCAAATGCGATCTCTACGGTTGCTTCACTGCGTTCGAATCCGGCGGGAAGGGGAGGGAATTTCCCCACATCCTGAATCGCCCGCAAAATGGAATAGTCCACGGCGGAAACGCCGCTGCGCTGCACCAGGTTGATGCTCGTCACGCTGCCGTCGCGGCGGATGACGAACGAAGCCCGCGCGATGGGCGCGGAAGCGATGTTCGGCGGGATGCGGTCCGTCCGCCAGTTCCGCTGAATCAGGTCGCGGATCTGCTGGGCGTAATAGCCGAAGCGGCCGCCGAAGGGCATGCTCACGCCCACCCCTCCGCCGTCGCCCCCGCTGCCGCCGAATTGCGGCGAAACCACGGCCGCGCCCTGGGAACTGTACACCTGATTGCTGGGAGTCTCCGGCAGATTTCGCCGCCGGCTCGTGGTCTCCTTGTTCACCTCGGGCTTGCCCTTCAGGGAGATGGCGGTCTCCTCCGCCTCCCGCGTCTTCGTCTGATCTCTCGGGGCCGGCTGCGGTGCTTGCGGAACTTGCGATTCGGTATCGTTCGCCACCGGGTTCGGGCGGCCGCTGCGGGCGGGCAAGGGAATCGTCTTCACCGGTGAGATCCCCACGGAGCCGCCAAACGTCGGGTTCGGGTCTCCAAACGCTTCGCCCACCGGGCCGAAAAGCCGCAACTGCACCAGCACCACCGCCAGCACCACCGCGCCATGCAGCAGCAGGGAGTTCAGCAGCGGCCCTTTAAGGGGTTGCGGCCGGTCCAGGATGTCGGTCTGCGTCACCATTTCTTCAAAACGCCCAAGCCGCTTCTTCTGTCCCCCTGGGCGCTAACGCCCACGACGCGGCCCGTCCTCAATGGGTTGCGTCACCATCCGGACGGCGAACTTGCCGTCGCCCAGCACGCTGATTACATTCGCCATCGGTTCCCAGATGACGTTCTTGTCCGCGCGGATATAAACGCCGTGCTGGTCGGGATACTTTGCCTTGATCGCAGCCACCAGTTGGTTGATGTTCACCGGCTTCTCGGCTAGGTAGACTTCGCCCTCCTTGGTCAGAGTGACCACCGGGAGTTCCTCCGACGTGTTGCGCACCGTGCGCACGCGGGGCACTTCCACTTCCAGCCCGAACTCCATCACATGGGCGGTCAGCATGAAGATGATCAGCAGCACCAGCACCACGTCCACCAGCGGGACGACGTTCATTTCCGAAATGGTTCCGTTCAGCCGCCGGCGTCTGCCGAAAGGGCTGCCGCCGAAGCCGCCTCCGTTCCCGCCGCCGTTGCCGTTTCCTCCCGCGGTGATGCCCATGCTTAACCCTCGAAGGTGCGTTCCACCAGATTCATGAACTCCAGCGCGAAGTCGTCCAGCCGCGCTCCCACCTGCTGCACCTGAGAGCCGAAGTGGTTATACGCCACCGCCGCCGGGATGGCCGCGCCCAGCCCCAGCGCCGTCGCCACCAGCGCCTCGGAAATGCCCGGCGCCACAAAGCGCAGGCTCGCGCTGCCGGCCGTCGCCAAACCCTGAAACGCCCCGATAATGCCCCACACCGTTCCGAACAATCCAATGAAGGGGCAAACGGAAGCCGTCGTGGCCAGCCAGCTCAAATTCGTCTCCAGGCGGGCCGTCTCCGCGTTGATGCCCAGCATCAGGCTGCGCTCTACGGAGCCCCGGTTGATGAGCGCGCCCTTAGCGCGGGCCTGCCGCGCCACCTCGTCGTAGCCGAACTCAAACACGGTCACCACCGGTGCGGGGCGAAATTGTTCCGCCGCCATCGCCACCGCCTCAAGGCCGGGAGATTTCCGGAACGCACGCAAAAACCGGTCGTTTGCGCCCTGAACCGCCCGCATTTCCTTCCATTTGGAAAAGACGATAGTCCAGGAAAAGATGGAAAAGATCACCAGAATCGCATCGATGGTGAGCGCCAGCGGGCTGGCCTGCATCATCAATTCCAGCAATCCCTTCTGTGGCAGATCCGCCAGTTGTTCAGGCGGAGGCAGATTCTCCGAGGCTACCTGCGCCGCCTGCTGCGCGGCCTGAAAGAAAAACGCGAGAACCGCGGTAGCTATCAACCCCTTACCTCCCTTGCCAATGTTGGATTGTGGATTCCACCGAGCCTGGATTTCCAGATTGCCGCGGCCGCAATGCGGGGGCCATTTTCGGGGAAAACGTGCCCGCACCTAATATCATAAAACCAAAAGCCTGCGTAAATGATTCGCTTCCGGCGGGGGCGCATTTCGATTTTCGAACGCGCGTTTCCCCTTCGTGCCGAATTCGGCACCTTCCCCTTAGACGCGAGGCCGCCGCAAATAGCCGAGATCCGCTCCGAATTCCGCGCTTCCCGGCAGCCCGGTTCGAGGCAACGGTGCGCGGCGGCGTACACTATTTTGAGGGTACGACGCTTTCCCACTCCCTATGCGCTTCGGATTGATCGCCGGTAACGGCCAGTTTCCCTTGCTCGCGTTGCAGGCGGCCCGCCAGGCCGGCGACGAGGCCGTGGCCTTTGGAATCCGCGAAGAGGCATCCGAGAAGATCGAGGAACTCGCCGCGCGCACCCATTGGATTTCCCTCGGGCAACTCGGAAAGCTGATCGATTTGTGCCGCCAGGAAGGCATCACCCAGCTCATGATGGCCGGGCAGGTGAAGCACGGGCAGATCTTCTCCCGGATTCGCCCGGATTGGAAACTGGTGAAAGTGTTGGCGTCGCTTGCCAGCCAGAACACGGATTCTCTGATCGGCGGAGTGATCCGCGCGCTCGAAGCGGAGGGGATTCAATTGGTGGATTCCACGCTGCTCCTCAAGACCATGCTGGCCGGGGAGGGTGTGCAAACGCGCCGCAAGCCCACCAAGGAGGAGCGCGCCGATCTCGATTATGGCCGCCGCATCGCCGCCGCCCTTTCTCAAGTGGACGTCGGCCAGAGCGTTGCCGTGTGTGAGCGCGCCTGCGTTGCGCTCGAAGCGATGGAGGGCACGGATGCTATGCTGCGCCGCGCCGCCTCTCTCGTCGAGGGCCGCGCAATTTGCCTTGTGAAAGGTTCCCGCAGGCGGCGGCACCTGCTGTTTGACGTTCCGGTTCTGGGCCTCGCGTCCATTCCCGTTCTTGAGGAAACCCGCACCACCGCTATCGCCGTGGATACCGGCCGCACGCTTCTCCTGGAGAAACGAGAGTTCCTGCGGGAACTGGATCGGATCGGCGTTACGCTGGTGGGAGAGCCGCCGTCGGACGCTGCCCCCGTCGCCAAGATTTCCGGCTGAGCGAGCGCCGCGTGCAGCCGATGCCGGAAGGGCGTTAAAGGCCCTCGGCAACGGGCCGATAATAGACAGAAGTCGATACTCGAATGACATGGCCGATCGTCCCAAGAACACTCCCCCCGAAAGCCCGGAAATGAACGGGGTCCCGAACCCGGAACTCGCCCGCGCGGCATCCTCCTCAGGCGTGGAAGCGGAAGCTCCGGGTGATCGCTGGCTCTGCTCGGAACTCGTAAGCCTTCACTGGACCGATTCGTCGGGGGCACCGCAATCGCAAACCGCGAACCTCGAAGAGATTTGGCCGAGTGGGGCGATCCTCGATGCGGAAGAGTTCGTCCCGAACGGCCTCACACTAACGCTGCTGCCGGAAGTTGGAAGCGCTCAAACGGAATCGAGCGGAGCGGCGTCGGAGGCCGCGCCCTCCCCCGGCGAACTGCGCGCCTTCGTATGCGATTGCCGGAAGAGCGCGGCGGGTTTCACCCTGAGCGTCGAATTCCACGCCGGTTCGGAGTGGAGCGCCGAGCGCTTCCCGCTCACCCACGGCGTGAACTCCCTGGAACTCCAGAAGAAAGCGGCCGATACCGCAAAGGCCGACGCAGCCGGGAATTCGGGGAACGGCGGCGCTGGCCCGGATTCGGCCGGCAGCTTGGAGAGTGCGGATTCCGCCGCATCGAAGGAAGCCGCGCTTCGTGCCACCGATGAGGCGCTGGAACAGGGCTCGCTGTTCTGCCTTGCCCTACAGGCGGGGCGTCGCTAACGGGGAGATCCGGCACCCGCGGCGGATGCCTTCCTGGGCTGGACGGCGATCCCGACGCGTGCGCCCGTGCCCCTCAGAGCATGTGGCCCAGCTTCTCTTTCTTGGTCTGCATGTAAAATTCCGTGGTCTCGGTGGGGTCTACAATAATGGGCACGCGTTCCGCCACCCGAATTCCGGCCGCTTCGAGCGCCGCGATCTTATCGGGGTTGTTGGAGAGCAAGCGCACCGCCGGGATGCCCAGCGCTCGCAGGATATGCCCGTGTACGGAAAAATCGCGCAGGTCCGCATCGAATCCCAGCCGTTCGTTGGCTTCCACGGTATCCGCCCCGTGATCCTGCAGTTCATAGGCGCGAATCTTGTTCACCAGCCCGATGCCGCGCCCCTCCTTCTGCTCGTAAATCACCAGGCCGCGGCCTTCCTCGGCCACCATCCGCAGCGCCATTTCGAGTTGGGCGCGGCAATCGCAGCGCAGGCTGTGGAAGACGTCGCCCGTCAGGCATTGCGAGTGGATGCGCAACAGCGGCGGCGGCCCGCTCCGCAAATCCCCCATGCGGACCGCCACCAGTTCCTCCGTCTGGCCGTCCACCTCGGCCTCAATTCCATGTATCCGGAAGTCCCCGAATTGTGTGGGGAATTCCGCTTCGGCAACTAGTTTTACGTTTACGGACATGCTTCGGTCGGAGAGAACAGCCGCGTGGCCACGGCTCAGACCGCGCCCGCGATGGAAGGGCGCCGCGCGATGCGAGACCCTTCCCCCTCCTATTTTATAATGGGGCGCAGACTGGCATGCCCGATCCTCTTCTGGTAACGCTGTTGATCAAGGTGGGCGTCGCGGCCGCCATCGCCAGTTTCCTCATCCGCTTCCGCTTTTTCTCCCGCGCACTGATGACGGAAGAGCGAAGCTACCGCCAGCGACTGCTGCTCGCAATCTGCTTCGCGCTCGTGTTCGGGGCCAGCGTCGGCGTGCGCATCGTCACCAAGTCCTATCAGGCGGCCGACCTCGGGCTGGAAGGGAGCTTCCTTGCCGGGCTCGTGGGCGGATATCTGGTGGCGCTGGTGGCGGGCATCCTGATCTCCATTCCGGCGCTCATCAACGGCGAGTTCTTCGCCGTGCTCCTCTTCAGCGGGGTCGCCGTGGCGGCCGCGCTGCTGCGCGATATCGCGTCGGATCCCGAAGACGTCTGGCAGATTTCCCCCTTCTTTGAGAGGAGCCTGTTTCGGCTCTACCTGGTCGAGAGAGATTACCCGCGTGCGGGTTTCCACGTGCTCGCCCTGGGCGTCATCTTCGCCGCCGAGTTCTCCCGGCAGTTGATCTCGCAGTTTTTCGAACCTCGGTACCTGTTTGTGCTCCGGCCCGGCGAGCCGCCAAGCCACATCTGGCTCCTGATCGGCACTTATCTCTCGACGCTGTTCGCCATCGCCATTCCCCTGAAAATCTGGAACAACCAGCGCAACGAATCGAAGCTCAAGGAGCAGAACACCCTGCTCATGGAGGCCAAGCTCGAAGCGCTCAGCCGTCAGATCAATCCTCACTTTTTGTTCAATACGCTGAACTCCGTTTCTTCCCTCATCCGCATCAATCCGGAGCAGGCGCGCAAAGTGGTCTACCGGCTTTCCCATATTCTGCGCCGCCTCCTGCGCCAGCAGGAGCACTTCGTTCCCTTGCGCGAAGAGATGAGCTTCATTGACGACTATCTGGCGATTGAGGGCGTCCGCTTCGGCGACAAACTGCGTTTTGAGAAGCGGATCGAAGACAATGCGCTCGACTGGCCCGTGCCCAGCATGCTGCTTCAGCCGCTCATTGAAAACTGCATCAAGCACGGAATCGGCAACAAGATCGAGGGGGGCCGCATTCTGATTGAGGCGGCGCTCCGGGGCGATACGCTCGCGCTCAGCGTCTCCGACGATGGCGTGGGCATTCGCGAAGAGGACCTTCCCCATATCTTTGAGAAAGGCATCGGCCTCAGCAACACCAACCAGCGCCTGCACGTGCTCTATGCGGGGCGTTTCCGCTTTGTCGTGAGGAGCGAGGCCGCGGGAGGGGCGCGTTTTGTTTTGGAATTGCCCGCCCTGCCCGGTTCGCTCCTGCCCGAGTCACTGGCGCAGCGCGGCGCGCGGGATGGCGAACCGGATTCCGAGCGGTCGTCCGCCCGGTCGCGCTAAGCCGTGTCGTCGGAAGCGCGGGGCGTCTAGCGGGGCGTCTTGGGCAGGTCTCTGGCCGCTTCCGTGAGCAGGGAAGTCAGCCGCGAAACATCCAGGCCCGAGATTTCCGCGGCGGGTTTGCGGCGAACCTCCGCCTCCTCCCGGCGTCGTGCCTCCAGGCCGGATTCGCGACGGCCCGCATCTCTCTCGTCTCCCGCACCGTTCGCCTCGCCATAGTGCGGCGCGCCCAGCCCCTGGAAGCGCTGCAGCGCCGCTTCGAGCGAAAGCTGCATTTCGCTGAGCATGTCGAACATCTGCGCCCAGTCCCGGTTCTCCGGGTCTCCGCTCTCGCGAAGGTGCATCAGGTCCACAAAATTGTTGATGGGGTTGTCCACGTCCACCGGCTTCTTCTCCGCCCGCTTGATCTGCTGGCGCAGTTCGCGGCGGCAATAATCCACGCTGTCGAGGTCGCGGACGTCCAACCGGATAATGCGGCTGTGCGCCACGTCGAACGGAGACGGTTGCGCGGCATCCACCATCTTGACGACGGGCTTGCGCGACATGTGCCGGATGGCAAGAAGGTAGTACACGATGGGGTCCCGGTCGCTTAAATCCGCGATCACCAGAGGGTCGTCCATCACGCGTTCGATCACTCCGGGCACAATCACGTTGGGCTTGCCAAGATGGTCCGGGCGGGTGGCCGGCGCATAGCCGCACTCTTCGAGCACCGGGTTCACGATATAGCGCAGCACCTGGTCGGACCGTCGCCGCGTGTCGCTGGCCTCCTCGCCCAG
>JBDIBK010000082.1:0-19882 GCA_039812845.1 Bryobacterales bacterium
GAACACGAAGCGGGCAGCCGCGACATTCTGGAACTGGGCGGGCTTCGCCACGCGATGCCTCTCACGGCGTTGGCCGGTCTGCTGGCGGCGCTCTCCATGGCGGGGTTGCCGTTCTTCACCGGATTTATCGGCAAGGAACTGGCCTACGATGCGCTGCTGGGGCAGTTGCCTCCCTGGCCGACGGTGCTCTTGCCGCTGACGGTGGGGGCAAGCATGCTGCTCGGTGCCGCGGCGCTGGTGGCGGGCCTCGCGCCGTTCCTCGGGGAGGTCCGGAAAGCCGTGCCGGCGCGTCCCGTTCCACTCGCTCTCTCTCTGCCGCCGCTTGCTCTTGCAATCGCGGGCGTGGCGGTGGGCGTTTACCCCTCGGCGCTGGACGGCCCCGTCAGTCTGATGGCGGCGAGCGTGACGGGAAAGCCAGTTCCGGTGCAGCTTGCGGTATGGCATGGTTTTACGCCGATGCTGCTGCTGAGCGTGCTGACGCTGGCCGGGGCCGCGCTGCTCTATGTTTACCGCGATGGTATTCGGCGGAGCATTTGGCCGCGCACGTTAGGCTTCGAGCGGCTGTACTCCGGCGGGTTGGGCGCACTGGACGCCTTGAGCGCGTGGAGCGTTCCCGCGCTGCAGGACGGCTCTCTTCGCTCGTACGTCCTGATTCTGATTCTCGCGGCGACCTCTCTGATCGCCGGCGTGATCTTGTGGGCGGGGCTGCCCGCGATGCCTCCGATGACGGAAATCCGTCCGGCCGAAGCGGCCGTGGCGATCATGATTATCGCCGGAGCGATTTCCGCGGTACGGGCGCGGGCAACCATGACCGCCGTCCTGTCACTGGGCGTGACCGGCTACGGGGTCGCGCTCACGTTTCTGTTCTTTGGCGCTCCCGATCTGGCGATGACCCAGTTTTCGGTGGAGACGCTGACGGTGGTCATCTTCACGCTGGTCTTCTATCACTTCCGCCGGTTCCGCTCGCGCTCGAAGCGGTTGGTGCGGCTGCGGGATCTCACTGTCGCCATCCTGTTCGGCGGCTCTCTGGCCACGGTGCTGTTTTTCGTGGGCGCGGCGCACACACCCTTCAAGCTCGGGAGCTACTTCGCCGGGAACAGCGCGGTGCTGGCGCACGGCAGGAACATCGTGAACGTGATCCTGGTGGATTTCCGCGCGCTGGATACGCTGGGAGAGATCACGGTGCTGGCGACGGCCGCGCTGGGCGTGCGCGCGCTGCTGCGGATGAGCAAGCGGGATGAGGAAAAGCCATGACGTCGCTGATCTTACGAACGGCTGCCCGCGTGCTGATGCCCCTGCTGCTGCTCTACGGCTTGTTCCTGCTGTTTCGGGGCCATAATGCGCCGGGCGGCGGATTCGCGGGCGGCCTGGTGGTGGCGGCCGCATTTTCCTTGAACGCGTTCGCATTCGGGATCCCGGCCGCGCGGCGCGCGCTGCTGGTGCCTCCAACCCGGCTGATCGGCACCGGCCTGCTGATGGCACTGCTGAGCGGAGCGCTGCCCGTTCTATTCGGGAAGGCATTTCTCACCGCTCTGTGGCCGGCGCCGGCTCTTGGGCTCGGCAGCCCGCTCCTTTTCGATATTGGGGTGTTCTGCGTGGTGATTGGCGTGGTGCTCACGATGACGTTCACGCTGGGGGAGGAGTAGGCATGGAACTGATACTTGCGATTACATCGGGGGCACTCTACGCGGCGGGGTTTTATCTGATGCTGCGCCGGCGCCTTGCGCAGTTGATCGTCGGATTAGGGCTGCTGAGCAACGGCACCAACCTTCTGATATTCACCGCGGGGAGCCTGACGCGGGCCAAGGCGCCCATCATCCCGGAAGGCCAAACGGCCATGGCCGGGCCGTTTGCCGACCCGGTTCCGCAGGCACTCGTTCTCACGGCCATCGTGATCGGATTCGGGGTGCTTGCATTCGCTCTGGTGCTGGCGCACCGCGTTCACGCGATGACAGGCTCTGACGACATTGATGCGATGAGCAAGGTGCGCGGATGAACCTGCTGATTCTCCCGATTGCTATTCCCTTGTTCACGGCGGTCGTTCTGCTGCTCGCGCCCGTCAAGGCCGGATTGCAGCGATGGATCGGGCTTGCCGGATCGCTGGCGATGACCGCATCGGCGGTGCTGGTGTTCGTGGAGACGCAGCGGCATGGAATTCTCGTCCTTCAGGCGGGAGGCTGGCCGGCTCCGTTCGGCATCACACTGGTGGCGGATCTTCTGGCCGCCATGCTGCTGGTTGCGACCGGCGTGGTGGGGATTGCGATCACGGCCTCCGCATTCACCGGGCTCGATCCGCTGCGCGAATCCTCGGGCTATCACGGGCTGATCCAGGTGCTGCTGATGGGCGTTTCCGGCGCGTTCCTCACGGGCGACCTCTTTAACCTCTACGTCTGGTTTGAAGTGATGCTGGTGTCGTCGTTCGTTCTGATGGCGATGCACCGGACGCGGGAGCAGATTGCCGCCGCCTTCAAGTATGTGACGCTGAACCTGATTGCATCCTCGCTGTTTCTGACCGCGCTCGGGCTGCTCTATGGGGGAGCGGGAACGCTGAATATGGCCGACCTGGCCACGGTGTTCCAGCAGCGGGAGATGGGGCCGTACGAGCTCATCCTGGCGATGATGCTGTTCACCGCGTTTGGCATCAAGGCGGCGCTCTTCCCGCTGTTCTTCTGGCTTCCAGCGTCGTACCACACGCCGCCGGCGGCGGTGAGCGCGGTGTTCGCGGGCCTGCTCACCAAGGTGGGCGTCTATGCGCTGATTCGCGTGTTCACGCTTCTCTTTCCGCACGCTCCGCCGGAGTTCCACGCGCTTGTGCTTGCACAGGCGGCATGCACGATGGTGGTGGGGCTGATCGGCGCGCTCACGCAGCGGGACTTCCGCAAGGTGCTCTCGTTCAACCTCGTCGGGCATCTTGGCTACACCACCATCGGGCTAGGCCTGATGACGCGGACGGCGCTCGCCGCCTCCATGTTCTACATGTTTCATCACATCTTTGTGATCACGAACCTCTACCTGATTGGCGGGATTTTTCTGCGACTGCGCCGAACCACGAGTTTTCCGGCGCTCGGTTCGATCCTGCGCGATTATCCTTACGCGGCCGCTCTCTCGATGATTCCGGTGTTCTCGCTGGCCGGTGTGCCGCCGTTATCCGGATTCGTTGGCAAGCTCGCGCTGGTCCGGGCCACGTTCGGCGCGGGGGCCTGGTGGAGCGGCGGCATCATTCTGGCGGTGGGAATTCTCACCATGGTTTCGATGGCCCGCCTTTGGGACGAATCGTTCTGGAAGCCATCGGCGGAACCGGACAAGTCTCCCATGAGCCGCGTGATGCTGATTCCCATCGCGGGCCTGGCGGCCGTGACGCTGTTCATCTCGATTGCCGCCGAACCGATCTTCGAACTGACATTGAGCGCATCGGAACAGCTTTTGAACCCGCAAATTTACGTCAACGCGGTGCTGCAAGGGGGGCGGCCATGATTCTGGCGAATCTTCTGCTGGCGCTGGCCTGGGTAGGGCTTACTGGCCGCGTCGCCCTCGATACGCTGCTGATGGGCGCGGTGCTCGGCCGCATCGTGCTGGTGGTTCTGGCGAAGGGCGATGTTCTTCCCCGCTCCGAGGTGGGCCGCCTGGAGCGCGCCTTCGCTCTGCTCGGCTATCTGCTTTGGCAGATCGTGCTGGCCAATTTCCGGCTGGCGAAGGATGTGCTGAGCATTCACCACCGGATGCGGCCCGGCGTGATTCAATTGCCGCTGACGATCTCGACCGACGGCGAGATTCTGCTGCTGGCCGCGATGATCAACATCACGCCCGGAAGCGTGGCGCTCGACGTATCGGAGGACCGGAAGACGATGTACGTCCACGTTATGCACATCACGACCCCGGAGGAAGCGAAGCGGGAGATCAAGCAGGGCTTCGAACGGCGCATTCTGAATTTGCGGGGGGAATCGGCGGGGGTGGCGGATGCAGCCTGAGACGCTGACACAGGCGGCCATGGCGATGATCGCCGCGGCACTGTTCATCTCCCTGTTTCGCGTGGTTCGCGGCCCCACGCTGGTGGACCGGGTAGTGGGCGTGGATTTGATTGGGGTGTCCGCCGTCTGCATGATGGTGCTGGCGGCAAAGGCGAGCGCGGAGGCGGCCTTCCTGGATACGGCGGTGGTAGTCGCGCTGCTCGGATTTCTTGCCACGGTGGCGTATGCCCGGTATGCGGAAAGGACGGGAGGGGAATGATGGAGTGGCTGAGCGGCGTTCTGGCTCTTATCGGCGCAACCCTGGTGCTGCTGGCCGCGATTGGCATTGTCCGGATGCCCGACCTGTTCACCCGGATGCAGGCGGCCACCAAGGCATCGACACTCGGCCTGGGCTGTTTGCTTGCCGCGGGAGCGATCACACTCGCGGACGTGGGTGTGATTGTGCGGATGATCAGCATTGGCGCGTTCATTATGCTGACGTCCCCGGTGTCAAACCATGTGATCGCGCGGGCGGCCTATCTGACGAAAGCGCCGCTCTGGGAAGGCACAGTGGTGGATGAATGGGACGTGATCGACGAACAGAAGCGGTAAAGGGGTGGGAACATGCGACGAGGCCGCCCCGGCGGGCGGCCTCGTGTGAACGCAAGAACGGCGCCGATCTCTAAGCCTCCACTTGCGGGCGGCTGGATTCCGGCCAATCCAAATGGAAGAACTTGCCCCGTGGCTGATCCACGCGCTCATAGGTGTGCGCGCCGAAGTAGTCGCGCTGGCCCTGGAGCAGATTGGCGGGAAGACGTTCGGAGCGGTAGCTGTCGTAATAGGCCAAGGCCGAGTAGAAGGTGGGCGCGGGGATTCCGTTCTCCGCGGCGGCCGCCACCACTTTGCGCCAGTTGGCCTGGGTCCGGTCAATCTCGCTCTTGAAGTAGGAATCGAGAAGCAGATTGCCCAGGCGCTCGTCCCGCAGGTAGGCTTCCGTGATTTTCTGCAGAAAGCGGGCGCGAATGATGCAGCCGCCGCGCCAGATGCGGGAAATCTCGGCGAAATTGAGCGTCCAGTTGTATTCGGCCTCCGCCGCCCGCATCAACTGGAAACCCTGCGCGTAACTGCAGATCTTCGAGCAATAGAGCGCATCATGGATGGCGGCGATGAACGCCTCGCGGTCGCCTTCGAACTTCGGCTTGGGGCCGGCGAGGATCTTCGAGGCGGCCACACGCTCTTCCTTGACGGCGCTGATGAAGCGGGCGAAGACCGCCTCCGCCACGGTGGGCGCGGGAACGCCCATGTCGAGCGCGCTCACGGAGGTCCACTTGCCGGTGCCCTTTTGC
This sequence comes from Bryobacterales bacterium, assembly GCA_039812845.1. Taxonomy (GTDB): domain Bacteria; phylum Acidobacteriota; class Terriglobia; order Bryobacterales; family Bryobacteraceae; genus JACTMJ01. The sequence continues at coordinate 5,294 of JBDIBK010000082.1, forward strand.
CCAGCGGTATCGAGAACGACATCGACGAAGGGACGGCCGGTGACGGGATCCGCCTGCTGCAGAATGTCGGCGGTAATCTCGATCAGGAAGCTGTCGAGGACGCCCTTGTTCCATTCGGCGAAGATCTTGCCGGCTTCCGGAGCGGAAAGACCGAGCAGGTTGGTGAGCAGCGAATAGGCTTCACAGATCATCTGCATATCGCCGTACTCGATGCCGTTGTGCACCATCTTGACGTAGTGCCCGGCGCCGTTCGCACCGATGTACGCGGTACAGGCAACACCACCGGTAACCGGCTTGCCCGGCTTCGCTCCAGTGAGCGGCTTGCCGGTTTCGGCATCCACCTTGGCGGCAATCGCCGTCCAGACGGGCTCAATTTCTTCAAATGCGCTGAGCTGCCCGCCGGGCATGAGGGAGGGCCCGAAGCGGGCACCCTCTTCACCGCCCGAAACGCCGGAGCCGATGAAGCGGATGCCCTTTGCGGCGAGGTCGCGCTCCCGGCGGATGGTATCCAGCCAGTGCGCGTTGCCGCCGTCGACAATGATGTCGTTCGGCGAGAGCAGCGGCACCAAGGAATCGATGACAGCATCCGTGGGCTTGCCCGCCTTCACCAGCAGGATCACCTTGCGCGGCGTGGAGAGAGACTGGACGAAGTCCTCTAACTCGGCCTGCCCGGTGAGGCCGCCCGGCGTATCCGGATTCTCCGCCACGAACTTCTCCATCGTGGCCGTGGTGCGGTTATAAACCGAAATTCGAAATCCGTGATCCGCAATGTTCAGGGCCAGGTTCTGGCCCATCACGGCGAGGCCAATCAGGCCGATATCGGAATGTGTTTTGCTCATCGTACTCTCTTCTTCCTGGGATCCTTCCTTCGATTCTCCGCGCCGCGGTTCGGGCGGCGGCAGCTATGGGACCATCTCCATCCAGCGGCCTTCGCGATCGCTTTCGCGCGCCAGTTCCAGCACCTTCATCAGCGTCACGATCTGCTCCGGCTTCACCAGCGGCGCTTCGTCGCCGCGAATGGCGGCGGCGATGTTGCGGTAATACCCGGCGTAATCTCCCGGCAGCGTCTCCACTTTGCCCTTGAACACGAGCTGATTGACGCTGGTGTGCAGCAATCCCCAGTTCTCTTCGGGATCGACGCCAAGCGCGCGGTTCCAGCGCGGCGGATCCGTAGCCAGCAATCGAGCCTCCTGCGGATCCATGCCGTACTTGACGAATGCGCCGAGATCGCCGAACAACTGAAAGCGGGGCGGCTTCTCGCGAACGAGGGTTCCGCACTTGAGCGTCGCTTTCATCGCGCCGTAATCGAGGATCACCTCGAAATGGTCGTCGATGCGGCTGCCGAGACGCTGGCTGCGGAGGTCCGCGAACACGCGCTCCGGCATGCCGAAGAGGGCCAGCGCCTGATCGATCAAATGGGAGCCCAGATCGAAGAGCATGCCCGTGCCGGGGCCGGGTTCTTCTTTCCAGGAACCTTCCTTCAACTGAAGCTTATACCGGTCGAAGTGGGATTCAAATTCGTGAAGATTGCCGAGCAGCCCCTGGCGAACGATCTCGCAGACTGTGCGGTAATCGCCATCCCAGCGGCGATTGTGGAAAACCGAAAAAACCTTGCCGGAAGCGCGCGCCAGGTGAAGCAAGTCTTGCGCCTGAGCGGCGGTTTCGCACATCGGCTTATCGACGACGACATGCTTGCCGGCTTCGATCGCCAGCTTGGCCAGAGGGTAGTGCGTATCGTTCGGCGTGGTGATCACCACGAGGTCGATCTCCGGCTGGGCCAGCAGTTCTTCCACGGAGGAAACAATACGGACGCCTGGATAGACGGCTGCCGCCGACGAGGAGGAACGCTGCACAAAGTGGGTGATTTCAAATTCCGGCAGAGCCGCCAGGAAGGGAGCGTGAAAGATACGCGCCCCGAACCCAAAGCCCACGATGCCGGTGCGAATCGGCCTGTTCCTCACACGAAGTTCCCTTCTTCCGCCGGGCGATTAGGGCGCGGTGTGTGCGCCACCGCCGCCTAGTCCTTACGCCACCGGCCCTGATTCCATTGTTCCAGCGATGGGCTCCCTGGCGCAATGCGCGAAAGGGACCAGAATATCCGGCGGTCTCCGGCTAGGGTGGATGCGATTCCGGGCGCGCCCGCGACTGGAGACTCAACCGGCAACGGCACGCGGCGACACCCCGCTTCTTGGGCGCGGCGCGAATGGCGCGGCTTAGAAATTCCAAGTGGAACATTCAAGACTACTTAGGTCACGAGGGATGCCGGGTACTGTAAGTTCTTGCCCGAAAAAACCAGATCCGCTATACTCCAGCTTCGGACCAAAAATTCTGAGCCCTACAGTAGGTGACCGTGACCTCTCACCCGTTTTCCGACGTCTCCCACGCCTTTGACGCCCTGCCGCGAACTGCCGGCGCGCCATGTGTTTTCCCCTCCGCGACCGGGCCGTTCGCACGATTCCGGCATTATGTATTGGCGCTTCTGGTGCTGTGTTTCGCCGGTTATTCCACGGCGCAGATCAGCGCGCCGATGAACCGGACAGTGGATTACCACGCCGGGGTCGCCAGTTTCACCGTATCCACCAGTCCCGCGGTGGGTCCGGAATGGCAACTGAAAGTGGAGGGCAGCGCGGATACACCGGACCCGAGTTCGTGGATTACGATTACTCACCCCAACCCCGCGATCAACCCGGACCTTCTGTTTCAGGGCACGGTGCAGGTTACGTTCGCTTACACGGAGAATGTGTCCCCGTTCCCGAGAACCAATCGCTTCCGGGCAACGCTGACGGGCACCGGCCAGTACGTGATTTTTGAGTTCATTCAGGAACCGCCCGAGTTGACGGCAACGGTAACCCCTTCCACGATTGAAATTGACGGATTCGGCGGGACGCGGGACATCTCCGTGGTCACCAACCCGGCCGGCGCGCCCTGGGTGGGCACGACCCCGGCAAGCTGGATTCAGGTGCTCTCCGCCCCGATGAACGGGGACGGCACGCTGAAGATACGGATCCTCTCGAACACGACAGGCTCACAGCGAACGGCCGATGTGTTCGTCCTGAACCAGAAGGTGAAAGTGATCCAGACTTCGGTGGAGGCGACGTTCACGCTGAACCCGGCATCCACGAACGCGCCCGCGGCGGGCAAGACAGGCTCGGTGGGCGTAACTGCTTCAGCCGGGAACCCGGCGTGGACGGCGGTCTCCAACGCCGCGTGGATTACGGTGACCAATGGCCCGAATTACACCGGCAACGCCAGCGTGAACTACACGGTGGCGGAGAACGCTTCGAACGATCCACGAACGGGCACGGTGACGATCGCCGGCCAGACCTTCACGGTGACGCAAGCGGGCGCGGACGATGAGCCCCCGCCACCGGCGGCGACGCTCTCGGCATCCCCCACCTCGCTGAGTTTCGTGCATAACCAGGGCGGAAGTTCCAACCTGACGCGGACACTCAATTTGGCGAGTTCGGGAGACCCGCTCAACTACTCCATCCAGATCAATTCGGTGACGGGCGGGAACTGGCTGAGCGCGGGATCCACGACGGGAACGACGCCGGGCACGGTGCAGTTTTCCGCCAACCCGAGCGGGCTGGCGAACGGCATCTACACGGCCAGCATCGTGATTACACCCGCGGGTGGGACTGCGGTGACGGTGCCGGCAACGCTGAGCGTCAACCCTCCCGGCGACCTGCCGGTGCTGCCCGCCGTGCCCAAGAGCCTCTATTTCAGCCGCCTGTTCGGCGGCGATCTGCCGGGCGTGCAGCGGGTGCGATTGAGCGGCCCTGGAGCGCCGATCGGGGCGAACCTCTCCATTCAATCGAACGCATGGCTGAATGTGGCGCTTGCCTCGGATTCCACGGGCACCTACATCAACGCATCAATCCGCAACGTCAACCTGACTCCGGGGATTTATGATTCGGCGATTACGGTGGAAAGCAACAGTTTCCAGTTCAAGACCTTTGAGATTCCGGTTCGCTATGTGGTGAATCTGGCGGGCGGTGCCGGCCCGAGAATTTCGTCCGGCGGCCTGACGAATGGAGCCACTTTCGCCGCGGGCGCCGCGCCGAATACGTGGATCAGCATTTTCGGAAGTGCGCTGGCGACGAGCACGCAGAGTTGGAACCCGTCAACCGCGAATGGCGCGCTGCTCCCGACCAACGTGGGCGGCACGGAAGTGTATGTGGGCGGCGTGCGGGCGGCGATCTCTTACGTGAGCCCCACACAGGTGAACGCACTGGTTCCGGCGATTCCGGACAGAGGCTGGGTGCCGGTGGAAGTTCGCGCGAACGGGCAACCGTCCGAAGCGGGCTACCTGTGGATCGCGGACCGCGCACCGGCGTTCTTCGTCTATGCGCCGCAGGGCGGAAAGTACCCGGCGGCCCAGCACGGAGACGCCAAACCGGTGGGTCCGGTGGGCCTCCTGTCCGGCTCGCGTCCCGCAAAGGCTCTCGAATCGATCGCGATTTATGGAACCGGTTTCGGCGCAACTTCGCCCGAGGCGGACCCCTCGCGCTTCTTCAAGGGCGCGCTGGCTCTCGCGCAGCCCGACCGGGTAAGTGCAACGGTAGGCGGTCTGAACGCGGCGATCGAATTCGTGGGCCTGGTGGCCCCTGGGCTTTACCAGATGAATATTAAGCTTGCCGCGCTGCCCGTTGGCGAGCACCCGCTGCTGGTTAAGGTGGACGGCTTCACCACGCAGGTGGGCATCGTCGTCATCATTGGCCAGTGAGAGGGACGAATCAAACCATTTCGGACGGCGAATTCGAACGCAAAGGGCGGCTATCGTGGCCGCCCTTTGGCGTTTTGCACCAAAACAAATCCCGGCGGACTTGAATTTTACATTCAGGTCGTTCACAATCCGGACAAGGTGTGAAATAGGATAGTGTTGTCAGTATTTTTTTGCCGCGTGGAACTTTGGTTCGCGTGGCCTTTTCCCACTTCCAGGAACTTTCGGGAATAGGTGGTTACCGATGATGAAGAGAAATGCACTGGCCGGCCCGACAATTCATGCGGCACGGCAGTCGGGATGGGCTCGTTCGTTGCGGCTTGCGCTCCTCGTTACGCTCATGATGCTGTTCGCCGCCTTCCAGGCGATGGCGGAGGAAGAGTTCACGATATCTCCGGGGAACGGCACGTTCACGGGTGTTGGAGGAACGATCACGGTGAACGTGTCCGCCCCGGCGGGCACGGCCTGGACGTCCAGCTCCAACGCAGCGTGGCTCGTCGCGACAGGCGCGGGCAACGGGGCGGGAGCCGTACAATTGCAGGCGGGCGCGAACGATACGAACGCGACCCGGACCGCCCAGGTTACGATCGGGCCGAAGACGTTCTATGCCGTACAGGAGCCGCTGTTCGCGGTGATCCAGTTTCTGCCGGATCAGATCTCCATGGGCGCGGCGGGAGGGCCCCGCAATATCACCGTCATCGTGCAGCCCGCCAACCTGCAATGGCAAGCCAAGTCGAACGCTTCCTGGATTACGGTGGTGACGCCCCCGGACGTGGGTTCTGGCACTTTGGGAATCGCGGTTGCCACGAACACAGGCACGGCACCGCGGAGCGGGACGGTTTCGATTCTCGATAAGACGCTTACGGTGACGCAGGCAGGAGGCACACCCGCCACGTTCAGCCTCTCCACCAACAGCGTCAGCCTGCCCAAGGAGGGCGGCGCGGGTGCCATTCAAGTAACGGCGACACCAGAAGATACGGCCTGGACCGCGGTCTCCGGAGCGCCGTGGATTGTCGTTTCTCCTCCCCAGCATACCGGCAGCGGCAGTGTAAGTTATGCGGTGGAGGCGAACCCCACTGCCAAGGTGCGGCAGGGCGTGATCCGGCTGGGAAGCGCGATCTTCACAGTGAACCAGGCGGCAAATCCGGACGCGGGCGGCCCGGAAACTCCCACTTCGACCTTCTCCCTTTCGAGCGGTATTGTGAATTTCACCGTGAACGAGGGGAGCACGACGGAGATCTCTCAGAGCCTGGCGATCGGAAGCACCGGCGACCCGTTGAGCTTCGCAATCGAGGTGAGCGGCGCGACCTGGCTGCGGGCGCGAACCACGACCGGCACGACGCCGACGAACGTTCTGTTCACAGCGAACCCGACCGGACTCACCAGGGGAACGCTGCTCGGCACCATCCGCATCCGTTCGACCTCGAACAGCGCGGTGGTGGAACTGCCCGCGCGTATCCGCGTGCTGCCTCCCGAGGGCACACCGGCTCCCGCCCCCGTCAGCCCCCGCTCGCTCTACTTCTCGCGCATCAGCGGGGAAGCTCTGCCGCCCGCGCAAGCGGTGACGCTGGGCCTGCCGGGCGATTTGCTGACGGCTTCGCTCAGCATTCCACCCTCGGCGACTTGGCTCCAGGCCGTGGCCCTGTCCGGCCCGGACGGCACGACGATCACGGCATCGCTTCGCAATCTGAACTTCCTGCCGGGTCTCTATGAAACCGCGATTACGGTTTCCAGCCCGTCCAACCAGTTCCAGACCTTCGAGATTCCGGTGGCGTACCGGGTGCAACTGGCGCCGATGGGCAACCCCTACATCAGTTCCGGCGGCATCGTGAACGGTGCCAGCTTTGAGCAGGGCGGGGCCGTGAACACGTGGCTGAGTGTATTCGGAACGAATCTGGCCAAGACCTCGCGTTCCTGGCGTTCGTCGGACTTCCATGGCGGGCTGCTTCCCACGAATCTCGACGGGGTGGAAGTCACCATCGGCGGGAAGAAGGCGGCGATCGCGTACGTCAGCCCAGGGCAGATCAACCTGCTGCCGCAGGCGGGCGTGCCGCTGGGCGGCGCGGAAGTGGTGGTGAGCGTCAATGGCTCCATGTCCGAGCCGGCCATGGTGTATTTGACGCCGGTGCTGCCCGCGTTTTTCACGTTCGGCCCGATGAACGGCAAATACGCGGCGGCCCTGCATCTGGACGGCAGCCCGGTTGGGCCCGCGGGCCTGATCACGACCGCCCCCGTCTCCCGGCCGGCAAAGCCCGGCAATGTCATCCAGGTCTTCGGCACGGGTTTCGGGCCGACCAACCCGCCCGTCGATCCTTCCCGGCTGTTCCAGGGCGCTGCGCCCTTGGTGGACCGGGACCTGCTGAAGATCACCATCGGCGGCGTTCCCGCCACGGTGGGTTTCGCGGGGCTTTCGGGAGCGGGTCTTGACCAGTTCAACGTGACCGTACCGTCCCTGCCGCTGGGCGACCATGAGATCGTGGCGGAACTGGACGGCGTATTCACACGCACGGGCGTGTTTGTGCGCGTGGAACCGTAGACGAGCAACGGAAGCGCTGGCGGGGGGCTTCGGGCGCCCTCGCCGGACAGCACGAAAGGGCAGCATGCCGAATCTGGCTATGCTGCCCTTTTTTGTTGGGAACAGGGAACGAGATGGATGGCGGAAGGCTAGGCGTTCGCACTCACGCCGTGCCCAGGGGCCGTGCGCGAACCCGCGCTCTTAGGTCTCGTGCCAGAGCAGGTAGACGGTGGCATATTGGCTGTCGCCGCGGTCCACGCCGATATTCACCACGCTCCCGTTTTCCAGGCGGCCCTGCGCGGTGGGCAGGGCGGCGGGTTTAGACGGGTCCCACCATTCCTCGTCCGGCCCAAGGAAGAAACGCCGTTTGTCGGTGAGGTCCTGTTCGTTGATGGGGGCGCTCTTCAGGAACTCCGGCCACGCGGCCGCGGGCATTCGCACCTTCAGGCGGACCACGCTATCCCGTTCTTCAAGTTTCATCAACCCGAGCGCTTCCGTGCCGGGCGGAAACTTCACGTGCATCACGGTTTCCCAATCGGAAAGAACAATGTCGTTCTTGGCCACTTGCTCAGCTCCTCCACAGGACATCGACGCGAGCACGAACGCGCTCAGCAGGATAGATCTTACGCCCATCCTTCGGGTCAGCATTCTTGGGTTCCCCATTTCAGGAGCGGTCTCCTGGCGCATTGAACTGCCCCGGCGGAATCAATCCGCCATGCTTCCAGCGGAAGGTGCGCCGCAACGAGCCTATCTCATCGTACTCGCGCGCAAGCCCTTGTTTGTGGAACTCCCCCATGAAGGCATCGGTAACGGTGATTCCGGCGATGGTGACGGCCTTCCCCTTGTCCCAGTTGTAGCGGTCAAAGAATTTGTATTGGAACGCCAGGACATATTCCTTGCCCGTTGGCGTATCCGTGACGGTGGCCGTGCCCTTTCCCCAAACCGAATAGCCCCCTACCGCGTAGAACCAGTTCTTGGATTCCTTCTTGTAGTTGTACGAACTCTCGGCGGTTCTGGATGTGATCTGGTGGACACCCGGGGGCAGCGTTTCCACGAAAGCCTTGGCCTGATCCACCTCAAACTCCATCATCTTCTTCGCGGTGGGAACTTCATCCACCATCCCTTCGAGGTCAATGGTGTACGCGCTTCCGCTGTTGCCGAAGTAATGGAGCAGGTGCTTGACCGCATCGTCACCAATGGCGATCGTGGCCGCACTGAGAAACGTTGGATCCAGCATAAGCTGCTTCAGCGCGATGTAAGAGAGTTCAGCGCTCTTGGCTCCCCAGACACCAGACCCCGGGTCCGGCGTGATGGTCGGGTCATCCGTGCCGATTTTGTAGTCGCGATTGGGCGGAATTGGGGGTGGAGTGGGCGGCGCGACCGGAGGTGACGGCACGGGATTCTTCCCGGATTTTGCCACCATCAACTGATCCAGCTTCTCTAAGGTCTTATTGCCGGCGATTCCGTCGTGCTTCAGTTTCTTGTCTTTCTGAAACTGGATGACGACGGCGTGAGTTTCATCGCCATAAACGCCGTCCGGCTTTCCGGTCTTGCGGGTGGATATCGGGAGCTTGTAGCCGAGATCGAGGAGGGCCGTTTGCACCAGCACCACGCCGGGGCCGCTCTCGCGGCGCTTCATCGTCGGAAGGTTCTTGAACGCATCCTGGATGCGTGAGCTGGCCGCGAAGGGTGGATATTGAAGTGGCATGAAATGAGTCCTGCGCCAGGCACCAAAATAGACAGCCGGACGGCGGGAATTCTCTAGCCAAGGAAGCGAATTCCCGCCCCGGTTCAGATCATTCCATTAAAAGAAGGAATCGGCTTCATGCGGGGACGTTCGCGGAGAGACGGTATTCGCAATCGGCTGGCGCGAAGCGGCACCGGAAAGCACCTTCGGAGGCTGGCAAGTATAACCTGCACTAAAAGGAATCGATCCCTTCCATTAGATTTTTTGAATATGCACTCTTTCGGCTTCGGGCTAAAATTGGCATCACTAGTCAATTTCAGAGGAAGCGGATTTAAGCGCGATGACTACAAAAAGTACCCTTCGAGCAGCCTTCCCAATGGCAATTTTGGGCTTGTATCCCCTGCTAAGCTTCGGCCAGCAGGCGGATTCGCTTGACCAGCGGCTAAAGGCAGTGGAAGCAGCCACGGCCGCGGCGCAATCTTCCGCCGATAACGCCTGGATCCTGGTGAGCGCCGCCCTGGTCCTGATGATGACCGGCCCCGGGCTTGCGCTCTTCTATGGCGGATTGGTGCGCCGGAAGAACGCGCTCAGTACGATGATGCACAGCTTTGCGCTGATGGCCGTGATGAGCGTCCTGTGGGCGGTGGTTGGCTACAGCGTCGCCTTCGACATCGGAAACCCATTCTTTGGCGGCTTCGAGTTCGCGATGCTGCACGGCGTGGGAACGACGCCCAACGCCGCCTATTCCGCCACGTTGCCGCACCTGACTTTCATGGTGTTCCAGATGATGTTCGCCGTGATTACTCCGGCGCTGATCTCCGGGGCCTTCGCCGAGCGCATGAAGTTCAGCGCGATGATCCTCTTCACCGTGCTTTGGGGCCTGGTGGTGTACTTCCCGCTGGCCCACATGGTGTGGGGAAGCGGCGGATTCCTGAATGCCTTCGGCCCGGCGGGCATTCCCTGCCTCGATTTCGCCGGGGGAACGGTGGTGCATATCTCCTCCGGCGTATCCGCCCTGGTGTGCGCGCTGTATCTGGGGAAGCGGCGGGGCTACGGCGTTGAGCCGATGAAACCGCACAACCTCACGCTGAGCCTGATTGGCGCGTGCCTCTTGTGGGTGGGCTGGTTTGGCTTCAACGCCGGCAGCGCGCTGGGGGCGTCCGGGCTGGCCGCCAATGCATTCGTGGCCACGCACCTGGGCGCGGCGGCGGCGACGCTGGGGTGGCTTGTGATGGAGTGGTGGCGCGATGGACGGCCGAGCGTTCTCGGCGGCATCTCCGGCGCGGTCGCCGGCCTGGTGGCCATCACGCCGGGCGCGGGATTTGTCACTCCCGGCGCGGCCATGATTATCGGATTTGCCGCGGGGATCTTCTGCTACCTGATGGTGGTGGTGGTGAAGATGAAGTTCGGCTACGACGACGCGCTCGACGCCTTCGGCATTCACGGCGCGGGCGGACTCCTGGGCGCGCTGCTCACGGGCGTATTCGCGACGACCGCCGTAAACACCGTCTTCAAGGATGCGGCGGGAAATGCGACGGCGCTTGGATTGCTGGAGGGGAACGCGATGCAGGTGGTGAACCAACTGCTCGGGAGCCTTTTCGCCGCCATCCTGGCCGCCGCGGCGACGTTTGTGATTCTGAAGGTGTGCGACGCGCTGGTGGGTGTGCGCGTGCCGGAATCGCACGAAATCGACGGCCTCGATATCACCCTCCACGGGGAAGAAGCATACAATCTGGAATCGTAGGCGGGCTGCGCGGGCCGGTCACTGCCAGAGCCCGCCACCCTTCCGCCCGGCGGCTGAGATTCCACGGTAACGTAATTGAGGAGAATCATGAAGAAGATTGAAGCGATCATCCAGCCCTTCAAACTCGATGCCGTGAAGGATGCGCTGAAGAGCCTCGGCGTCGCCGGCATGACGGTGACGGAGGTGAAAGGACACGGCAGACAGAAGGGACATACAGAGATCTACCGCGGCCAGGAGTATGTCGTGGACCTGCTGCCGAAAATGAAGATCGAGGCGGTTCTTGCCGACGGCCAGATGGAAGACGCAATCCAGGCGATTGTCGGCGCCGCGCGGACGGGCAGAATCGGCGACGGCAAGATTTTCGTCTACGATGTCATGGAGGCCGTCCGCATCCGCAATGATGAACGTGGAGAAACTGCGCTCTAGCCCGGCATGGCTGGCGATTCGCGACCGCTTCTATGAAACGCTCGACGGAGAAGCCTGCATCCGGGATGTCTCCGAACTGGTGGAGCACGAGGTGCTGCGCGTTTTGTCCGATGCCGTCAAGGATCCCTCGTCCGCGACGGGGCAGGCCCTGTCGCGCGTGGCGCTCTATGCATGCGGCGGATTTGGGCGCTCGGAACTCTACCCTTGCTCCGACATCGATCTGGTGTTCGTGCATGCGCCCGATGCCAGTTCGGAGGCGCTGCGGGCGGCGGTGCGGCCCGTCACACAGGCGCTATGGGATCTCGGTCTGGAGCCCTCTCACTCCGTGAGAAGCATGCTGGAGGTGACGCAGTTCCAGGCGGGCAACACCGAGCTTTACCTGAGCCTGCTCGACGCCCGGCCGCTTGCGGGCGCGCCGAACCTGCTGCTCAGTTTCGAGAAGGCCCGCGCGCAACTGCTGCGGGAGAAGCGGGACCGCATCGCCGGGCGGCTGTTCGACCTGATCGACGCCCGCTGGCACACGTTCCAGCACACCATCCATCACCTCGAACCCGACATCAAAGATGGGCCGGGAGGACTGCGGGATCTGCATTCGGTCCGCTGGCTGTCCCTTCTGAAGCAGGAGAGCCCGTTCTGGAACGAGCCGGGGCGCTGGCTGCGCTTTGAACGAAAGGCCACCGCTCACATTGCGGCCGTGCGCTGCTTTCTGCATTTTGAAGAGCGCCGCAACCAGAACGTGCTGCTGTTCGATCCGCAGGAGGAATGGATGGAGCTGCTTGCCCGCCGCGGGCGCGACGCCTCGCGCTGGGCGCGGGAACACTACCGCTTCGCTCGCGCGATCTACCGCGAGATTGAGCGCTGGGAGGAGCGCTTCCACTCCAATACCTCGGCGCTGATGACCGGGATTGAGCGTTGGAGAAACCGCCTCGGCAACAACGACTTTTCCGTAAGCCGCAACCGGATTTACGTCCGGAATGCAGCCCTTCTCGAAACCGACGAAGCCCGCGTTTGGCGCCTGTTTGCCTTCGTGGGCCGGCATGGGCTGGAATTGGGCGGCGATACGGTGGAGCGGGTCGCGCGTTTCCTTGAGCAGCCGGATCTGGAATTGGGCAGACACGTCCGAGTGCGGGACGCGCTATGGGCGGTGCTCGAAATGCCGCACGCCAACGTGGCGATTCGCGCGATGGAGCGCACGGGTTTTCTGGCTGCGCTGTTTCCCGAATGGAACGACATCGATTCCCTGCTGGTGCGCGACTATTACCACCGCTACACGGTCGATGAGCACACGATGGTTTGCATCGACGCGCTCTGCGAGCTTGGGCGCGGCCAGCGCGATCTCGACCCGCGCATGCTCGATCTGGCAGAGCAGACGCAATCCCAGCCGCTGCTGATCCTGGCCCTCATTTTTCACGATATCGGCAAGAAGGACGGCGTGGAAGGGCATGCGGAGCGGAGCCGGGCGCTCGCGGGAAAGGCCCTCGAGCGAATCGGCGTGGAGGCGCGGGACGCCGAAGCGATTCTGGCGCTGATCGGCCACCATCTGCTGCTTTCGACGGCGATGCGGACACGGGATCTTTCCGACCCCGGAACTGGCCGGGAGATCGCCCGCGCGATCGACAACCTTCCCCTGCTGCGCTGCCTCACGCTGCTCACTTACGCGGATATCCGGGGGGTTTACCCCGGCGCTCTCACGCCCTGGCGCATGGACCAACTGTGGAGCGCCTATCGCGTGACGCAAGTCGTTCTTGAAGATCAGGTCGCGCGTGAGCGCATCGGGGCGGACGGGGATTTCACGGCGGAGCAGCTTTCGTTTCTCGAAGGCTTCTCGACGCGCTATCTGCGCATTTTCCTTCCCTCGCAGATCCGGGAGCAGCATGAACTGTATCTGGCCAAACTGCGCGGCGAACCGGCCTTGCGGCTGCGGCAGCAGGAGCGCTCGTTTGAACTGATCGCCGTCAGCGCGGATGGTCCCGGCCTCTTCGCGGAAGCCACCGGGGTTCTGGCCGGCATGGGGCAGAACATCCTTCTCGCCGATGCGTTCCGCAATTCACAGGACGTGGCGGTATTGCGCTTCCAGTTTGAGGATCCCTCCCGCTCCCTGACGCTCAACCCCTCCGACCAGGACGCGCTTGTGCGGCGCATGGACCGCGTTCTCCGGCAGGGCGAGAAGGCCGCGGATGTGGTGCCGCGGCGCGGTGTCCCGCGAAGCCCGCGCGGCCCCCGGCGCATGGAGCCATACGTCTACGCCCGGAACGGCGTCTCGCCCACGCTGACGATGGTGGAAATCGGCGCGCCAGACCGGCAGGGCCTGCTTTATGACATCGCCCGCACCATGGCGGAGCAGGACGTGGATATCGACGTGCTGATTATCGAGACCCGCGCGCACCGCGCGTTCGACACGCTCTATGTGCAGAAAGACGGCACGGAACTCACGGACACGGAGCAGGCGGAACTGATTGCCGCGCTGCTCCGGGTTCTGCGCTCGTAGCCCCCGAGGCACGCTCAGAATCGGAACGAGTAACTCAGGGTGTCGTTCGCTTCCAGCAGGAGAAGCTGCAGCTTGCGAGGGCCTTCGATATCCCGGCTCTCACCGAGGCTCGCCTTCGCTCCCTTGAACTCGACCTTGAAGCGATCAAAGCCCGCGCTGGAACCTTTCAATTCCACGCTCTGCCCGCCCTTCGGCAGCAGGGGAAGCTGCTCAATGAACGCGCCAGGGTGGCGAATCTCCACGTCGATCCGGTCTCTCCGCAGCGTGATCGTTTTCGTCCCCGCGCCCAAGGGGTAGCTCAGGACGACATCGCCTTCGGCCATCGAATTCGGCCCGTCCTTGATGACGACCTCTACCTTATCCGACGTGAAAACGGGGGTCACTCGCGTCGATTCATAGACGTCTTCGGAGCCCTTTGGCCGCGTGCCCCAGGCGAACGCGCCGGTGCCGGGCTGGCCCAGCATCACGGGGCCGTCGCGCTGCGAACGAAGCATGGTGAGGCCCAGGGTCTGCCGGGGACGGATTGCCTCCCCGGCCGCGAAGGCAAGGTAGTACGCCGTGGGGCGGTTGGCGAAAAAGTAGAGCGCGTTGCGGCCCGGTTCTTTCTTGACGTGGTTGAACGGGTGGGGGTCCGTGCAGGGCAGCGTTGTGAGCGCATCCCGAAAAAGGGCTTCCTCCGCTCTCCAGTCGTAATTCCGGCGGTGCAGGAACGTGTACGGGCTGTACGCTTCGGGCGACCCCACTTCGAGTTCGGGCACCTTGGGCCAGGCACGCGCAAGCACCAGGCGGCGGGTCTTGGCCCATTTGTCGTAGGCGCTCCGGTCCAGTTCAAAAGCGCGTGCCAGGCGGATCTGTTCAGCGAGCGGAGTGCCATTGCGATAGGGCATTCCTTCATCCATTGCAAGCCAGCTCTTCTCCGAACGCGTGCTGATGGCGGCGTTCAAATAGTAACCGCTCTGGTCACTCTCAAGGGAAACATTCCACACGAGCCAGATGTAGTATTCCC
>JBDIBK010000083.1:0-18938 GCA_039812845.1 Bryobacterales bacterium
ATGGTGGCCGCCATCGCCGCTCCCGGCCGCATCCATCCCGAAGAGGGCAAGGTGGTGGAGGCCGGCAATGTGTTTCACTGGTCGAACGTTGCCGTGCGCGAACCGCTCGAGCGGGCTTTTGGCGTTCCCGTTGTGGTGGAAAACGACGTCAATTTCGCGGCGCTGGGCGAGATGCATTGCGGCCTCGGCCGGGGCATCCAAAACTTCCTCCTCATCCGGCACAGTACGGGCATCGCCGCCGGACTTGTCTTCGGCGGGCGGCTTTATCGCGGAACGCATGGCACCGCCGGCGAAATCGGCCACATGGTGTTCGACCGCGAAACCGCCGCCGGCGCCATCGACCCCCGCGGTTTTTTGGAATCCGCCATCGGGCTTGACCGGATTCGCGAGCGCTTGCAAGCGGCCGCGCCCCCGGCCGACGCCGGAAACGCGCCGGCGGCAAACGGAAGATTTGACCTGCTGGAGGCGATTCAGGCGCGAAATCCCGCCGCCGCCGCCATCGCGGACGATCTCGAATCGAAGCTCACTTTAGCCGTCGCCAATGTCGCCGCGGTGGCGGATCCCGAATTGATTATCCTCACCGGAGACCTCATGGGTCTTGTGGCCGGCCAGATTCAATCCGCCGTGAAAGCCGTTGTTCCGTGGCCCATACGCATTGAGATTTCCGCCCTTGGGGACGAGGCGATTCTGCTTGGAGCGATTGGAGCCGCGCAAGAGGTGGCTCATGACTTGCTGTGCGGGAAGCAATCGCGGATGGCTTCCGGTTAGCAACCGCCGGCCCGTCGCGCTTCCTGGCAAGAGTCACCGCGCGTTTGTACGCGCACGCCCCCCGATGTGATATAGACAATGAGATGTCAAACCTCATTGATCGACGCCAACTCTTCCAAATGGCCGCCTCCCTTCCCGCTGCGTCCGCCCTGGCTCAGGCGCAGGCGTCCCCCGCGGGCGATAAGGCCTGGCAGGGCATCTTCGTGATCATGCAGACCCCCTTCCACGAGGATCTGGCGATCGACGAGGAGTCTCTGCGGAAAGAGACGGATTTCCTGTGCCGCGGCGGTGTGCACGGCGTCGTATGGCCGGCTGGGGCTGGGGAATCCAGTTCCATCTCCTTTAACGAGCGCATGCGCTATTCCCCCGCCGTCGTCAAGGAAGCCAAGGGCCGCACCAAGGTGCTGATCGGCGTTCATGGCGCGAACAAGTTTGAGGCGATGGAATACGCGCGCTTCGCGGAGAAAATCGGCGCCGACGGATTGCACGCCCTCGGACCCACCGACGATTTCGGCGATCAGAAGTACATGGAGGATTACTTCACCTCGATCGCTTCCGTGTCGAAGCTGCCCATGTGCCTTCAGGTCTCGAACGGCGGCATGACCACGGACTTCCTGCTGCGCATGGCGGAGAAGATTCCCTCCGTGCGCATCCTGAAGCTCGAAATGGGCAATATCCCGCACGAGGTCTCCCGCGTGCTGAAAGAGCGAAAGCGCCCCGACGTCTTCCCCTCCACCGGCGGCGGCGCAATGAACCTCTATACGGAGATGGAACGCGGCTCCGGCGGCACCATGGCCGGCGCCGGCTTCGCGGATATCCAGGCCAAGATCTGGGACTGGTATCACGAAGGGAAGAAGAAGGAGTCGCTCGAACTCTTCCAGCGCTTCCTGCTCTCCGCCGTCCTCGAGCGCCGCACGACGTTCGTCCTGATGAAGGAGGTTCTGCGCCGCCGCGGCATCTTCAAGAACGTCGTCATGCGGAGAACCAGCCGCTTCACCATGAACGCGGACGATCAGCGCGAACTCGACGAGATCATGGAATTGCTCCGGCCCGATTTTCGCGTCTGACGGCCGCCGTTCGGTCGCGCACGAAAGCTCCGGCGCTCCGGCGCACCCGTGCTGACGCGCCGGAGCCACGGGGGCTGCCCGCCAGATGTAAATTTTTCCCTTGAGCTGACCAGCAACAGAAGGAATGTATCGCCCTTCGCTGAAGGGAGACGGGCTCAAGGCCCGTTTTTGCTATCGGATCGCATATTTCGGCCTTCCAGAAACGCCCTGGCTCCGTTTGGCATCGCTCGTGCATAACCACGGATGTTTGCAGCTTGATTTGCCCGAAAATATGGCAAAATCAGGAATCGATGCACAAGACGAAAGCATCACGGGAAAGGGACACGAGGTAACTTTGATGATCTGCGAAACCAACCGGCGGCCCGGCCGCCATAGCCAGCGGGGCTCCACCTTTCTGGTACCCATCCTCCTTGGCGCGGTGATCGCGCTCATCGCCGCCAACATCTACCTGTTCCTGCAGGTGGACAAGGTCAAAACCGATCTTGCGGTTGTGCAGCAAGGCCTTGCCGACGAAGTGACGCAGTTGAAGGAAACGGTCAATGTCTCCTCCGCCGCCAGCCGGAAGCGGGTGGAAGAACTGCAAGCTGCCCTGCAATCGGCACAGGACGAAGCCGCGCAGGCGGTAGGCCGCGCGAAGACGGAGGCTGTGCAGCGCGCCGAAGCGCTCAGCCGCCAGCTCGCGGCCGAGCAGCAGAAGCAGGCCGAACAATCCAAGCGCATCGCATCCCGCGTCGAAGAAGTGAACAAGTCCGTCGAAACCAACGCGGAAAAGATGGGCAAGGTGGATGAGTTCACCGCGAAACTGGCGGAGGCCGATACGCTTCTCGACAGCGCCCTGAAAAAGGCCATGGGCGACATGGGTGTGATGAGCGGGCTGATCGCCACCAATGCCGACGAGCTCAAGAAGCTCAAGGAACTGGGAGACCGCAATTACTATGAGTTCGATCTCCGCAAGGCGAAGCAGCCTACCAAGGTGGGGGACGTCCTCCTCCGCGTGACGAAGACCGACACCAAGCGCAACCGCTTCACGCTCGAAGTAATCGCCGACGACAAGAAGGTGGAAAAGAAGGATAAGACGCTCAACGAACCCATCCAGTTCTACACGATGTCCGCCCGCCAGCCTTACGAGTTGGTGGTCAACAACGTGCAGAAGGACCGCATCGTAGGCTATCTGGCGACCCCGAAGGTGCAGCGCACGCGCGGCTCCGGCGCGGCGGAATAGCCCGCCAGCGACCATCGCGGAATCGGAAGAAGAAGGGCGGCCGGTCCAGCGGCCGCCCTTCTTCTTTCTTCACGCAGCTTCCAGCGCCGGGAACGCTAATTTCCCTCCCGGAACCCGATCCGATACTTGCCGCTCCGCTTCATCTCCACCTTCGCCTTGTCGCTCAGCGGAAGATCGCCGGAGATCGTCACGACATACTGGTTTCGGATCAAACCGAAGACGGCCTCCCCAGGGCTCTGCCTGGTCTTTTTCGCCATCTCCGGCAGGCTCAGCGCAATGCCGCCCGTCCTCTCCGCCAGGTCCTGGAACATCCCCTTGTATCCGCCGACAAACAGCGGATAAATCGTCACCTCATTCCGCTGCGCCAGGCGATAGAGGCGGCTCTCGGAAACGCGGCTGCCCGCTTCGAGCCCGGCCGTAATCAGAATCACCACGGGCCGCGCTCCGGCATCGGTAAACGCGCCGTCGATCACCGCGAACACCGCGTCAAGGATGTTCGGGTTGTTGCCGTATTTCACGTTGCGCAGCGAACTGGAGAGCGCTTCCTTGCTCGAAGTGAAATCCTGGATGACGGTGGCCGCGCTGTCGAAAGCGACAATCGACATCTGGTCCCCCTCCGCCAGTTGCTCAATGATATTGGCGGCCGCGGGCTGCACCATCTCGCCGAACGCACTCGTATCCACCAGCAGCGCGACATCCATCAAGCCGCTGACTTTCTCGATCTTCTCCACCGCCCGCGACCGATTGCCGTCCATGACGCTCAAATCGGACGCCTGGAGGTCCGCCACCGGAGACATCGTGTCCCGGTCCACCACGGTAACGAGCAGTCTCGTCGAGGCAACCGCCGCCAGAGTGGCCAGCGCGCAAAAGGCGGCGAGTGCAGCCGCGCGTCGCCACCGGAAGAACGGCAAGAAAATGGAAGCCTTCACGCCTCCGAGCTTATCAGGAGTTTTCGAACTCGCTCAATGTGCCCGTCGGCAATGCTCATTGCGGCAATGCCCGGTTCCACGGCCGTCCGAGGCTACCAGACGAAGACTCTCACGGTCGCGGGAGATCCGTCCCTTCCCGTCTGCGCCCGCTCGTGATCGAAGATCTTCATGGAGTTGTCGGTGGGCAGTTCGTCATACGGGTTCTTCCATCCCGCTGTCTGCCATTGCGCCACTTTCTGGTCAAGCTGCACCGGCTGGAAGCTGAGCAGCACCGCTTCCGCCCTTGCCGCATCCGGATTCGCCGACGTGACGGCTACCAGCGAGTCCCCCCGGCGCACCGCCTCCTCATAGACGCCAATCTCCGGTTTCACCATCCCGCTGATGCCGAGGATGTCCGTTTCGAGCGGTTGTGAAACCTCAAAATCCGCCGGAGTCACCACCCGGACCTCCCCGTCCGTAAACCGGGCTTTGTGCAGTGCGAGCGCGGCCTTGTGCGCGGTTTCCTGGCTATCGTAAAGCGCCACGAACGTTTGTCCCATTGGTCCTCTCCTTCCAACACCGTTGGAAAGAGATCCAGGCCGGAATGTTTCGCTCCCGCCCGCCGCCCCGCACGCAGGGAGCGCGAGGCAGTCGGGGAAAAGCGGCCCCCGCCTTTCGCCCGCCGCGGCATTTCCATAAAATATTTCCCATCCAACTGTCGATCTGGGAAATCGGCAATCGGCAATCTCGCGGAGGAAAACACATGGCAGGAAACGGCAATCGGGTTCGTGTGCTCGTGGGCACGCGCAAGGGAGCGTTCGTTCTCGAATCGGATGGCAAGCGGAAGCGCTGGGATATCGCCGGTCCGCATTTCGGCGGCTGGGAGATGTATCACATCAAGGGGTCGCCGGTGGATCCGAACCGGATCTACGCCTCCCAGACCTCCGGCTGGTTTGGGCAAATGATTCAGCGCTCCGACGACGGCGGCAAGACTTGGGAAGCCGTGGGCAACGAGTTCGCCTACAACGGCGTTCCCGGCACGCATCAGTGGTACGACGGCACGGCCCACCCTTGGGAGTTCAAACGGGTCTGGCACCTGGAACCCTCGCTCACCGACGCGGATACCGTCTACGCCGGCGTCGAAGATGCGGCGTTGTTCAAGTCCGCCGATGGCGGCAAGACCTGGTCGGAGCTGAGCGGGCTTCGCGAACACGGGTCTGGCTCCAAGTGGCAGCCCGGCGCGGGCGGAATGGGCCTGCATACCATCCTGCTCGACAAGTTCAACCCGGAGCGCATTTTCATCGCCATCTCCGCCGCCGGCGCCTTCCGCAGCGAGGATGGCGGCAAGACGTGGAAGCCCATCAACAAGGGCCTGCTCTCGCAATACATCCCGGATCCCGACGCCGAGGTGGGCCACTGCGTCCACCGGATTGCGATGCATCCGTCGCGCCCGCAAACGCTGTTCATGCAGAAGCACTGGGACGTTATGCGAACGGACGACGGCGGCGACCATTGGCACGAGGTGAGCGGCAACCTGCCCACGGATTTCGGGTTCGTCATCGACGTTCACGCGCATGAGCCGGAAACCATTTATGTGGTGCCCATCAAGAGCGATTCCGAGCACTATCCGCCAGATGGCAAGTTGCGCGTTTACCGCAGCCGCGGCGGCGGCAATGAATGGGAGGCGCTCACCAACGGTCTCCCCCAGGAGCACTGCTACGTGAATGTTCTGCGGGACGCGATGGCGGTGGATTCGCTGGATAGCTGCGGCGTCTATTTCGGCACCACGGGCGGGCAGGTCTACGCCTCGGCGGATTCCGGCGATACCTGGGAGGCCATCGCGCGGGATCTGCCCGCCGTGCTCTCTGTCGAGGTGCAGACGCTGCCATGATTCGCGTGGTGATTCCTGCGCATCTGCGCACGCTGGCCGGGGTGGATGGGGAACTGTGCCTTGAGGTGGATGCGCCCGTGACACCGCGGCGGATTCTCGACGCGCTCGAGGCCAGCTACCCCGTGCTGAGAGGCGCGATTCGGGAACACGGCACCCGGAAGCGGAGGCCCTGGCTGCGCTTCTTCGCCTGCGAAGAAGATCTCTCGCACCAGTCTCCGGACGAACCGCTCCCCGACCCCGTCGCGCAGGGCCGCGAACCGTTCTTCGTGGTGGGCGCCATCGCTGGCGGGTGAGCGGGCGAAAGGCGGGGGATGGCGTCAGCCGTTCGGCGGCGCTTTCCCTTCCTTCTCGAGCGCGGCAAGCACCCGGGCCAGGTCGTCTTCGAGCTTCA
The DNA here is from genome assembly GCA_039812845.1 of Bryobacterales bacterium. Taxonomy (GTDB): domain Bacteria; phylum Acidobacteriota; class Terriglobia; order Bryobacterales; family Bryobacteraceae; genus JACTMJ01. The sequence continues at coordinate 6,248 of JBDIBK010000083.1, forward strand.
CCAGGAACTCGCGCATTTCCGGCTGCCCGATGCTGCCCTCCTTGGCGCCTTTCTCCAGGCTGGCGGCATACTGCTGCAGTTTGGTCGCGCCGATATAGCCGCTCGACCCCTTGATGGTGTGCGCCTCGTGAAAGACCGCCGTCAGGTCCTTCTTCTCGATGCTCTCCCCGATGGTCTGCAGCCGGTTGCGAATGTCGTCGAGGGCCGGCCAGATCATGTGGCTGTAAATATCCACGTCGGAGCCTTCGGTGAGCTGTTCGAAGGTCGCAATCACCTTGGGATCGAGCGCGGGCTCCTCCACCAGAGCCGCTTCGACATTCACAACCGCCCCTTCCGAAAGCGGCGGGCTGTCGACGCAGTAACGCTCCAGCACATCCTTCAACTGGCGCGCTTGCAGCGGCAGCATCAGGAACTCGTCCACTCCCGCATCGCGCATTGTCTGTTCCACCTTGCCCGACAGAACTTTAACCAGCGCCACGACCGAAGTGCGGTGCAGCTTGCCGGATTCCTGTTTCCGCAGCCGCCTCAGAAACGCAATGGCGTCGAAGCGCGGATTCTCCACGTCCAAGAGCAGCACGGAATACCGGCGCGACAGCATCAGGCTCTCACAATAGTCTTCCGTGCTTGCAATCTCTCCGCGATAGCCGAGGCTCGACATCAGGTAAATCGTCAGCCGCTGGTGTACCCAGTCGGTCTGCGAAATCAGAATCCGGCCCTTGGCGCCGCTGTCCGATTCCGGGGCGATCCGGTCCGCTTGAAACGCCTCCAGGCTTTCGTCCAGCGGAAGGTTGGGCGTAAATTCGCGGATCGCCTTGAGCACCACCTCCTGCACCTTCGAAGACCGCAGCGGCTTGCTGAGCAGGGCGGAAACCATCAAATCCTTGAGCGAGGCCCGGTACGCGCTGCGCCGGTACGGGGTCACCAGAATCAGCCTCACCTCCACGTTGGAAGTGAGCCGGTTGAGGCTGGCCACCGTGCCCTCGGGGCCCGCCGCCAGGGCCTCGGCCTCCGCCACCAGAACGCGCACGGACGGGCCATTGGCGGGTTTTCGCAGCAGCGCCCGCACCGCCTCGCTGGCGTCGTGCGGCGTCTGCACCGCCATGCCCCAGGAGCCCATCTGCCGGCAGAGCGATTCGCGCAGATGCGGGTTCGTGCAATAGACGAAGATTGGCCGGTCCGTGAGCTTGCTGACGTCTTCCCGCGGCTGCGGATCCGGAGGCAGGCCGAATTCGGCCGTGAACCAGAATGTCGCGCCCTCCCCGGGCGTCGAATCCACCCCGATATCGCCACCCATTAGGGCCGCCAGCTCCTGGCAAATCGCCAGACCCAGCCCCGTGCCGCCGAACTTGCGGCTGTTCGACGCGTCCACCTGATAGAAGGGTTTGAAGATGTGCGGCTGGCGGTCTTCCTGAACGCCCATTCCGGTGTCGGAAACTTCAAAATGCAGCCGGCCACGCTTCCCTTCCAGTTCGATGGCGGCCACGAAAAGCTGAATGCGCCCCTCGTGCGTGAACTTCAGCGCATTGTTCAGGAGGTGGTTGAGAATCTGCCGCAGCCGCTGCGGATCGCCCACCACATTGACGGGCACTTCGGCATCGATGTGGCAGAGGATCTCTACATTCTTCACCTCGCCGCGTTCGGCGAAGGACTCGATAATGTCGTCGAGCAATTGATACAGATTGAAGCGCTCAATCTCCAGTTCGAGCTTCCGGCTCTCGATCTTCGAATAGTCGAGAATCTCGGTGAGCACTTCCATGAGCGCGACGCCCGAGTTGCGCGCGATCTCGGCGTATTCCCGCTGATCCTTGCCGAGTTCGCTTTCGAGCAGAAGGCCCAGCATGCCGACGATGCCGTTCATCGGCGTGCGAATCTCATGGCTCATGTTGGCCAGAAACTGGCTCTTGGCTTCAATGGCGCGAACCGCTTCGTCCCTGGCCACCATCAATTGCTGCGCCAGATGGGTGAGCGAGTTCGCCTGCTTCTCCGCCTGCTCGCGCGCTTCCTGCAGGCTGCTGATGTAATGCTCGCGGTCGTCCTTGAGAATCTTGCGGGCAGTGACGTCGGTGAGGCTGCCGTAAATCACGGCGGCTTCCCCTGGCGTTGCGGCGCCGTCTCTCCTCGCGTAAAACTCGCACCAGTTCACGCCGCCGTTTCGCCGCAATATGCGCAGGTCCTGCCGCATCGATCGCTTGTCGCCGCTGACTATTTTCTCGAAATCCTCAACGAAGCTTTCGATATCGTCCTGGTCAATAAACTCCACCAGGGACTTGCGCAAACTGTCCGCAACGGAGAAGCCCGCCAAGTCTTCCCACGCGTCGTTCAGGTAGTGGAAGTGCCCGGTTTCGTCGAGTTCAAACACCACATCCTTCAGGCTGGCGAGCATGTGGTGCAAACGGTCTTCGATCGGTCTCCACTCGTCCGGTTCGTCCTGAATTTCACGGATGCGGAAAGAGTGCAGCGCCGGGCGCGCCTCCTCCACCGAACCTTCGAATGAAATCAGAACGGACACGGGCGCTCCGTTCGCGGAAACCATTTCCGTGATGAAGTCCGTCTGAGAGCCGGCACGGTCCGGCGCGGTCGTCAGGTACTGGTGCAGATCGTGCCGCTGCGGCAGCACCGCGAAATCCACCAGAGACCGGCCATGGATGAGGTTCTTGTCCGCTCCCAGCAGGGCTTCCGCGCCAGAGCTGATATGGCGGATCACCGCGCGGGAATCCACCAGGCAGGTTGCATCCGCCAGAACGCGGCTCCGCCGGCGGGTCAGAGAGATCGTATCCGATCCTCCCGAACCTTTCGGATCGAAGCTCACTTTGGGCAGTGACGACGCCACTCGTGTTCCGCTCCCCGGCGATATCCAGAATCTCGGCGGTATCGACAAACGTCGGGAATGCAGTATACATCCCGAGAGCCACCATTCTTATTGTTTCCTAGAATGGCTCATGGCATATAGAAAAAGGAAGGCGAAGCTGGGGAGTGCCAGCTTCGCCTTTCGCTCCAGTTTCGCCCAAAATATCGCCGGGTACTACTGGGTTTCCACGTAGGACTCCGCCTCGAGCACGGTCGCAAGTCCATGCAGCGTCGATGCGATCCGCACCGCCGTAAGCACGGCTTCTTCCGTCATGCCCTTTTCGCGCACCACGCGTTCGTGGCTGTCCACGCACACCCCGCAGCCATTGATCGCGGAGACCGCCAGGCACCACAGCTCGAAATCCACCGGGTCCGCTCCATGCGTGCGAATCACATTCATTCGCAGCCGTGAAGGCAGTGCCTTGTATTTGGCGTTCGAACTCAGGTGGCCGAAACGATAGTAGATATTGTTCATCCCCATCATCGCGGCTGCGGCTTTCGCGGCTTCGAGCGCGGCCGCGCTCAGGTGTTTGGCGGCTTCCGGAAGCAATTCTTCAATCAGCAAGCCATTCCGGCATGCCATTGCGCACGCGGCCACCGTTCCCCACAACTGAGTCTCGTTCAGATCCGTCTGCCGAAGCAGGCTCGTGAGGTTCAGACGAAGGTCCTTGGCATATTCCGGGACCATCTCCACCAGGGTTTCAACTGGCATTGTGTCGTCGTGTCGGAAACGCCCGCGCCGCCTTAGGCAACGAGGAGCGTCTCCTCTCCCTTCTGCCAGTTGCAGGGGCAAAGTTCGTCCGTCTGCAGCGCGTCGAGCACGCGAAGCACTTCTTCCGGATTGCGGCCCACGGAGAGGTCCGTCACCATCGTAAAGCGGACAATCCCTTCCGGGTCGACGATGTACGTGGCGCGCTGGGCGACGCCGGCTTTGGGGTCGAGAATGCCGAGAGCGGTGCTGAGTTCCCGCTTGGTGTCGGCCAGCATCGGGATGGGCAGATCTTTCAGGTCCGCGTGGTGGGTTCTCCAGGCATGGTGCACATAATGGGAATCCGTGCTCGCGCCGAGAAGCTGCGCATCGCGGTCGGCGAACTCAGCATTCAGCTTGCCAAAAGCGGCGATCTCCGTGGGACAGACAAACGTAAAGTCCATCGGCCAGAAAAAGATCACCTGCCACTTGCCGGCAAAGTCGGTGTTGCTGATCGTCTTGAATTCTTTCCCCTTTTCGAGGCTCACGCAGGCCTCCAGCGAATAAGCGGGGAAAGGGCTTCCTACTCCAGTCATGTATTTAGATCTCCTTCAGAATTCTTCCGGCGAAGCGGAATCGGCAAAGCTGCTTGGCGCTGGAATCGGCGTGAACCCGCACTGTTCAAAGGCCGAACGGCTTGAGAGTCGAATAATTTGAAAATCGGATGGCTCGAAAGCCCAATAGTCGAGCGCAGTATCGCTCGAAAGTCGCAAGGCCGGAAAGTCGAACGGCCTGCATTCCGTCTGCCGCATTTCGCCAACACCTAATCAGATGCGGTTGGCACCGGATAAGTGGCATAAATAATCGCGCCGCGTGCCTTCCCGCTGAGCAACCGTTTCAGACGCCCCCTCTCACCGCGCAACCCCCAGCGCAACGGGCCGCGCGGAGCGTCCAAACAGCCAACGGATCGTCACCCGCCTAGGCGTACTGCGGATCCGGTTTTTCGGGATCGATGCCCAGTTCCACGAGCGCCTTTGCGGGAATCGCCTTGTCGATCTTGCCGTCGCGCGCCAGACGCGCCAGCGCCGCGTAGACGATGTGCTCCGCATTGTTCTCAAAGTGGCGGCGCAGATACTGCCGGTTCTCGCTGCGTCCGAAGCCATCGGTCCCGAGCGTTTCGAGGCGTCCCGGAAGCCAGGGCGCGAGCTGGTCCACAGTCACCTTCATGTAGTCCGAAGCGGCAACGATGGGCGTCTTCACGCCGTCAAGCGCTCTCAGAAGGTAGGGCGTCCGCGCTTCTTCCTCCGGGTGCAGCCGGTTCCAGCGCTCCACCGCCAGACAATCCCGCCGCAGTTCGTTGTAGCTGGTCACGCTCCACACGTCGGCTTCCACCTTGTAGCGTTCGGCCAGCATCTCCTGTGCCCGCAGCGCTTCATTCAGGATGGGGCCGCTGCCGAAAAGGTTGATCTTGGCTTTGCCCTTCGCGGCCGCGCGGAACTTGTAAATCCCGCGCAGGATGCCCTCGACGATGTCCTCGCCTTCCGGAATCGGCGGCTGGGCATAGTTCTCGTTGTACATCGTGATGTAGTAGAAGCGGTCCTGATTCAGCTCATACATGCGCTTCAGGCCGTCCTGAATAATCACGGCCATTTCAAAGGCATACGCCGGATCATACGTGCGGCAGCTCGGCACGGTGCTCGCGGCGATGTTGCTGTGGCCGTCCTGGTGCTGCAGGCCTTCGCCGGAAAGCGTGGTGCGCCCCGCCGTGCCCCCCATCATAAAGCCGCGCCCGCGCGCATCGGCAAAGGCCCAGATCTGGTCTCCGACGCGCTGGAACCCGAACATCGAGTAGTAGGAGAAGAACGGGATCATCGGGATGCCGTAGTTGGCGTACGCCGTTCCCGCCGCCGTAAAGCTCCCCATCGCGCCCGCTTCCGTAATCCCTTCCTGCAGCACCTGCCCGTCCTTGGCTTCCCGGTAATACAGGAACATCGCACTGTCGATCGGCTTATACAACTGGCCGGTTGAAGCGTAAATGCCGTACTGGCGGAACAGGCTCTCCATGCCGAACGTGCGCGCTTCATCGGGAACGATCGGCACGATGTACTTGCTGATCGCTTCGTCCTTCAGCAGCATCGAAAGCACGCGCACAAACGCCATCGTCGTCGAAACTTCGCGCCCGCCGGAACCTTCCATCTGTTCCTGGAAGTAGCTGAGGTCGGGAATCGGCAGCGGCGTGAAGTTCACCTTGCGCTTGGGCAAAGATCCGCCCAGCGCCTCCCGGCGCGCCTTCATGTACTTCGTCTCCGGGCTGCTCTCGTCGGGCCGGTAGAACGACACCGTATGCACCGCGTCGTCGGAGATCGGCACTTCGAAGCGGCGCTTGAAGAGCATCATTTCGTCTTCGTTGAGCTTCTTCTGCTGGTGGGTAACGTTGCGGCCCTCTCCCGCTTCGCCCAGGCCGTAGCCTTTCACGGTCTTCGCCAGAATCACCGTGGGCTTGCCCGTGGTTTCCGAAGCCAATTTGTAGGCGTTGAAAACTTTCTGCGGGTCGTGGCCGCCCCGGCGCAGGCGCGTCAACTGCTCATCGCTCAGGTGCTCCACCAGTTGCAGCGTTTCCGGATACTTGCCGAAAAGCTCCTGGCGAATCGCCGCCCCGTCCTTGGCGGTGAGCGCCTGGAATTCGCCATCCACCATCTCTTCAAGACGCGCGTGCATCTTGCCGGATTCGTCGCGCGCGAGAATCGAATCCCAGTCCGAGCCCCACACCACTTTCAGCGTGTTCCAGCCCGCGCCGCGAAACACGCCTTCGAGCTCCTGGATGATGTTGCCGTTCCCGCGAACCGGGCCGTCCAGCCGCTGCAGATTGCAGTTGATGATGAAAATCAGGTTGTCGAGGCGTTCCCGCGAGGCCAGCGAAATTGCGCCCAGGGATTCGGGTTCGTCCATTTCGCCGTCGCCGCAGAACACCCAGATCTTGCGCGGCGTCTTGGGGATCAGCCCGCGATCCTCCAGGTAGCGCATGAAGCGGGCGTGATAGATCGAGTTGATCGGCCCCAGCCCCATGCTCACGGTAGGGAAGTTCCAGAAATCGGGCATCAGCCAGGGGTGCGGGTACGAGGAAAGTCCCGGAGTATCCCGCAACTCGTGGCGGAAGTTGTTGAGCTGCTGCTCGCTCAGGCGGCCTTCCATGAACGCCCGGGCATAGACGCCGGGGGAGGCGTGGCCCTGGAAATAGATGAAGTCGCCCGGCTGATCTCCGTAGCTTCCCCGGAAGAAATGGTTGAAGCCAACTTCGGTAAGCGTGGCCTGCGAAGCGTAGGTGGAAATGTGGCCGCCAATGCCGTTGTCGTACTTGTTGGCGCGCGTAACCATCGCCATCGCGTTCCAGCGAATGTAGCTCTTGATGCGGCGTTCGATCGCGCGGTCGCCCGGATACGGCACTTCCATCTCCGCGGGGATCGTATTCAAATAAGGGGTCGTGAAACGGTCAATGCCGCTGGCGCCGAAAGACACCGCTCTGTCGCGCAGCTTGCGCAACAGATACGCCGCCCGGTCCGGACCGGCTTCGTCCACAATCTGATCGAGAGCCTCAATCCACTCAGCGGTTTCCTGCGGATTGAGGTCGTCACGCGATTCCAGTTTGGATTTCAACATATTGATTCACTTGCCTTGGTTAAGGGGCCCATCCTCGGGCACGGAAAGCATCGCTCGGTTCCCGGCGACGCCCCGCAATCCGGAGCCTGCAAGCCATGCGCTCAACGCCGCCCCGGCACGGACAACCCCCGGCTGACGCTGCCTTTGCAGCGGGATTCCCCGCCGCACTCTCGGCAGTTTTGCCCATCCGCACACCGCGCGATGGCGTCCCCACCCAAAGCCGGCCGGGAACAGGCTTGCGCACGTCGAGCGAGTCCATTTGTCAGAACCCAGTTTGCTGCCCAATGTCGTTTTGCTGCCCAGTGTTGTTGCGGCCCAACTTCTAATTCTCGCACAGGAGCGCCATCCGGGGGATGCTCGAACGGCGTTCGAAATCCCCCGGTTCGAACCCCGCCGCGCCCGCTCTTGGCCTTTCACCGGCGATTGACATAGGATGTCCTTTGAATCCTCATCAAACGGAGCATTTTCCATGTCACAAATTCAAGGACCCGCGATCTTCCTCGCCCAGTTCATGGGGGATGAAGCACCTTTCAATTCCCTGCCCGCCATCACCGCTCACATGAAAGCGCTCGGCTACCTCGGCGTTCAACTGCCAAGCGGAGACAGCCGCATCATGGATCTAAAAACCGCCGCGGAATCGAAGGCCTACTGCGACGACCTCAAAGGCAGCACGAACGGCTTGGCGATCACGGAGCTGGCTTCGCACCTCCAGGGTCAGCTTGTCGCCTCTCATCCCGCGTTCGACGACCTCTTCGATATCTTCGCCGCGCCGGAAGTTCGCGGGAATCCAAAGGCGCGCAGCGAGTGGGCCACGCAGCAGATGATGTACGCCATTCGCGCCTCCGCGAATCTCGGCCTCACGGCCACGCCGTCCTTCTCCGGCGCGTTCCTCTGGCCCTACGTCTACCCGTGGCCGCAGCGCCCGGCGGGCCTCGTGGAGGAAGGCTTCAAGGAACTTGCCCGCCGCTGGAAGCCCATCCTCGACTACGCGGATCAGTTCGGCGTGGATATCGCGTACGAACTCCACCCCGGCGAGGACCTGCACGACGGCGCGTCCTTCGAAATGTTCCTGGCCGCCACCGGCAACCACCCGCGCGTCGCCATCAATTACGACCCTTCCCACTTCGTCCTGCAGCAGTTGGATTACGTCGCCTTTATCGATCACTACGCGGAACGCATCAAGGCCTTCCACGTGAAAGATGCCGAATACCGGCCCGACGGCCGCTCCGGCGTTTACGGCGGCTACCAGAGCTGGGTGAACCGGCCCGGCCGATTCCGCAGCCTGGGCGATGGCGAGGTGGATTTCAGCCAGGTATTCAGCCGCATGACCGCCATCGGTTATTCCGGCTGGGCGGTGCTCGAATGGGAATGCTGCTTCAAGGATTCCGCGCAGGGCGCGGCCGAAGGCGCACCTTTCATTGAGAGCATGCTGATCGACGTGCCCACCAAGGCTTTCGACGATTTCGCCGGCGGGGCGACCGATGCCGGGCGCAATCGCCGGATTCTGGGCATCTCGTAACCCAAAGCGCACCCGATTAACGCAGAATAGGAGCGGAGGCGGTTCCGTCAGAGCCGCCTCCGCTCTTCTTGCGCTGCATCGATGTCCACGCCTTCCCATCCCGCCCCGAATGCCCGCCTGGCGTGGCGCGCGCGTGCCGGCCGCTTCTGGACGAGCCTGCCCGGAATGCGCCGCTATCGCCTCACCCTCGCCGGGTTTCTCTTTGCCGTGATGCTGGTGGTGGTGGGCACGCTCGCCTTTCTGAGCGGGGCGAATCTCCTGCTTCTGATCTTCGCCGCCATGGTGTCCACCTGGCTCGTTTCCGGCTTTGTGAGCCGCCTCTGCCTCGCGGGCCTTTCCGTCGAGTATCAGATTCCCGACGAGGTCAGCGCGCGCCAGCCCATGCGCGGCCGCATCATCCTCAGGAACCTGAAGCGCCTCACACCCTCGTTTTCCATCCACCTCAAGGGGGACCGCGAGGAGATCCGCATTCGCCCGCTCTACGTTCCGGTCGTTTCCGGCGGCAAGGCCGTGAACGAACCCACCGAAATCACCTTCCTGCGGCGCGGATTGCACCGCGGCAACAGCCTGACCCTTTCCACTTCGTTCCCCTTCGGCTTCCTGGAACGCCGGATCCGCGTCGAGATGCAGGAGAGCCTCATCGTCTTCCCCTGCCTGGAAGGCACCCGCGACTGGCGCACCCTTTACTCCGTGATTCACCGGGAGATCTCCGCCCTGCAGCAGGGCCGCGGCCACGATTTCTACCGTCTGCGGGACTACGTGAACACCGAGAGCGCCAAGAACGTCGATTGGCGCGTCACGGCGCACACCGGCCGCCTCACCGTCCGCGAGTTCGCCCGCGAGGAAAGCCTGGAAGTGGAACTTTTCCTCGATCTCTTCCCCGCCGGCCGCGGACCGGAGTGGTTCGAGAAAGCCGTGGAGTGCGCCGCCTATCTCGCCTGGCACATCCAGCGGGAAGAGGTCCGGCTGCGCTTCCGCTCGCAGGAGTTCAGCGTCTCCGTGCCCCAGCAGGGCACCATCTATGACGTGCTGCGATATCTGGCGGTGGTCACCCCGCTCCTCCGCCCCGCCCCCATGCCGTCCCCCCCGGAGCGTGACCTCGCCATCGTCGTCTCCGCCAATCAAGGCCAGTTCGAAACCCTGGAATGGCAGGGCGCGCTCCGCATCGACGCCAACGCCGTGGACCCCGGCCCCGCCACCGAAGATTCCGTCCGCTGAACGCAGGCTCAGCCGGCACTGCTTTCCGCCGTGAGGCAGACTCGAAGGAAACAGGCTCGCGGCTGGCTCGCGGCGAATAGCCGGCATGCTTGCCACTGGTGCGGCTCCGCTGGAAGCGTCAGCTCTCCCGGCTGGCGTCCCGTTCCTGGCGCAACCGCAGCCAGTGCCAAACCGTGCCGTGAGGCTCTTCCGCCGCTCTCTCGCGCGGAAAGGGGAGCAGGCTCACCGCCGCCCCGGCCGCGAAGAGGACGATGTTGCCCAGCGCGCCGATCGTCAGCTCATCGAAGCTGAAATTGTAGGGCGCAAGATCCAGAACGGGCTGGTCTCCCCTGGTCAGCACCGCCCAAACCGTGAAGGCCGTGCTCATCGCGATTCCGGTGTAAGCTCCCGTGCGCGTGGCGCGCTTCATCAGAAAGGCAAGCAGGAACAGCCCGGCCAAACCGCCCGAGGCGATGGCGGAGACGACGAACCACATCGAGAGCGCGCTTCCTTTCGTGTGAACCAGAACGAGCGCCGTCACGATGTTGAGCAGCCCCACGACGACGACAATTACTTTCGCGGCGCGGAGCCGTTCGCGGTCCGAGGCATGGGGCCGGGCCGCGCGGTAGAAATCTTCCGTGGCCACGGAGGCCAGGCTGTTGAGGTCGCTCGCAAGCATGGTCATCGCGGCCCCTGCCAGGGCGGCCAGCAGCAGCCCGAGCATGCCAGGGGGAAGATGCTCGCTCAGGAAGTACGGGAACATCTGGTCGGCTTTCGTGATCGTTGCCGGAATCGTCTCGCCGCTAAGCTGGAAGAACGCCCAAACCGATGTGCCGATCAGCATGAAGAGCGCCCAGATCGGAACGCAAAGCAAAGCGCCCAGGCTCACGCCGCGCAGGGCGGAGCGGTCCGATTTCGCCAGCAGATAGCGCTGCACCATGGTTTGGTCCGCCACATAGCGCTGGCCGTACCAGAACAAGCCGTAGAGGATGGCGACGGGAATCGTGGGCCGGGTCCAATCCCAGGAGAGATCGCCGAGGCTGAATTTCCCGTGCTCGGCCGCAACGGCGAAGACCGCGCTGGGGCCGCCTTCGGGCAGAAACAGCAGGTAGCCCAGCGCCACCACGATGCCGATCCACAGCACGAACGCCTGCACCACATCGGTCCAGACGACGGCCTCGATTCCTCCCATAACCGTGTAGATCACCATAAGGATGGCTACCGAGAGAATCACCGCCGTGATGTCCCAGCCGGTCATGCTCGCGATGGTGAGCGCCATCAGGTAAAGCACGAAGCCCATCTTCGAAAAGTGGGCGAGAGAAAATGCCGCGGAAGCGTACAGCCGCGCGGGCCGGCCGAAGCGCTTCTCGAAGTATTCGTAAGCGCTCATGCCCACTTCCTCGCGGTAAAACGGGATCACCACCTTCGCCACCAGCGGCAGCGTGGCCAGAATCAGGAAGCCGGGCACAAGCAGAGACCAGTTTCCCGCGTAGGACGAGCCCGGATAGGCCACGAACGTGACGCTGCTGATCATCGTGGCCAGCATCGACATCCCCATTGCCCAGCCGGGGATGGAGCGCTTCGCCACGAAGTAACTCTCCGTGGAGGTCTGGCGCTTGGAGAAGCGCGTCCCGATGAAAGCGATGATGCCCAGATAGGCGGCGACGACGATAAGGTCAACAAGGCGGGTCATGCGGTGTCCGGATTACGAAAGAGTTCGATCACGCTCGAGTTGTCCAGCGAAGCGAAGCCGCGCTCCACGGCTTCCTCGAGCAATTGCCGGTGGAGTTCAGAGAGAGGCAGCCGCGCGCCAACGCCGCCGCCGGTTTCAAGGATGATGCGAACGTCTTTCAGGTGCTGGGCGACGCGCGCTTCGGGCGTGTAGTCGCGCGAGAGCATCTTCGCTCCCTTCACATCCATGGCGCGCGAATAAGCCGGGCCGGCTTTGAGAATTTCCAGGGCGCGTTCGGCCTCAATGCCGTTCTTCTCGGCGAAAGCCAGCGATTCCGCCATCACGGCGCGATGCAGGCCGATCGCGATGTTGAGCGCCAGTTTCATACGGGTGCCGGTGCCAGGGGCTCCGGTATGGAAGATCTTTGCGCCGATGGCGGCCAGCAGATCGTGCGCGGCCGCATAGGCTTCGGCATGTCCCCCGCAGATGACGATCGCCTCGCCCGCCTCCGTTTGTTTGCTCGACCCTCCGATTTCGCAATCCAGATAGTGGATGCCCCGAACGGCAAGCGCCGCCGCGTGCCTTTCGACATCCGCCGGGTCGCCGGTTGTCGTATCGAGGATCATCGAACCGGACGCCAGCGAAGCTTCAATCGCGGCGATGGCTTCCCGCACCTGCGCCGGCCCCGGCAGCGAAAAGAACACCCGGCGGCACCCGCGAACGACATCCAACGCCGCCGGTTCCGCCACAGCGCCAAGCGCCGCGAGGCGTCCCGCGGCCGCGGGGTCCGGATCGTAGCCGTGAACTTCGAAACCGGCTCCGGCGAGCCGTGCCGCCAGAGCCGTTCCGAGCAGTCCAACACCGATGAGTCCAATTGCTTCCATTTAGAACGAAAGACGCAGATTCAATTGGATCACGCGTGCCCCGCGGGTGCTGGTAAACCGGCCGAAATTCCCGCTGGTAATGTTCGTCTGAAGGCCGGAGAGGTTGGTGTGGTTGAACGCGTTCAGCATTTGCGCTTCCAGCTTGCCCAGTTGTTGAACTGCCCGGAACCGCTCCAACCGCGGAACTCGGCGAGCTTCGTTCCGTCGGGCTCGTGGGTTCCATCGCA
>JBDIBK010000084.1:0-18537 GCA_039812845.1 Bryobacterales bacterium
GCCGCCATCGGCCTCCCCCGCGCCGCTTCGATCCAGCCCGAAAATCCGGACAATCCGGACAATCCCGCACACCCCAACATTCCCGCGAACCCCCTGCAAAATCAACGCGATACGGTCACGCAGACCGCCCCCATCCACCCGCTCCAATTTTCCGAAAACCCGGACAAACCAGAAAACCCCAAGTCCACCGCCCAACGACAAGCTGCACCCGCAACCGCCACAGCCACAACCGCGACCGACAACGCAGCCAAAACCAAAACAACGATCACCCTAAGCCAGACCTGGCTCAGCGCCCATTTCCTGCACAAGCACGAATCCAGACCCGCCTTCGAATCCCTGCTCGCCAAGCTCATCCACGCCTATGAACCCGCCACCCCAGCCGAAGAACTCCTCGTCTTCCGCATCACCCAGAAAACCTGGCTCCTCCGCCGCCTGGAAACCTGGGAGCGCATCATCGCCGATTCCCGCATAGCCAAAGTCCGCAAACAGCACCCCAGCGCCGCCGCCCCCGCCTGCCTCGCCCTCAGCCTCCTCGAAGCCAAGGAAACCGAGGAAACCCGCTTCCACCACCGCATCGCCGCCCAGCGCAAAGACCACGAATCCGCCCTCGACCGCCTCGAAGCCAAACTCAGCGCCTCCCAGCAGCGCCGCGAGGCCAAGGCCGAAAGGGGAGTCCTCTCTTATCTGTCCGCCGCTCTGCCGAAACCGCACTCCCGCCACACCCCTGCGAGGGCGAGGCTGGCCTGAAGGGAACCGTGAATTGGTGAGATCTGATCCGGGCGTCGCTACTGGGTACGGTCTGGCTGTGCGCAAGGCCGCGGCAGCCCATCCACTCCCACGCCTGCCGGCCGAAAAACGGCCGCGTGTCCGCCGCTCGCGGGAAGGGCCAGTTTGAGAGGCGCGCGGCTCTCCAGCAGACACGAACTCACCGCCACCTTCGTTCGCGGCGACATCATAGCCCCGGCGTTGCCCGCACTGGGCTCTTCGTAGAGATCCACCACGTAGCGCTGTTTGGGGTCCAGAAACCCAAGCGGCACTTCGAGCGTGCGCGCCTCGGTGTTGTTCGCCGTTGCCAGCCACCATGCGTCGCCCTTGCGCCGGGCGATGCTGATGTACTCGCCGATCTCGCCCTTCACAACCCGCGTGTCGTCCCAAACGGTGGGGAGCTGCTCGAAGAACTTCATCTCCGGCTCGTTCTTGAAATCGGAAGGCTGGTCGTACCAGAAGACGAACTGCCAGGGGCTGTACAAAATCACGGCCAGGGCGAGCTGGTGCGGATGGGTGGTGCGAATGCGCGGCGTGTAATAGCAGATCGTGTAGTCCGCCGCGCCCGCGAGGCCGCGAGTAAAGGGCAGGGTGACGTTGTGCGTGGCGTCCGGCATCGCTTCATTGCCGAGGATGCCTTCCTGCGTCATCAGGTTGGGCCAGGTGCGGCTCAACCCCGTGGGACGGTATTCGTCGTGGATGTCCACCATCAACTGGTGGTCGGCCGCCTTGCGCACGGCGTCGTGAAGCCAGCGCGTCCACTGCTGGCTGCCCACGTTCACAAAGCCAAACTTCAGGCCGGCCACTCCCCAGCTCTTGTAGAGCGGAAGCAATTCGTCCAATTGCCGTTCCAGGTGGCGGCGGTTGACGTAGAGAATCACTCCCACGTCTTTGGACTTCGCATAATCGATCACCTCCTGCAGCCGCAAGCCGGCCCAGTTCGGAATCTTGCCCGTGCGGTCGGGGTCCGGCGTCACCGTGCGGGCGTCCTGCTTGTCGTCGTATTCGTGGCCGTACCAGCCCGCGTCGTATTCGATGTATTGGATGCGGTGCTTGGCGGCAAAATCCACCAGCGCCTTGCCGCCTTTCGTCGAGAGCGTCACTTCGCGCATCACCTTGCCGGGCTTGATCCACGAAGGGTCCACGATCTTCGACGCTTCATTCAGATTGAGCGGCAGGTAGTTGTGCTCCAGCAACTGGCCGGCGCTGTTGCCAAGCAGCAGCACGCGCCAGGGCATGGCGGAAGGCACGGGAATCTCCGATGCGGAATCGAGCACCGCCCTGATGCTTGGGCTGCCGTCGGGCGCTGGCGGGGCGGGGGAGAACTTCGTGCGCGCGAAATCGTCCAGGCCCGCTTCGGCGAGCGCCCCGAACCCGCCGTCGGGGAATTCGAGCGTCAGTGGGCGTTCACAGCCCTCCTGTATCCGCTCCACGGGAACGCGCTGGTACTCGGCCTGCGCGCGATTGCTGCTCCACGCCGCCGTGCCTTTGGGAAAGGTGTAAGTGGTGGTCTCCGCGTTCACGCGGACGCCCGTCGAGACGCCGCCCTGCGGAAACAGCAGGCGCCAGGCGAGGCCTTCATTGTAGGCGCGCACTTCAATCTCAACCGCGGGCAGCGCGCCACGGCGCGGCGCAAGCTGCAACTGCATTCCTCGAAACGCGTCCGGGTAGCTGTTGCGCTCTCCGTACAGCGGCTTCCATTCGCTGTACTTGGAGTAGCGGGACGCGCGGCGGACGATCATCTCCGAAAGCGGCGGCAGCGTGGGGGTGTCGATGCCCGGATTGATCCGCACGATCCGCGCGCCTTTTGGCCGGAGGATCTCGATCTGGGGAAGGCCAACGCGGTCCGTCCCAAGGGGCCACCGCAGGTAAACCGTATACCCGTTGTCGGGAGGAAATACGGCTTGGACGATACTGGGCGCGCTAGCACCGGGCGCTTCCTGCGCGAACGTCATTCCCGCCGTGATCGCCAGCGCCGCCGTGATCGCCAGCACCATCTTGAACGCCAGAGCCGGGGTCCATCGAATTCCAAACCCGAATTGCAGCCCCGCCCAAACGGCGAGGATCGATTCGCGAACATCTGTCATGGTCTAAGGCTAGCGCGAAGCCACGCCGGAGCGGCAACCGTTCCCTCCGGCGCGCGGCTCGCTAGAACGTAAAGTTTGCTTCGAGGAATCCGAAGGCGCCATTCTTGCCGTCCGGGTAGATGTCCCTCATCACGCTCTTTCCATTGGCGTAGCCGTAGTAGCCTTCCACCGAGAACTGCTTGTGAAGCGTGATCACCGCGCCGATATCCGTCAGCGTCGCGAGTCCGCGCGCGCCCCTGGTTGCCCTGCCGGCATAGCCGAAGGTCCAGGGCTGGAAGACGCCGCCGCCGGAATACCAGAGATCGTTGCGGGAGGTCAACCGCAGCGCGTGAATCTCGCTCACGATGCTCAGCTTGGCGTGGGGGCGGAGCGTAAGCAGCGCGTAGCGGTCTTCGTTGTTCACCATGTCGTAGAAGGGGAACTTGGCGTAGGGGCGCGGCGTGGGCATCAACTGGAAGAAGGTGTTGTGCGTGCCATCCGAAGGGTCGTCGTCCCCGGTTGTGCGCGAGTAACCGGCCCGCAGCCACGGCTTGAGCGCGGGGACCCCCTTGGGCTGAAACCCCGCCTCAAAAAGCACGGCACCCGCGCGGTGATCGGTCCGGCCCCAGGACCCGGTTTGCCCCACGCCCCAGGCGAGCAGGTCGAGCGTGCCGCCGGAGGTCTCCGCGGCGTGGATGAAATGGCCGCCGAAGCTGGCGATGTTGATGTGGTCCGTATCCGCCTGCCGGAGTGCCAGGGGCCGGTTGTCTGTCTTCAGGACATCCCGGAAATCGCCGTAGAAGACGCTGAAGACGCGGAACTCGGAAGCGCTCTTCGCAGCCGCGAAGCCGTGGGAGTAAGCGCCGTACGCGAACGCCACGCGGTTCCAGCCCCAGCCGTCTACCTGGAACACGCCGCGCGTGGGCGTTGCGCCCACCACGGTCACATTGCTTGCCTTGCCGTTCCAGCTATAGTGCGCGCCGTCGAAACTGCGCCCCACGTGGCTCCAGCCGAACGTGCCGAGAATGCGCTGGTTCACGCGGGTGCGCTTCAGCGCGGCCAGCGTGGCGTTCTTCGGCGTGAGTTCCGTGCCGTCGATGAATTCGAAGCGCCCGAGCTTGATGCCGTGCCGCTGGCCCGCGCCCAAGTGGTGAAACTCGAGATAAGCCTGTTTGGGGAAGACCATTGCTGCGTTCCGCTTCCGGTCGTTCGCTGCGTAGTAGGAGGCTCCCAGGCCCAGTTGGCCCCGCGCGCCGGCGGCCAGCGCGTCGTCCGGCAAGCCGAGCAGGATCGGCGCCGCCAGTTCCACTTTCCAGTTGGCATGCTTTCCAGCCTGCGCAAAGCTCAGCTTGACGAGATTGCCGGAATAGCCATACGCGCTTTCGCCGCCGCTGCCGAACCAGTCCCACATCTCGAAACGGGACCGGATGCTGCCGTGAATCTCAATGGGAGCGCTCCTGCCCGCGCCGGAAGAAGCGGCGCCGGAGGCTGCCTGGGCGGGAGGGTTCGCGGTTTGCGCATGCCCTCCCGGCAGCGCGCTCAAGAGCAGGGCTCCGAGGATCGCTGTGAATTTCCATTGAGGAGGAAGAAGGTGTTCGAGTTGTGGTAGCATTCGCGTTAATTTATCCCTTCGGCCGTTTTCGCTTAGGGCGATACGGCGGAATCGGGTGATTCGGTTCGATTTTGGATTCAGCGATGAGAAAACGTGCCGGAATCTGTGCATCTCCAAATCACCTTGATGTAGAATCTAGTAGAGTATCAGAGTACGGAAGCTGATTTTCTGAAATTGGAAAAATTCGGCAAATGGACGGCGGCGATGAACGAACCGGACACCAACCAACCAAAGCGCACCGACAGAACCCAGAGCGGCATCGTTGGCGCATCCATGCTCTGGATGTCCCTCGCGCTCGGCACGGGGCTGGCGATCGGCCTTGGAGTGTTTACTTTTGTTTACGCGCAGGGGGCGTCCTACATGACGAACGACCCCGCCGCCTGCGCCAACTGCCACGTCATGAACGAGCAGTATGCAGGCTGGATGAAGGGGAGCCATGCCAGCGTGGCGGTCTGCAACGACTGTCACACGCCCGCCGGGTTCCTGCCCAAGTATTGGACGAAAGCCCAGAACGGATTCTTCCATTCGCTGGCATTCACCACCGGATGGTTTCCGGACAACATTCAGATCCACGGCCGGAATCTCGAAATCACTCGCGAGGCTTGTTCGAAATGCCACGCCGAGATCACGGAACGGATTCAGGCAACGCGGGTGGACAACAAGAGAGTGGATTGCATTGCCTGCCATGACCAGGTGGGACACGCGAAGTAGATAGGGTTTTGGCTGAATTGCCGCGAGGCGGAAGCGATTTTGAGAACGATTGCACACAGCGAGGAATGGCGATGAGTGAAGACAAGGGAAAGCGGAGAGAAGGCCCCGGCTTGAACCGGATGCTGATCACCACCATGGTGCTGAGCGCCCTGGTAACGCTGGGTGTTGCGGCGCTGCTCGTGAACATCTTCGAAAGAAAGCAGGAGGCGAAGACACCCTTCGCCGAAGTGGTCAAGCTTACCGACGATATCTCGGACCCCGCGGAATGGGGCAAGAACTTCCCGCTCCAGTACGATTCCTACAAGCGCACCGTCGATATGGTGCGGACGCGTTATGGCGGCTCGGAGGCCATGCCCATCGCGCCACCCCACGCCGACGGGCAGGTTGTGATGTCGCAGAGCAAGATCGATGAAGATCCCCGGCTCAAGACCATGTGGGCCGGTTACGCGTTCAGCGTCGATTTCCGCGAGGAGCGCGGACATGCGTATATGCTCTTCGATCAGGCGCATACCCGCCGTGTAACCGAATTCAATCAGCCCGGAACCTGCCTCAACTGCCATGCCTCCACTTACAACATCTACAAGAAACTTGGCGACGGCGACATCATGAAGGGTTTCGACAAGATGAACGCGATGCCTTACCAGGAGGCGGCGAAACTGGCCGATCATCCTGTGAGTTGCGTGGATTGCCACCAGGCCGATTCGATGAAACTCCGCGTAACGCGCCCGGCCTTCATCGAGGGGATTCGCGCGTACAAGGCCACCCAGGGCATCGAGAATTACGATGTCAACACGATGGCGTCCGCTCAGGAGATGCGCACCTACGTGTGCGGGCAATGCCACGTCGAATACTACTTCAAGGGACCGGAGAAGCGCCTCACTTACCCGTGGCTCAAGGGAATCAAGGTGGACAACATCCTAGCCTATTACGACGAGGTCAAGTTCAAGGATTGGACGCACAAGGAAACCGGCGCTCCCGTGCTGAAGGCGCAGCATCCGGAGTTCGAAATGTACAACCAGGGCGTGCATGCCCGCAGCGGCGTGGCTTGTGCGGATTGTCACATGCCTTACCGGCGCGAGGGCGGGATGAAGGTTTCCGACCATCAGGTGCGAAGCCCCATGCTCAACATCAACCGCGCCTGCCAGGGCTGCCACCACTTCCCGGAACAGGAAATGAAGGACCGCGTGGAGCAGATTCAAACCCGCTTCTTCAACGCGCGCAACATCGCCATGGACGCGCTGATGGCCTTGATTGCCGATATCAAGGCCGCGAAGGATGCCGGCGCGACCGATGCCGAATTGGCCGCCGCGCAGGACTTCCAGCGCAAGGCGCAGTTCTATCTGGATTTCGTCGAAGCGGAGAACTCCACCGGTTTCCACGCCCCGCAGGAATCGATGCGCGTCCTCACGGAGAGCGTCGATTTCAGCCGCAAGGGGCAGGTGGCGCTGCGCGGCGTGAAGGGATTGCGGGCGGCAACCTTCCCTGCGGCGGCGAATGTTGCCGAGGCCGCGAAGCGATAGCGGACCCGCGGATTTCAGCGTGAGGGCCTCAGCGCGGCGCGCACCGGAAGTACGGGCGCGCCGCTTTTGTCTTCGGAGTCCGGCCTTCGGAAGCGGGCCCGCATTTTGATACAATCGGCCGATCTTATCCGCAAATTGGCTAATCAAAGAGGAGATTTTTACGATGCGTTTTTGTTCCCTTCTTGTCGCGGCGCTGGCGATCTGTCTCGCGCCGTTGGCGGCGCTGGCGCAGAGCCAGCCGTTTAGCGGCCTCGATACCGGCTTGCACAATCTCTACCGTCTCTCGAACGCGGAGACCCGCTCGATCAGCCCGGAGAATTTCACGGGCGAGAAGGGCCGCGGGGGAATGGCGACGGAAGGCCGAGGAAAGAATGCGGCGCGGAATCTCGGGCAGGGCTGGAAGATCAGCCCGAGCGTCCTCATCAAAGGCGGAACGACGTTTACGCTCGGCGAAATCGAGGGCCCCGGTTCCATCCAGCATATCTGGATGACTCCCACGGGAAACTGGCGCACCTCGATCCTGCGCATTTACTGGGACGGCGAAACGGAACCGTCCGTGGAGGTGCCGGTGGGCGATTTCTTCGGCATGGGTTGGGGTCAGTACGCGCCGTTGAATTCCCTGGCCGTCACAGTAAATCCTGGGAGCGCCTTCAACTCTTACTGGCAGATGCCCTTCCGCAAGAAGGCGAGGATCACCATGGAGAACATCGACAACAAGGACATGGTGCTCTACTATCAGATCGATTACACGCTTACCCAGGTTCCCTCCGACGCAGCCTACTTCCATGCGCAGTTCCGCCGCGTGAACCCGCTGCCGTTCAAGTCGGTCTACACGCTGGTGGACGGCATCCAGGGTGCGGGCCATTACGTGGGCACGTATATGGCGTGGGGTGTCCACAATCGCGGCTGGTGGGGGGAGGGCGAGATCAAATTCTACATGGACGGAGATGCTGACTTTCCCACGATCGCGGGCACCGGAACGGAAGATTACTTCTGCGGCTCGTACAATTTCGAGAATCGTGCCACCAAACAATATCAGGAGTTCTCGACCGCCTACTCGGGCCTCCACCAGGTAATCCGCCCGGACGGCGTTTACGCATCCCAGCAGCGGTTCGGCATGTATCGCTGGCATATCGTGGATCCCATCCGCTTCAAGAAAGATCTGAAAGTCACCATTCAGGCGCTTGGCTGGAAGGCCAATTCTTCGGGCGAGTATCTCCCGCTGCAGGACGATATCGCATCGGTCGTGTACTGGTATCAGACCGAACCGCACGCGAAGTTCCCTCCGCTGCCAAGCCGGGAATAACTGGAAGTGAACTGACAAGGGAAGCACGAGCCGCGAACTGCGCAATCGCGCATCGCGGCTCGTGCCGTCTTTGCCGGTGGTGCGATTAGATCGAATTCGGCTAGGCCGCCGATTCGAGAATGACGTGCGCCAGGGCGGTCTCGCCGGTATGCGTAAGGGAGAGCGCGACATTGGCGACGCCCAGCCGTTCGGCAAACCCCGCGGCAACCCCGTGGAAGCGCAGCGTGGGCTTGCCGGTGGGGAGATTCACCACCTCAAAATCCAGCCAGCGAACGCCCCTGCGCATCCCGGTTCCAATCGCCTTCATCCCCGCTTCCTTGGCGGCGAAGCGGGCGGCGTAGCGCTCATACTTGTTCGCTTTGCTCTCGCAATAGGCAATCTCAATCGGCGTATAGATTCGGTCCCGGAAGCGCGCGCCGAACCGTTCGAACGAGGAGCGGATTCGGGCGACTTCCGCAAGGTCCACGCCCACGCCGACAATCATTGGCGGATGCTCCGCGCGAACGCCGAATGGCTGGCGGGCGGCATCGCTTAGAGTTCCCCCGCCGCTGCGATGACCAGCGTGGAATGGCGCACGCCCCGCAAGCTGCCCAAGGCACCGGCGAGCGCGCGCAACTCCCCGGCCGCGCCGCGCAGCACGATCACTTCAAGACACAGGCTGTGCGTGATGTGGACGTGCATGGTGGAAAGAATCTTACTTTCGGATTGATGCTGGATCTCCGTCAGCTTGCCGCTCAACTGCGGCACATGATGATCGTAGAGCAGGGTGAGCGACCCCACGGTTTTCTCCGCGTCGTTGCGGGCGGCGTCTTCGGTGAGCGCGGCGCGCGCCAGATCCCGGAACGCCTCGGAACGGTTCTCATATCCCAGGCGGCCGATGTGCTCGTCGAACCGTCCAAGAAGGTCTTCCTCAATCGCAATTCCGATTCGGCTCAGCACGCTCATGGGTCAGTTTCAGGGTATCCAATCGGCGCGGTTGCGGCAAATAGAATGCTTGCGGGGGCAAGCGCCGCGGACGCCATTTTCGGGCGCGCGACCGCAACGAACGGCGTGCGCCCTCGCGGGGAGTCAGGTTTCGATGAGCAGGGTAACCGGGCCGTCGTTCACGAGGCTAACCAGCATGTGCGCCTGGAAGACACCCTCAGCCGTCGGGATGCCGCTCTCCCTCGCGCCGCGGATGAAATGCTCGTAGAGAGCGCGCGCTTCCTCCGGCCTTGCAGCGCGGTCAAACGACGGGCGACGCCCCTTGCGGCAATCGCCGAGCAGCGTGAACTGCGACACCACCAGCAAAGCCCCGCCGACGTCGCGCAGCGAAAGATTCATCTTCCCGGCGTCATCCGGGAAAATGCGCAGATGCGTCACCTTGTCGAGCATCGCGTCCGCATTCTTCGTCCCGTCTCCGCGTTCCACGCCCAGCAGAACAAGAATTCCCAGGCCCACTTCACCCGCGATTTCCGAATTCACCTCCACTTTTGCGGAAGAAACTCTCTGAATTACAGCGCGCATGTGCTATTCAGTATGCCAGAGCCTTCTTTATGAATTCCTCCGCGATTGAGACTTACGCCTACGCCCGCGCGGGCCTGCTGGGCAATCCAAGCGATGGCTACTTTGGGAAGACGATCTCGGTGATTGTGCGGAATTTTCGCGCGCGCGTGGTGCTCTGGCCCAGCGCGCGGCTGGAGATTCGCCCTTCCAAAGCGGATATGCCGATCTTTGAGAATCTGGACGATCTCTACGCCATCACCCGCTGGCGGGGCTACTACGGCGGCATCCGCATCATCCAGGCCCTGATCGTTCGCTTTGTCGAGTATTGCCAGGAGATCGGGCACCCGCTGCATGACCGCAATTTCACCATCGAGTATGAAACCACGATCCCGCTGCGGTTGGGCATGGGCGGTTCGAGCGCCATCATCACCGCGGCGCTGCGTGCGCTTTGCGAGTTCTACGATCTCTCGATTCCGCTCCCCATCCAGGCCAAACTGGTTCTCGAAACCGAGACGCGCGAGCTGAATGTCGCCGCGGGCCCGCAGGATCGCGTCATCCAGGTCTACGAAGGTCTGGTCTACATGGATTTCAACCGCGAGAAGATGGAGCGCGACGGATTCGGCAGTTACGAATCGCTTGACCCGGCCCTTCTGCCAAACCTGTATGTCGCCTACAGGACCAGCCTCAGCGAAGGCACGGAGGTCTTCCACAATAACGTGCGCGCGCGCTGGATTAACGGAGAGAGGGCGGTTGTCGATGCCATGCGGAAGTGGGGGGAGATTGCCGAAAGCGGACGCGCGGCTCTGCTTTCCGGAGACGCCGGTCTGTTGGGCCGCCTCATCAACGAGAATTTCGATTTGAGAACCACCATTTACAAGATCAGCGAGGGCAACCTGGAAATGATCCGCCGTTCGCGGGCGGTGGGGGCCACCTCCAATTTCGCCGGTTCGGGCGGAGCCATCGTTGGCACCTTCAGCGGCGACCGGATGCTGGAAGAACTCAGGAAGACGATGGACGAAGTGGGTGTGCGCGTCATTGTCCCCAAGATTCTGCCATAACCACCCGTGGCTGCATTTCGAACGGAGCCACGCGGGCGCGGAAGCGTTTCCGTCGGGAAGCGCCTGCCAAGGATTCGCCGGTTTCGGGCGTGCATCGCTATGGCAGGCGCTTTCGGCTGGCTTTCATGCGCTATGCGATGCGCCTCCCGCGAATGGAGGGTTGCTCCCCCGGTTTCGCTTTCTCCGTCCTCCCCGGCGCGATGCGCGGGGGCTCGCGCCGCTCCGCGCCGCTCCCACGCGGGACGGCGTCCTTCATCCATTTCTTCGTGTCCCGCGCTTCGCGGCGCTCGTCCGCAAAGTAGTGATACAAAGGGAAGAGACCGTAAGGTTCCGTCTCCCGGAACGCCCGCCCCAGCTTTTGCTGCACGCGATAGACCGCGTGGAAGAACCCTCCGCGATCCATCTTCAGCCGTGCGCAGCACAGCTTCCAATCCGCTCCCAGAAGGTAGTGAAACTTAAAGAGACGATACTCCGCTTCGTTCAGCGTTCGCTTCGCGATCAGCACGAAGTCCGCCGCGTACTCCTCAAACTTCCGGTCGTACATGACGGCCGCGTCTCCCCCGGTGCCGGGCACATATTCCAAACTAACCTGGGTGGTGCACTGCGGCTTATCAGAGCAGTGCCGAAAACGCACATAACAAGCGCGAAAAATTGCGCGCAACACGCAATTGCAGGGAGCGAAACTCTCTCCCCAACTTGGACGCAATCCAATACCATGGCAAAGCGTACAGGAATGTTTTGCTAAAGCAATCGTTTCCGATCGGGTCCATTCCATAAGAAAAACTCTTGCCTTCTTCTGCTAACGTCGGTTCGACGGGTCCTTCCGGACTCGCGGCGAACTCTTCTGAAATCCTAGCGGGGCGGTCTCGTCATGTAACACTCGTTTCCAGCCAAATTTGGGTGGAATCGGGTACTTAGTACTACCGCCCGGCTAAGGTCGCCAAATTCAGCTACTTACAAGAGCAAGGCAAAAGCGCTCGCGGCACGCGGCTGGTGCCCGTTCGGACGCAAATGGTTCTGGACGGGGCATCTATTTCTTAGTGAAATAGGCCTTACTGGACTTGATTTGGGATTCCACCGATTGCTCGATTGCCTCCTCGGCGAGGCGAGACTCCGCATCCGGAACGGCCAGCTCACAGAAAGCGGGCTGGCGCGGCTTTCCGGGATTTCTCAACCTCACATGCACCATATCCTCATGGGAAAACGGGGGCTGCACCCGGCCGTCGCCGACCGCCTGCTTACCGCGCTTTCGCTCGATATCGCGGGGTTGATGGAGCGCGAAGCGGGCGACGCCGCTTCCACGGAACCGGCCGATGCCAGCCTCCACCGCCAGACGGCCGCGGAGCCCGTTGTCCTGGTGCCGATCCTGTCGGGGTTGCTTGGCGCTGGCTTCCCCTTGCCGGCGGCGATGCACTCGCCGAAGTACCTGCCCTTGCCCAGACGGGAGATTCCAAAGGATTGTGCGCTGCGCGCGGCGCGTCTTGCGCACGACCCGTCCCTTGTGCCTCTGCTGCTCCGGGACGACCTTGTTGTGATCGCCATGAATCCGCTTCCGCCGCGAGTACGGCAAGAGACGGCGTCATCCCCGCGCGTGATGGAATCGAACGGGGCATGGCATATCCGAATGCCGGACGACAATTCGGCCCTGGGCGATTCTGAGCGAAGTGGAATGGCGGAGGAGAACGAGGATACTGTGGTTGGCGTGGTTGTTCTCACGATTCGCCGGATGCGTTCGCTGAATCTTTCGTTTCCAACTCCGGCGGAAGGCGAATGAGCGCGGCGCGCGGGTGCGGATTCGGGTAAATCGTGGAGAGGACGGTTCCCCCCGCGGCTACAGCCGCTGCGCGGTTTGCCGGTAAATTTCCGCCACCTGCTTGGCGGCTTCCGTCCAACTGTACTTGCGCGCCTGCACGAACCCTTTCTCAATCAGGGAATTGCGCAACTCGGCATCGAGCAGCACATCGTGAATTCCGCGGGAGATTTCGAAGACGTTTTCCGGATTCACGAACTTCGCCGCATCGCCCAGCACCTCGGGAAGCGCGCTGACGTTCGACGCCACCACGGGAGTGCCGGCCATCATCGCCTCTAGCGGGGCGAGTCCGAAGCCCTCGTAAAGGGAAGGGAACACAAAGGCTTCCGCGGCTTCAAAAAATACCCGGAGCGTGTCGTCCGGCACAAAACCAAGAAAGCGGACTGAATCCTCCAGCCGGGTGTGCAGCACCGCCAACCGGACGGAAGGGTTCTTGGAAATCTCGTCACCGATAATGAGCAACTTCAGCCGGCCATAGTGCGGATGTTTGGTGAGTTCCGCCCGAAGCACGGAGAAGGCCTCGATCAAGCGCGGAAGGTTCTTCTGCGGGCGCACGCTGCCCGCATAGAGCAGGAACGGCGAGTCAATCTGAAAGCGCTCCAGCAGTTGTTTGCGATGCGCCACCCGGTTCGGCCGCGAGGGTTCCTCATCCGCCCGGACGGGAAACAGGTCGGGGTCCGGCGCATCGTAAATGCGGTGCAACCGCTCCGGCGGGATGCTGAAAAATTGCTGCACGTCGCGCTGGGTGGCCCCGGAGACGGCGATCACTTTGCTTGCCCGCCGCAGGCCCCGGCCGATCAGCCGCTCCCGCCATTGCATCCGCCAGTCCTTCTTCTCGGGAAACAGCAGAAACCCGATGTCATGCACCGTCACCACATAGGGTTTTGGCATCAAAAGCGGAACCCACGCGATGGGCACATGATAAATATCGCCCCGGTGGCGGCGCAGGAACCAGGGAAAAGCCAGATGATCCTGCCAGGAGTCGTCCCGGCCTTCGAAATACGTCACGCTCACACGGCTCGAAAGCTTCGCGAGCATCCGCAAGTCCCCGCGCGATTCCCGGTATCCGATCAGCACATATTCGTTGACCGTATCTACTTCGAGTAGCGCCCGCAGCAGATTGCGAATATAGGTGCCGATGCCGAAGTTGCGGATATGTCTCGCGTCAAAGACGATACGCATCCGTGGTCTCCTCGTGTGGACGATCGTGGATCGGCGCCCGTCTCGCGGGCTCAGGCATGCGCCATGCGCCAGGAGTACAGCGGGAACTTCTCGGTAAGCGTCTGCACCCGGCGGCGCACCGCTTCCAGTTCGCTCTCGCTCTCCCGCCCATGCAGAGCGGCGGCGATGCACGATGCCACCTCGCGCATTTCGGCTTCGCCGAAGCCGCGCGTCGTCACCGCGGGGGAGCCCAGGCGGATGCCGCTCGGGTTCAGCGGAGGATTCCGGTCGAACGGAATCGCGTTCTTGTTCGCGGTGATGCGCGCGCGGTCCAGCGCTTCTTCCGCTTCCTTGCCGCGCATCTGCTGGCTGAACACGTCCACCAGCATCACGTGGCTGTCCGTGCCGCCGGAAACAATCCGAAAGCCGAGCTCCGCCAAGCTTCCCGCCAGAGCCTGGGCGTTGCGCACCACCTGCTTCTGGTACTCCACGAACTCCGGCGTCATCGCTTCGAGGAAACAGGTCGCCTTGGCCGCGACGATGTGAACCAGCGGGCCGCCCTGCGCTCCTGGGAAGACGCAGCGGTTAATGTCCTTCCCGTACTTCTCCTTCGCCAGAATAATTCCAGACCGCGGCCCCCGCAGCGTCTTGTGGGTCGTGGAGGTCACGATATCGGCATAGTCGCACGGGTTCGGGTAGATGCCCGCCGCCACCAGCCCGGAGAAATGGGCCATGTCCACCAGGAACACCGCTCCCACCGCATCGGCCACTTCCCGAAACCGCGCGAAATCGATGATGCGCGAATAGGCACTTCCGCCCGCAATGATCAGCTTTGGCTTGTGCTCCTCGGCGGCGCGAGCGAGCTCGTCGTAATCGATGCGTTCGCTCTCTTTTTCCACCCCGTAGCCCGCGACATGATAGAGCTTGCCGGAGAAATTGAGCGGGTGCCCGTGCGTCAGGTGTCCGCCGTGGTCGAGGCGCATCCCCAGAATTGTGTCTCCAGGGTTAAGGACGGCGGCAAAGGCGGCCTGATTTGCCTGCGAACCGGAATGCGGCTGCACGTTCGCGTACTCGGCGTGGAACAGCTTCTTCGCCCGTTCGATCGCCAGCGTCTCCACCACATCGGTGTGTTCGCATCCGCCGTAATAGCGGCGTCCCGGATATCCCTCGGCGTACTTGTTCGTGAATACGCTTGAGGTGGCCTCCATCACCGCTTCCGATGTGAAGTTCTCGCTGGCGATCAGTTCGATATTGTTGTTCTGGCGCTCGGTCTCCTTGCGGATCGCGTCCATGATTTCCGGATCCACTTCCGAGAGCGGTCTTGCGAGTCTTTGCTGTTCAGTCATGCCTGCGGTTCACTTTCGCGTGTAGCGGTCGCGGCCCGCGCCACTGGCGCGGCCCAGGTTAACGGTGCGGAGCCGCGCCGCCCGGCGCGGCGTCGGGCGTGTCCGATTCGAGAGCCATCATTTTGTTCACCCGGCGTTCGTGCCGGCCGCCTTCAAAGGGCGCTTCCAGGAAAATATCCACCCAACGGTTCGCCGCGCCGAGGTTGCTGAAATTGGCGCCGAGCGTGAGCACGTTCACGTTATTGTGCGTACGCGCCAGCCGCACTTCCTCATCCGAACTCCCTACCGCGGCGCGCACGCCATCCACCTTGTTCGCGGCGATGCTCATGCCGATCCCCGTGGAGCAAACAAGAATTCCGCGATCGGCGTCGCCGCGCGCCACTCGTCTGGCGACTTGCGCGGCATAGTCTGGATAGTCGGTGGAATCCGGGGAGAAAGTGCCGACGTCGGTGACCTCGTGTCCGAGGCTCCTAAGCCGTGCAACCACTTCATTCTTCATGGGATATCCGGCGTG
Organism: Bryobacterales bacterium; assembly: GCA_039812845.1. Classification (GTDB taxonomy): domain Bacteria; phylum Acidobacteriota; class Terriglobia; order Bryobacterales; family Bryobacteraceae; genus JACTMJ01. The sequence goes on from JBDIBK010000084.1 coordinate 15,355, forward strand.
GTCAGCCCCAATCGCGATCTTCATCGAGCTTTTATTGTAGCATCGCCCATGGCCGGGCCAAGCTGTTGGACGGCGTGAGATCGAATTGCCAGGCCGCTGGCCTTCCGGGCGCGCCGAAGCGCAACGCGCCCCGGTTGTCTGGCCCTTGTCTGCCCGGGTCTGGGCGTGCGAAGAGGCCGCAAGCGCCATCGCGGTATAATCGAAGTTAGCCGCTGCTTCGTTAGGCCGCCTTCCGCGCGGACACTCCCCGGCCCAAAGGAACCCTACGCCCCTTGCTTTCGCTGAACAACGTTTCCATGCGCTTTGGCGCGAGAATTCTGTTTGAAGACGTTTCCGTCAACTTTATGGCCGGTCGCCGCTATGCCATCTCCGGACCCAACGGCGCGGGCAAGTCGACCCTGATGAAGATTCTCACCGGCGAACTGGAGCCCTCGAAGGGGTCCGTCGTTCGGCCAAAGAAACTAGGCGTTCTTAAGCAGGATCAGTTCGCGTATGAAGACCAGCGCGTCCTCGATGTCGTGATAATGGGGAACCAGGCGCTTTGGGCGGCACTCGCGGAACGCGAGATGCTTTATGCGAAAGACCCCTCCGCCCTTACCGACGAGGACGGCATGCGGCTCGGTGAACTCGAAGGCATCGTGGGCGAGGAAGATGGCTACACGGCCGAAAGCGATGCCGCGATTCTGCTCGATGGCCTGGACGTGCCCGAGGCTTATCATGAGCGCCGCATGAGCGAATTGCAGGGCGGTCAGAAGGTGCGCGTGCTGCTCGCGCAGGCACTGTTTGGCAACCCCGGGGCACTGCTGCTCGACGAGCCCACCAACCACCTCGATCTCGATTCGATTCACTGGCTGCAAAACTACCTGATCCACTACGAAGGCTGTCTGATCGTGATTTCCCACGACCGGCACTTCCTCAATGAGGTCTGCACGCACACCGCGGATATCGACTACGAAACCGTCATCCTCTATAACGGCGGTTACGACGACATGGTGATGGCGAAGACGCAGATCCGCTCGCGAATCGAAGCGGATAACGCCCAGCGCGAGAAGAAGATCGCGCAGTTGAACGAATTTATCGCGCGTTTCGCGGCGGGCACGCGCTCTTCGCAGGTCACCAGCCGCCGAAAAGAGGTAGAGCGTCTGCAGAGCGCGGAACTGGCGCGGTCGAATATCCAGCGCCCCTATATTCGCTTTGAGATGATCCGCCCATCCGGCCGTCATCCCCTTGAAATTGAGGGCCTTTCGAAATCGTACGGTGATCTCAAGGTCTTTGAGAATTTCACCGCCAGCATCAGCCGCGGCGAGAAAATCGCGCTCATCGGGCGCAACGGGGCGGGGAAGACCAGCATGCTCCGGTCTATTCTGCGCAACGCAACCGGTTATCTGGATGCGGCCGATCTCGGCTTCCCCATCGATTCGGGAGAGGTCAAATGGGGCCACGAAGTCTACGCTGGCTATTTCGCGCAGGATCACTCGGACTCGATCCGCAAGGGCATGACGGTGATCGACTGGCTGAATGAGTTCGACGCCAAGGCTACCCAGCAGGAACTGCGCGGCCTGCTCGGCCAAATGCTCTTTAGCGGCGACGATGCCCTCAAGATCACGGACAAGCTGTCGGGTGGCGAGGCTGCGCGGCTGATCTTCTGCCGCCTGATGCTGCAGAAGCCGAACTTTCTGGTGCTCGACGAGCCTACCAACCACCTCGATCTCGAAGCGATCAACGCTCTCAATATCGCCTTGCAGAAGTACGAAGGCACGGTCCTGCTGGTGACGCACGACCACGACCTCATCGACGAGGTGGCAACGCGCATCTGGCACTTCTCCGACGGGCAGGTGGAAGATTTCCAGGGCCCGTACGCGGACTATCAGAAGGAAAGCGATGGCGCGAAGAGCCTTGTTCGGCGGTAGCGAGACGGCCGCGCACGGCGGTTGGCCGGTGCCGGCGGGCATTGGGTGTGCGGTGCCGTCCACCCTCGGTTGCGCGGCGACATGCGGCCTTTCCGGTGCGTTTCTTTGCCCGATGATTGACCGCCCGCGTTCCGATTCGTAAAATGAAGAGTCGGGCGAAGGCTGTTCGCGGTTTCGGTCGCGGCGGTTCTTCCGGCGGGTGAGCGGGAGTAGCTCAATTGGTAGAGTGTCAGCCTTCCAAGCTGAATGTTGCGAGTTCGATCCTCGTCTCCCGCTCCAGAGTTTTGCTTGTTGCGTCCAGGATTGTGCCGGGTGTCGCGGTTCGGTGTGCGGCACGGAAGTTGAGCGACGGCAGGAACGGCCGCGGATTTGGTACAATCGAAGGTTTCGAGCGCCGGCGTAGCTCAGTTGGTAGAGCATCTGATTTGTAATCAGAGGGTCGGGGGTTCGAATCCCTTCGCCGGCTCCACTTGCATCGGGAACGGAAGTCCGGTTCGCCGGATTCCGGAGCCGCCCGCCGGAAGGCGGTGATGCGGACTTGGACGCCGGTGGAAGATGCCGGCACCGGAGCGAGCGGTGGGTTTTTTCGGCGCGGCGAAGTGCTGTCCAGGGACCGCTCACGCCTTGGCTGTAGAGTTCGGACAGGTGGGTGAGTGGCTAAAACCAACAGACTGTAAATCTGTCGCTCCTTGCGAGCTACGAAGGTTCGAATCCTTCCCTGTCCACCAGAGTTTTTGAGAGTTTTTGCCGGTGCATTCCACGAAACGTGGCCGCGGTTTGGGCGCCGCGGTTCGCCGGAAACGGATTCGCTGATGTAGCTCAGCTGGTAGAGCGCGTCCTTGGTAAGGACGAGGTCACCGGTTCAATCCCGGTCATCAGCTCCAGGAATTGGGGGCTTCTCCATGGGGAAGCCCCCGAGCCAACTGATCGGAGACAATTTCGTCGGACGTCCGGCAGGCGCTTCAGCCTGCTTTTTGCTGTCCGCGACCGGAAGGCTCGCGTCAGTTGGAAGGTTCGGCGCGCCGGGTGCATCCCGGTGACCGCTTCGGCCAAATGGAATCGAACCCCCCTCGGGATCTCGAAGCTCCGCGGGGGCCTGGATAGTCTTGAATTCGACGGGCTTCCGAAGGTTCGGCCGCATCCGGGCAAAAGACGAACTTCGGGAAGCAATACAACCTCGGGAGTCACGGAGTCCACATGGGAAAAGAGAAATTCGACCGCAGCAAACCGCACGTCAACATAGGGACGATCGGGCATATTGACCACGGAAAGA
>JBDIBK010000085.1:0-18518 GCA_039812845.1 Bryobacterales bacterium
CTCCCGCCGCAGCCGCTTCGAGAAGAACGGCAGCATCTCGGTTTCGATACGGGCACCAACCCGGTTTACGTGATCGCCTTCATAGATCGCGTGCTGATGAGGCACGCCGTATGCCTGCAAACGGGCGTGCAGCGCCCGCACGGTTTCAGCGATACCGGTGTCCTTGTCTCCCGCGTCGAATGCCAGCCCGTTCAGCGTTCGCAGGGCGTAAATGTATTGGTCCAACTGGGCCAGCGGAGCGTTTGTCGCCATGCGCGCCAGAACCTCAGGCTGTGGCGCTCCCTCCTTCGTCGGCAGATCCAGATAGAAAGGCGGGTTGTTCGGATTCGGCGCCCATGCCGCGGCGCTTGCGATGGCAATCTTGACCCCAAACGGCGCCTTCCGGAACTCTTCATCGCTCTTGATGGATTCCGCCGGGTGTGGGCCATCCATCGTACGGCCCGCGGCGCGCATCGGTGCCAGGCAGCACGGGCTCAGCAAATACACGCTCGAGAACACATCCGGGTGCTTCATCCCGATGCGCATTGCCCCATATCCGCCCATGGAATGTCCCGCAATGCCCCGGCTCTCCCGCGTGGGGAGCGTGCGATACCGCCGGTCCACCCATGCCACCAATTCCTTGGCAACGTAGCTCTCCCAATCGCCCGTCGTCACGGAGCTGGAATACATGCTCCCCTCAAAACGGGTGTACGCATTCGGCATGACGACAATCAATTCCGCGGAGGTGCCCGCCGCGATGCCGCGGTCAAGAAGAGAGGGCAAGTTGATCCAATGTTTGGTTGGCCCCATCCACTTGTCGTCGCTGTCGGTATACCCATGCAGCATGTAAATCACCGGATAGCGTTTCTCTGGGGACGAGGCATAACTCGGCGGCAAATACACCGAGACGTCCCGGTCCGGCGAATCTCCGGACAGGTTGCCCTCCAGAGACTTTCCATGGACTTTTGTGCGTTCCAGAGAGCCGCCCGACGCCTGCTGTGCCGCGAGCACCGCGGGCCGCGCGGCAACCAGCATCAGGGCCGCCACGGTGAGGCAGAAAGCGAGCGCCGGGATCGCGCGCACGAGAGGGAAATTCCGCATCCCGCCATTCTGCCACAGCCCGGAGAGGGGTATACATTGGCTGGCCGGGGTATATGAGACGCCTGGTGCCGATGCGGTCATATGGCTCACGCCGTAGCCGTTTTCCCTTGAGAGGAGAGGCAGCGGCGAGGAGGGGCATCGAAGCTATGAGGCCGGTTAAAGCCCAGGCGCGGCGCGGATGACAAAGGCGGAGACGTGGAGGAAGCCGGGTAACCCATCCAAGGCCGCCGCGAGTCCACGAGTAACCTCCGGGTCAGGGGCAGGTCAAGCCTCTTCCGTTGCCGGATCTGAAATCGAGAACCGTGTCTCTCCGTCATGCTTGAAAACCAAGCCATTTCGCGTTAGCAAGAACGAGGCGGATGTCGCTTTGGCGTCGTCGGCGTTCTGGAGCAGTTCGTAAATGAAGTGCGCCTGATCGGAATACTTGTCCACCACGCTCCGTTGAACGCCACGCATGGATGGCTTTTCCAACGTGTTCGCATTCTCATTGCGGTCCTGTGTCAATGCGTCGAACCATCGTCGCTGCTGAGGGGTCATGAGTCAGAACCTTCTTCTCCATTTTGGACTGCATCCCGAATGTGAAACCCAGGATTCTTGAGAGGCAAAATTCACTCTCGGATTTCTGTTGCGCGAATTGGTCTCGGTTGTCCCCTCCAAGAATACCCGAGCGGAGGATATGGCCATGCGGCCCACTGAACGACGCGCCCCGCGATCGCACCCACGCGGGCGCGAATTGATATAAGATTTGGGGGTATGAAACCGGATACCCCACTCAATGAAACCGAAACTCCCGCTCCCTCGCGCCGGGATTTGCTGAGCGATGCGGGCAAGGCTCTAGGACTCTCCGCGCTGGCGGGGGTGGCATTGCCGCACGTGCATGCCGCGACGACGGACGCCATCCAGATTGCCCTGGTGGGCTGCGGCGGGCGCGGCACCGGCGCGGCGATCAACGCGCTTTCCGTCACCAACGGCCCAACGAAGCTGGTGGCGATGGCGGATGTCGTTCCGGCGAAGATGAACACCAGCTACGACAAGCTGAAGACCCAGTTCCCGAACCAGGTGGATGTCCCGCCCGAACGCCGGTTTCTGAGTTTCGAAGCCTTCCGGAACGCGATGGACTCTCTGAAGGCAGGCGATGTGGTGATCCTCGGCACGCCGCCCGCGTTCCGCTGGCCGCAGTTCCGCTATGCCATCGACAAGGGCCTGAACGTCTTCATGGAAAAGCCAGTCTGCGTGGACGGCCCCACGACGAAGCGGATGCTCGCCCTTGGGGAGGAAGCCTCCCGCAAGAATCTCAAGGTGGGTGTGGGCCTGATGGTCCGCCACTGCCGAGCCCGGCAGGAACTGCACCGGCGCATCCAGGATGGGCAGATCGGCGAGATTGTGGCCATGCGCGCGTACCGGATGGGGCAGGGCGGCGGCACCTCCAGCCCGACGCCCGCCGGGGTGAGCGAACTCACGCACCAGATCCGGAACTTTCATGCCTTCCTCTGGGCGAGCGGCGGCGTGTTCAGCGATTACTACATCCACCAGATCGACGAGTGCAGTTGGATGAAGAACGCCTGGCCGGTGGAGGCCCACGCCCTCGGCGGGCGGCACTACCGGGGGGATTCGCTGGACCAGAACTTCGACACCTATTCGGTGCAATACGTTTACCCGGATGGCACCCGCCTCTACTTCGATGGCCGCAACATGAAGGGCTGCCGCGATGAGTTCGCCACGTACGCCCACGGCTCGAAGGGGTCGGCGGTGGTCTCCACGCTGAGCCACACGCCGGGAATGACGCGCATTTACAAGGGTTACCAGATCCCCTGGGTGGCAAACCGCCAGCAACTCCCGCTGCCGCCGGACCCCAATCTGGTGTGGGCGTTCCCGCAGCCGGAAACCAGCCCGTATCAGTTTGAATGGGACGACCTGATGGATGCCATCCGGAACGATAAGCCCTACAACGAAGTGAAGCGCGGAGCGGAAGCGAGCATGGTGGCCAGCATGGGCCGGATGGCCGCGCACACGGGCCGCATCGTCACCTTTGACCAGATGATGAACTGCCCGCATGAGTTCGCGCCGAACGTGGACAAGCTCACCATGGATGGCCCGGCACCGCTGCAGTTGGGTCCCGATGGCCGCTATCCGGTGCCCGAACCCGGCATCAAGATTGACCGCGAATACTAGGCGCAATCGGGAAAGACTGCCGCTGAATCGGAAAGGGCCACCTGTTTGGGTGGCCCTTTCCGCTTGGTATCGACGCTCACTGCCGCGCGGCCCGCATGCGAGCCGCGCCACGTCCGGCCCTATGCCGTCGTCCGCTTCCTGGTAAGCGGCCGCGCCTTCTTTCCGGTGCTGAACGTCGCCTCCGCCATGGATTCCGCCACGAGGTCGCCCTGTTCCTGCATGTGCCGTTTGTGGGAACCGGTGGCCGGGCTGGCGCTCGGCTTCCGCCCCGCGTAGTAGACGCATCGCCCGCTTTCGGCAAGCAGCGTGTCCAGCCGTTCCCGCACGAAGTTCCACGCGCCCATGTTGCGCGGTTCTTCCTGCACCCAAACCACTTCGGCGGTAAGCGGGTACCGGTGGATGAGATCGCGGATCTGTTTCTCCGGATACGGGTAGATCTGTTCAAGCCGCAGAATGGCCACGTTGTCGAGGCCGAGTTCTTTTCGGTAGGCGATCAGGTCGTAGTACACCTTGCCGCTGCACATCAGGATGCGGCGCACATTCTCCGCCGCGATCAGTTCCACCTCACCGATGGTTTCCCGGAATGAGCCGCCGGTAATCTCATCCAGGCTGGATACCGCCACGGGATGCCGCAGCAGGCTCTTGGGCGTGAAAATCACCAGCGGGCTCTGCATCGCGTCACCCTGCTTGCCGCCATACATCTGACGCCGCAGCACATGGAAATACTGCGCCGGCGTGCTGCAGTTCACCACCTGAATATTGTCTTCCGCGCAAAGGATCAGGAACCGCTCGATGCGGGCGCTGGAGTGCTCCGGCCCCTGCCCCTCGTATCCATGCGGCAGCAGCATGACGAGGCTGCTCGGCTGGTTCCACTTCTGCATCGAGCAGGTGATGAACTGGTCGATCATGATCTGCGCCCCGTTGAAGAAGTCGCCGAACTGCGCTTCCCAGAGGACGAGCGTAAGCGGGTCGCCGATCGTGTAACCGAACTCGTAGCCGAGCACCGCATACTCGCTGAGCGAGCTGTCCCAGACCTGGAACGGCGCCTGGTCCGGCGAAAGGTGCTGCAGCGGCGTGTACTCCTGGTTCGTTTCGGCATCGACCAGAACCAGGTGCCGCTGGCTGAACGTGCCGCGTCCGGAATCCTGTCCGCTGAGGCGCACGGGCGTTCCTTCGAGAACCAGCGTGCCGAAGGCGAGGGCCTCGGCGGTGGCCCAGTCGATGTGAAAGCCGGCCTCAAAGATCTCCTCGCGCCGGAAGACGAACTTGCGCAGTTTCGGGTGCAGGTTGAAGCTCTCCGGAAGATGCGTCATTCCCCGCACCACGGTCTCGATAAGGCCGCGATCCACGGAGGTGCGCCGCGAGACTTCCTGCTTCTCTTCAACCGGCACCGATAAGCTGTCGGCGCCCATGGAGACGCTGTTCTTCTGCTGCGCGGCCTGGAACGCATCTTCGAGATGCTGGATGTGCCGCTTGTGGATCTGCGCCACTTGCTCCGCCGTCGTCAGACCGTCGCGCGTGAGAAGCTCACCGTAGAGAGTGGCGACGCTGGGGTGCTCCTTGATCTTCCGATACAGCTTGGGCTGTGTATAACTCGGGTCGTCGCCTTCGTTGTGGCCGTGGCGGCGGTAGCAGAACATATCGATGACGACGTCCTTCTTGAACGCCTGCCGGTAAGCGAATGCGATATTCAGCACCCGGAGCGCGGCGTCGGGGTCGTCGCCGTTCACGTGGAAGATGGGGGCCTGCACCATCCGCGCCACATCGGTGGAGTAGGGCGTGGAGCGCGCCTCTTCGGGATTGGTGGTAAAGCCGATCTGGTTGTTGATGATCAGATGGATAGTGCCGCCGGTCGTATACCCCGGCAGTTGCGAAAGGTTGAGCGTCTCAGCCACCACGCCCTGCCCGGCGAAGGCCGCGTCGCCATGAAGCAGGACGGGGATGACCCGCTCACGTTCGGTGTCCTTCAGCCGCTCCTGCTTCGGCCGGACAATGCCCTCCACCACCGGGCTCACCGCTTCGAGGTGGGATGGATTGGGCGCAATGGAAACGACGATCTCCTTTCCGTCCGCGCCATAGCGGGTGCCCGACGCGCCCAGGTGATACTTCACGTCTCCGGAACCCTGCATGGAGGTCGGGTCCGGATCGCCTTCAAACGCGCTGAAGATCTTCACCAGCGGCTTGCCGACGATGTTGGCAAGGGCATTCAGCCGCCCACGATGGGCCATGCCAATCACGATTTCGTGCACGCCATCGGCCGCGGCGACGTCCAGCAGGTGGCCCAGAATGGCAATGGCCGTTTCCGCCCCTTCAAGGGAGAACCGCTTCTGGCCGACGAACCGGTTATGCAAGAAGTGCTCGAACTCTTCCGCCTGAATCAGGCGGTCCAGCGTCCACAGCCGCACGCTGCGGTCCAGGGGCGTGTGCGCCGAATCGGGTTCCAGATTCTGCTGCAGCCAGTCCTTCTGCTCCGGATGCTGGATATTCATGTATTCACAGCCGATACGGCCGCAGTAGGCGCGGGTAAGCATCTCCAGAATCTCCCGGAGGGTCCGGAAGACCGGTTGAGCTTTCCCTTCCCTATGGCCCAGCGTGCCCGTCAGAAACCGGCGGTCGAGATCCCAAATGGTTAGTCCGTACGTCGATGGCTCCAACTCCGGGTGATGGTCGGGAGCCTCGCCGAGCGGATCGAGATCGGCAATCAGGTGCCCCCGCACCCGATAGGCGTTGATCAACTGCAGAACGGCCGCCTGCTTGACGATGTCCGATTCCCCGCCACCGCCGCCTTGCAGCGAGGACCCTGCGGATTGCCGGTCTCGCGCCCAGTGAACCGGGTTCGACACGACGCCGAGATCGCGGAAAATGTGGTCGTAGAACTCGTGGCCGCCCTGCAGGAACTCGTGAATCATCCCCAGAAACATCCCGGATTCGGCGCCCTGAATAATGCGGTGGTCGTACGTGCAGGTCATCGTCATGACCTTGCTCAGGCCAAGCTGGGAGATGACTTCGGGCGATGCGCCCTGCCACTCGGGCGGATAGTCGATGGTACCCGTGGCGATGATCGCGCCCTGATGCACCATCAGCCGGGGAATGGAGCCGATCGTACCGACCGTGCCGGGGTTCGTGAGAGAGATTGTCGTATTCGCAAAGTCGTCCACCGTGAGCTTGCCGCTCCGGCTGCGCCGCACCATATCGGAGAACGCGCGCAAATAGTCGGCGAAATTCATCTCGCCGACGTTCTTGAGGTTGGGCACCAGCAAGGAGCGCTTGCCGTCCTTCCCCTCCACGTCCACGGCGATTCCGAGGTTGATCTGCTTGCGGAAGATTCGGTGCGGGACCCCGTCCACCACGGTGTAGGCATCGTTCAGCGAGGGCGTCTTCTTGAGCGCCTGCACGATGGCCCAGGCGATCAGGTGCGTATAGGACACCTTGGCCTGGCCGTAGCGCGTCTGGTGCTGATTGATGAAATAGCGGTTCTCGTCGATCACCTTCACCGGCACGGCACGCTGGGAGGTGGCCGTGGGAACGGTAAGGCTGAGATCCATGTTCAGCGCGATCTTGCCGGCGACGCCGCGGATTGCCTCCACTTCTTCGGCAGCGGTGGGTTTGTAGGCGGGCACGGCCGAAGCTACCGGAGCGGCGGCGGGGCTATCGGCGGGGGGCATCACCGGATGGCCGTTCGTTGACGGGGCGGCACCGCTGACGGTGCCGTTCGCATGGGCCTCCGAACCGCCATTGTGCGTCTCGCCATAGTGAGGATCGCGAAAGATCCGAATCCAGGCGTCGTCCATGGAGGTTTGGCCGTTCACAAACTGGCTATACATTTCCTCTTCCAGCCAGCTATTGAGGCTGGGAGATGCATCCGGCTGTTTCGACATGGGCTCTTTTACCGTCCAGAATGGGGCAGTACCGATGTCTCTATACTACCGCCTTCCGGTGGAATTAGACCCGGATGGCGAAGGAATGTTTCCCGAACCCCAGGTTCAGGGCCGAGGCGGCGATTTCGGCGCAAAATGGTCCGCGATTCCGCTTGGGAGAACCGCCCGCGGGGACCTCGATTTCCGAGTGAGCAACCGCCCCGGCGAGAAACGAAATTTCCGGTCTGTCCTCCTACGAGAAGGGGAGGCAGCTTCGAATGCGATTTAGGGTCCCCGGCAGTCCGTGCCGGACATGGATGGCCGCGCTCGTCGCCGCTCTGCTGCTCGCGGGATGCGCGGGCCGTCATCCGGGGGATCCCATTAAGCCGGGATTCAACGTCTACTCGAAGGAGCAGGATATCGAGCTGGGCCGTCAGGCTGCCGCCGAAGTGCGGAAACAGGTTACCGTCGTTCGGAACCCTTGGCTTCAGAATTACATCGGCGCGATCGGGAAGAAGCTCGCGGCCCAGCCGGAGGCCGGCGACTACCCCTATTCGTTCACGCTGATCAACGAGCCATCGATCAACGCGTTCGCATTGCCCGGAGGGCCGATCTTTGTGAACAGCGGCTTGATTGAAGCGGCGGATAACGAAGCGCAGGTTGCGGGCGTGCTGGCGCATGAGATCGCTCACGTCGCGCTGCGGCACGGCACCAACCAGGCCTCCAAGGCGAGCCTCATTCAGCTCCCCGCCGTGCTTGCCGGAATGGCGATCGGGCAGGACAGCGTCGTGGACCAGATTGCACAGATCGGCCTCGGGCTGGGCGTAAACTCCGTCATCATGAAGTATTCCCGCGATGCGGAAAACCAGGCCGACGCGCTGGGCACGCGAATTCTCGCCGAAGCCGGCTACAACCCCATCGAGATGGCGAACTTCTTTGAGAAGCTGCAGGAGCAAGGCGGCTCGCGTCCGCCGCAGTTTCTGTCGTCGCACCCGGATCCAGGGAACCGCGTGACCAAGGTGCAGGCGGAGATCCGGGCGCTGCCCGCCTCGATCACCAGGAAGTTTGACACGTCCGTGGGCAACTTTGCCGAGGCGAAGCGGTTGGTGGCGCAACTGCCGAAGCCGCCATCGAAAGAGCAAGCCTTGGCGCGGAGCCAGACTCCCACGGAAGGCCCATCCGGAGCCGTGGAGACCTTGCGCGCCCGCACGTTCCAGGTGGCGCGGCCCTCGGGCTGGCAGGTCTTCGGAGACCAATCCTCCAGCACGGTCACCGTGGCGCCCCGGCAAGGGCTGGTGCAGACGCGCACCGGGGCGTCCCTTGGCTACGGTGTGGTAATGAGCTATTACCAGCCCCAATTCGCGAGCAACCTGGAGGAGGCGACCGGGGAACTCGTGAACCAGTTGGCCGGGCTCGACCGCTCCATTCGATCGCGCGGGGGGCAGCGCCGGGTTAGCGTAAGCGGCAACCCTGGGCTGATCACGACGCTCTACGGCCAGTCCCCGTATGGCGGCGCGGAGCGCCTGATGCTTCTCACGGTCCCCCGCCCGGAAGGGCTTTTCTACATGGTGTTCGTGGCGCCGGACCGCCGATTCGAGCAACTGAGCGCCCCGTTCGAGCGAATGGTGGATTCGCTCCAGTTCAGCCGCTGACCCCGCCCGCCGACGGAGAGCGCCGCGCGAAGCTCCACATTGCGGGATCGGCGTCACCGGCCGGCCAAAGCATTGGGCTTCGGTTTCAGGCTTTGATATCCTTGACTCTGCATGTCTAAGATGCTCGACGAAATCCGACAGCAGCCGACAGCCATCGAGCGGACGCTGCTTGAAGAACTTCCCAATGTGGAGGAACTGAAACGGCAGTTCGCCGCGAAGCGGCCGCGCTTTGTCGTGCTTGCGGCGCGGGGCACCTCCGACAACGCCGCCCAGTTCGCCCGCTATCTGATTGAGATCGGCACGGGCATCCCCGTCTCTCTCGCCGCCCCGTCGATCTACACGCTCTACGGCGCGCGTCTCGATCTCCGCGACGCTCTGGTGGTGGCGGTTTCTCAATCGGGGGAATCCACCGACATCAATATCGTGCTGGAGAACGCCAAGGCAGCCGGAGCGCAGACGCTGGCCATCACGAATGAGCCGGAAAGCAGCATGGCCAAGCTGGCCGGGAACATGATCCTGGTTCGCGCGGGCCGGGAGCTGAGCGTCGCCGCCACGAAGACCTACACCGGCCAACTGATGGCGTTCTACCTGCTCGCCTATGCGCTGGGGGCCAATCTGACGCCCGACCATCTGCGGGCCATCCCGATGAGCGCCGCCAGCGCGCTGGGGCTCTACGATCAGGTGCGGGAGATTTCCAGCCGCTACCGCTTCATGGAGCATGGAGTGGTGATGGGGCGCGGAATCAATTACGCCAACGTATTCGAGTTCGCCCTGAAGCTGATGGAGACCTGCTACGTCGTCACCGAGCGGTTTTCCATCGCCGATTTCCATCATGGCCCCATCGCCATGGTGGAGCGGGATTTTCCCGTGTTTCTGTTTGCGCCCCCCGGCGTTTCCTCGGCAAGCGTCGCCGGCATGCTCAACTCGCTGCGCGCCCTCAACGCCGAGACGCTTGTGATCACCGACGATGGCAACGCGGACCTGCGCGAAGCCCCGGAGCGGAAGCTGGTGCTGAGCGATGTCGTCCGCGATCCGCAGTTGCCGGAAGACCTGTTTACGCCGATTCCCTACATCATTCCGGCGCAGATGTTTGCCGCCTGCCTGGCGGAGCACAAGCGGCTGGACCCGGATGCGCCGCGCACGCTGAGCAAGGTGACCAAGACGATTTAGCGCGCCTATCCGACGCTGCCGGACGGTGGCGGAGCGTTCCGCGCCCGCCCATCCGGAATGAAGCAATCTTAAGGAGAGTGTCCATGAGTTTCCTCGATATGTATTCGCTCGAGGGGAAAAATGCGGTTGTAATCGGAGGCACGGGCGTGCTCGCGGGAGAGATGGCGACCGGCTTCGCCAAGGCTGGTGCGAGTGTGGCCATTCTGAGCGGCAACCAGCAGAACGTGGATGCGCGCGCGGCCGAGATTCAGGCGCTGGGATGCAAGGCTATCGGCGTGAAGGCCGATTGCACCAGCAAGGCAGACCTCGAGCGCGCTCTCGAACGCATCAACAGCGAACTGGGCAGCGTAGACATCCTGATGAACGCCGCCGGAGTGAACTCCGCGACGCCGTTTTTCGACATCAGCGAGGAAGAGTGGCAGCGGATCGTCGACATCAACCTGAAGGGCGTGTTTCTGGCCTGCCAGGTTTTTGGCAAGGGAATGGTGGAGTCCGGGCGCGGAGGCTCGGTGATCAACATCTCTTCCGCCTCTTCGGGCCCGCCGCTCTCCAGGGTGTTCACGTATGGAGTCACCAAGGGCGGCGTGAACCAGATTACGCAGTTCCTGGCCAGGGAGTGGGCGCCTTTCAGGGTCCGCGTCAATGCGATTCTTCCGGGGTTTTTCCCGGCCACGCAGAATCGCAAGATACTGACGGAAGAGCGGGTTGCCTCCATTTTCGGCCACACACCGATGAAGCGCTTCGGAGAACCCTCGGAACTGGTGGGAGCGGCGATTTACCTGGCTTCGGAACAGGCTTCCTCGTTCGTGACGGGTTCCATCCTGCGGGTAGACGGCGGGTTCCTTTCGATGACGATTTGAGTGAATCCCCATTCCCGAGACCGAAGGAAACCGTTCGACGCGCCAGCGCGAAGGACGCGAAAATTGGGCAATTACGGCAACAAATGTTGCCGTTCGCACTTCCCTTTCGCCGGAAGCGGTGGAAGAATGGACGTTTGCCGATTTGCGGTCGCGAAGCGGCTGGATTGCGATTTCAGCTACCGCAGCGGCAATTCGCCTGATAAGCTGATGAGTTGTCAATTTCTTGGAGGCCACCTGTGAAGGTAATCTCATTGCTGGTTCGAATCTACAGCCTGCTGTTTCATCTCCTGCTTTCCTTGCTGATGCTGGGGCTCGGTATTGTGGGCCACCTATCCGCGAGCGCCGGGCTCAAACTCGGCATGCTCCCCTGGGAAGGCAGCCAATTGGTTGGATGGCTGACCGCACTGGGGCTGGGTGGGCTTCTCTTTGTGATTCTGGCGTTCAAAGGCAAACTGCGGATTATCTACATGGTGTGGACTGTGGTGATCGCCTATCTGATCGTGAATGGCTACTTCCTCACGAACTACCGGTTTTCCGGTGAAGGCGAATTCCGCTTTGCGATTTACTTCGCCCTGGCGGCGCTGCTGGCGTTTCTCGGCGCGCTCTGGCTGCTCAAGACGCCGCTGCGCGGCAAGGACAAGTAGACCGCGTTTCGTCGCGGTCCGCGGCCCACGAGGCAAGCAGAATACGGCGGCGCACCCGGATCCGAATCGGCCTTGCGCCTTCTTCGGGGCACGCTGGGGCGCTGCGCTCGCTCACAAAAATGCTTGAAACAAAACACAGTGTGAGCTGCGTATCCCTCTATAGATAGCCATGCGACACCATCATCTCGCCATTCTTTGGATCTTCCTCGGCGTTGCCGGGCTTGGACTGCCGGCCTTCGGCCAGGATTTCTTTGGGAAGTACAACATCACGGTCGGGGCCGGGGCGGCGGTTCCCCAGCAAGACCTGAAAGTTGGGTTCACGACCGCGCCCAACCTGAACGTCGGCTTCGGCTATCGTTTCACCCGCAATTTCCAGTTGGATACGGGTTTTGAAACGGCGTTCGGGGCAGCCGACATCCGGACCTTCGTACGGGACGACCAACTGGGCCTTCTCGAAATCAACGACCGGCAGTATTTTGTGCCCTTTGGCGGGCGCGCGATTCTCCCGCTGGGCGAATCGGGCCGATTCGAAGTCTTCGGCGGCGGCGGCGGCAATTACATGCGCTATTCGGAGGTCCTGCGGCAGCCGAGCGACTATTTCCGCGTACCCTGCACGGTTTGCAGTTCCCGCAGCGGCTGGGGATACTACGGCCTGGTGGGCTTTCGCGGGGCGCTGAACCGCGGCCGCAACTTTTGGGTTGGCATGAGTTCGAAGGTGGTGAGGGGGAACACGAACGGCCAGCCTTTGGGCGACCTTCCCGCCACCGAAACCAAGGACCGCTGGACCTTTATCCAGGGCGAATTCAGTTTTGCATTTTAGAAATCAGAGGCTTCCCGGAAGTTTCCTCTCCTCTTCCTCTTGACGAGACTTTGTCCCGTACAGTACCGTTTCCTATAATCAAGAGAAGATCTCGTGTCCTTTCCGCCGCGACGGCGTTGGGTGGGGAGAGATGAAGCAAACGTCCGAACTAAGCACGCGAAGCCTCGAAATACTACAGGCGATTGTCCGTGAGTACATCTCCACGGGCGAGCCCGTGGCCTCGCGCGCCATCTCCAGGGCACGGCGGGACAACCTGAGCGCCGCCACCATCCGCAATGTGATGGCGGACCTCGTGGACGCGGGCTACCTGGAACAGCCCCACACCTCCGCCGGGCGCGTGCCCACGGCAAAGGCCTTCCAGCGGTACGTGCAGAGCCTCGCGCCCCGCAATTTCCCGGTGGCCGAACTGGACCGGCTGCGGACGCAGCTCTCGGGTTCGTCCAGCGCCGCGGAGCGGACCGAACAGACCTGCCACATCCTCACCGGGATGACGCGGAACGTGGGCATCGCCGCGGCGATCCCGTCGTTTTCCGCCACGCTCGATTGCGTGGAACTCGTGTCTCTTGGAGAGAGCCGCGTATTGATTGTGGTGGTGACGGAAGATCAGGCGGTCCACAACAAGGTAGTGAGCCTGGGCGAACCCATCTCCCAGGATGAACTCAACAGCATCCGCAACTACGTCAACCACCATTTGAGCGGGCTTTCCCTGCTCCATGCGCGCGCCGAACTCGAACGGCGGCTGGCGGACGACAGCGCCGTCTACGACCGGCTATTGACGCGCCTGAGCCTGTTTCACCGGATGGGCATGCTCACGATCGACCTGGACCCCGAAGTCTTCACCGAAGGCGCATCGCACCTGGTAGCGCTCGAACTCCACGTTACGCGCGAGAAGCTGAAGCACCTGCTCGAGACCCTGGAGGAGAAATCCCGCCTGCTGCGCCTGCTGGATCTCTTCCTCTCGTCGAGCCAGGACGGAATCGCCGTGCAGGTGGGCTTGCATGATATTCATTCGGCGCTAAGCGATTTCAGCCTGATCGGCACCAACGTGCGGCTGGCCGACGGCTCTCTGACCCGCCTTGCCGTGCTTGGGCCGCTGCGCATGAACTATGAGCGCGTGATCGCCACCGTAAGGCATGTCAGCCAGGCCGTGG
Source organism: Bryobacterales bacterium (assembly GCA_039812845.1). Classification (GTDB taxonomy): domain Bacteria; phylum Acidobacteriota; class Terriglobia; order Bryobacterales; family Bryobacteraceae; genus JACTMJ01. The sequence continues at coordinate 13,407 of JBDIBK010000085.1, forward strand.
TGAGTTAAGCCGCCTCCCGGAGCACTCCCGTTCCGGTTCCGCCAGTTTCGGCAGCCTGCAAAAGGAAAGCGGACCCGTCCTTTCGGGGCGGGTCCGCTTTCCTTCAATTGATTCGTCCGCCGCCTTAGGCGCGCAGCTTCTTGTAGTTTTCGAGGCAGAGTTTGGAGGCTTCGAGCGAAGGCGTGCTGTAGCCTTCCTGCTCGATCAGGTAGAACTCGATGCCGCCGACGCTTTCGGCCGCGGCAAAGATCGCTTTCCAGGGTGCCTTGCCGTCGCCAAACAGAACCTTGTAGCCCTTATCCGGGCTCCATTCCTTGCAGTGAATGGAGCGAATCCGCCCCGGATTCTGCTTGATCCAGGCCACCGGGTCCTGCCCCATCTCGACGCAGGTGCCCACATCGAGCTGCAGCACGACGCTCTTCGGGGTGTTCTTCGCGATCACATCCATGGGCCGGGACCCGTTCATCACGGTGAACTCCAGACCGTGATTGTGGTATCCGGCGCGCATGCCGGATTTCTTGAGGATCGCATCCGCGGCGCTCAGCGCTTCGGCCACCTTCTTGAAACCGTCGAGGTTCTGCTCCGCCTTCGGCAAGCCCGAACTGGCCATCACCACCATCTTGCTGCCGATGATTCCGTTCAGTTCGATCGCTTTGGGAAGATTCTCCGGCTTCAGATTCGACGCGGCGTTGTGCGTCGAGTGGCACTTCATTCCCGTGTCATCCAGCACCTTGCGAAGCTCCTTGGCCTGGGCCGGAGTCCACTGGAAATAGGGACCGTAGAACTCGACGCACTGATAGCCGAGCGCGGCGACCTGCTTCACGGTTCCCACTTCGTCCTTCGCCATCATGTCCCGGACGGAATACAGTTCCAGACCGATGGGGACCTTCTTTCCGGCCGCATTCAGCAGCACCGGAGCGGCGGAAAGACCCGCCAGGAGCGAACGGCGAGAAAAAGAGGAAAAAGACATCAGAATATACCTCGTACGCTCGAAAGATATCACACTCGCGGGCGGCCGTTCAGGGAATCAGAATGAGTTTCCCGGCCGTCTTGCGGGATTCGAGCGCTGTCTGCGCCTGGGCCGCTTCGGCCAAGGGAAAACGGGTGTCCACGCGAACCTGCAGCTTCCCCTCGGCGAGCATTCCGAACAGCTCCCCCGATCGCCATTCCACCTCGGCGCGGTCGAGCATGTAGTGGGCGAGATTCGGGCGTGTGAGATAGAGCGATCCGTGGGTGGAGAGGATCAGCGGCGAAATCGGCTCCACCGCTCCGCTCGATTGCCCGAAAGAAACCATCATGCCGCGGGGATGCAGACACTTCAGGCTGCCTTCAAAGGTAGTGGCCCCCACGGAATCGTACACCACATCTACGCCTTTTCCATTAGCTAGCCGCTGGACTTCGGCGACGAAATCCGTTTCGGTGTAACGCACCACGTGGTCCGCGCCGGCATCGCTCACGAGCTTTGCCTTGGCCTCGGTGGAAGTGGTGCCGATCACCGTGGCCCCGATCGCCTTGGCCATCTGCACCAGAAGCAAGCCGACGCCGCCCGCGGCCGCGTGGACGAGCGCCACGTGACCCACCCGCAACGGGAAGGTGGATTTCACCAGATAGTGGGCGGTGAGCCCCTGCAGCATGGCCGCGGCGCCGAGATCGAAGCTCACGGCATCCGGCAGTTTCACCGCGGTGCGTGCCGGGATATTCGCGCACTCCGCATAGCCGCCGGGGCTCATGCACCAGGCAACGCGATCCCCCACGGCGAAGCCCTCCACGCCCGCGCCCACGGCCTCCACGACGCCCGCGCCTTCGACGCCGGGGGTGAATGGCAGGGCGTTCTTGTAGAGGCCGGAGCGGTGATAGACGTCGATAAAGTTGACTCCGGCCGCATGGACGCGAATCCGTAATTCGCCGTCGCCCGGCTCGCGCACGGGCACGTCGCCCATGGCCAGCACTTCCGGGCCTCCGTGCCGATGAATCTGGATTGCCTTCATGCCACCCCTCGTCCCTTGATGTTCCGGCGTTGCAGCCTCCGCTTTTCCTGGGAAGAACGAAGGAGGGAAGCGCGTCACAACCCGTGAGCGCCACCACTACCAGTGTAGTGCCTTCCTCCGGCCGAAAACTCGCGAAGCCGCCCCCGCGCGATCCATGCGGCATGTGCGTTGCTAAGAAGCGCGGGAGGAGGGCTGCCATCCGAAAAGCAGCCGCAAGCCGCGCCGGGCGTGAACGACAAGGGCATAGAGCAGCAGCCAGGCGAGCACAAAGGGGAACAGCAGCGCTTGACCCAGCATGCGGAACGGCGCGGAGCCGCGCAGCCCGTAGCGCCCGGCCAGCATGCCGCGGGCGCTGCGCCAATGGCCCGTATCCAGCCAGTAGCAATCGGCATTCTCGTTGGCGATAAGAACTTTCACGGGAAGGCGCAGCGCCAGCGCCCATTTCGAGCGGAAGAGCAGCGGGGAATCCGCGCAAAACATCACCATGCCCCGGTAGCCGTTGGCCCGCAGGGTCTTGAGCAGCAGCAATCGCCCAGGGCGGCCCAGGTAATCCTGGCTGCGGTACACGTTGTGAACTCCCGGCATGGAACCGGGCGGCGGGGGCGGCAGGCACGTGAACAGATCCACTTCGACGGCCTCTCCGCAAACCTTTCGAAGAACGGGCAGAAAACGCTCTGAGAGCGTGCGGGGTCCGCTCTCCACAAGCAGGACCCGGCGTATTTCCGGCACCGCTTTTCGGAACAGGTAACGCATAGGATGAGGCTACATCCAGGGGAACAAAGCAACCGCGCCGCTGTCAATGCGCGCCTCGCGCGCGGGCAAACCGGGGCGGTGCCGATTCCAGTGCGGCGGCCGCCCTACCGGGCAGTGACTCTCTGAGACAGGCCGAGCGAATTCCTTAGAGCCACCTGGACGCTTTGGATGGCGCTGACATCGCCCTGGACGGGGAACTCCGCGCGCAACTGAAAGACACCGCCTGTAGTGGAAGCGCGGAAGAACGTGCCAAAGACGTCGCCGACCGTGGCCTCGATGCCCGACGCGCCGCCAATCTGCTTCCCATTGGTGTCGAAGAAGAAGAAGACGGCGGTGGAAGCCGTTCGCATATTGTCGAACCCGCTCACATTCACGGTGAGGGTGCCGGAGCCGCGCTGCAGACTGCCTGAGGTGAGCTTGGGCGCATCGGAGCGGATGTTCAATTGGGCGGAGCGTTCCCACTGGCCGAGTTTGGCCACCAGACGGATTTTTCCGGAGGCAGCGCCGGTCTGGAAGCGGGCAGCTTCATTGGACCCACCCGCGAACTGGGCTTTGGTGGCACCGGCGGGCACCGTGAAGGCAATGCTTCGGTTGCCCGTCGCGATGAAACGGATGTTCGTGTCGTCCGGCATGCCGCCGACGTCCCCTTCGAAGATCAGCGTGAGCGTGCCGTTTACGGGCTGCGCCGCCGCGGAAGCCAGTTCGATGCGCGCGTCTGCCTGGCTCGCGCTCTCTACGTCCGCGGCCGAGGGCAGCAGGCGGAAATCTGGCACCACACCTTCGAGGCCATTGCCCACGAGTTTGATGGCGCGGCCATCCACGCTGAGGGTGGCGTTGATCAAGCCGGTGCGCGCGGGACGGAATTCGGCTTTGAACTCGTAAAGACCGTCCGGGGGAACGGTTCGATTGCTTTCCGGGGTCTGGAGCAGGAAGAACGAGGCGGTCTCCCCCTGCAGAGCGGGGGGAGCGATAATCAACGGCGCACCCGTGCCATTCACGATGCGGTAGCTCTTGATGTAGCTCTCGCCCAACCGGACATTGCCAAAATCCGAGGTGGAGCCGTTGATGAGCTGGCGCTGCCCCAGCGTGTCCATTTCCAGCATCACGGTGCGTCCGGAGGCGGAACCGCGCAGCGTGAACACCATGTTGTCGACTACCAGAATGGCTTCGTAGACCTGCGGCTTCGGGGGCAGATAGCGAACCTCAAACGTATACTTGGCCCCACCCGCGAGCGCCCCCGGCAGGGTTTTCCACAGCGGGATGAAAGCCTGCGACGAACCACTTTGCTGAATGCGAAACGTGCTCACCGTCACCGCGGGGCTGCCGGGCGTGTTGCGCAGCTCAAAGCGCAGGTCCAGGATGTCGTTCTCGCGCACCTGGCTGATCGCACTCATTTCGAGCGTTGCGCCGTTGTTCACCTGCACGGGCTGGACGCCGGGTACTGGATTCCAGGTGAGCGGGTCTTTGGTGGCCCCCACCAGCCATAGCTGCAATTCTGCCCGGAGAGCCGGAACGGGCAGCAGAAGCAGCAGCAGCCAGAGCGCTCGCATCAGTTTGCGCCCCCTGTGACAGAGATACTGGGGCTGCCGATGGCGATCGAGCCGGTCGCCGTTCCGCCGGACCCGTTCCCTCCACTGGGCGCGGAACCGCCGCTTCCCGCCACGGCCGCCACGGCACCACCGGCCGCGGCAGCCGCCACCACAAGAATCAGCATCAGCTTCCCGCTCCCCCCGGATTTGCGCTTCACCGTGACGTAGGCGCCGCTTTCGTTGACGCCCGGGGCCTGGTAATCGGCGGGCGGCGCGGATGGCACTGTTTCGCGCGGCGCGGGTGGGGCTGGGTTAGGCACGGCGGGGTTAGGGGCGGCGGGGTTTGGGGCGGCCGCCCTCGCGACGGGCGATGAAACTTGGGATTTCGTTCTGTTTTGGCCGGTCGCCGCTCTCCCGGAACTCCGCTCTTGCGGCGGCTCACCGGTTGGCGCGGCGGTTTGCCGCACGACGCGACTTTCCTCCGGCAGGGAAAATGCGGAGGGCGGCATGCTGGCTGGCGCGGTGGACGGCGCGGGGGTTGGCTCGGCCGGCCCCGCCGCGCCCGTTGCCGAGACGGCTGGCGGCGGATGATTGACCTTGCGGCCCAACTGCACCTCCACCATCGCCCCCGCCCGGATGTCGCCGTAGGCGGCGATTACATGGAGAAAACTGGTGCCGGCTTCCGGACGCCAATCGAAGCCCTGGACGGCCGCTTTGCCTTCGCGATCCGCAATCGCCACTTCCGTGCTGAGTCCGTTCAGGAACGCGCCGCCCGGCCCCGCTTCCGGAAGGCGGAAACTGACGGCAGCGCCGGGGACGGGCATCCCCCAGCCGTCGAGCAC
>JBDIBK010000086.1:0-18459 GCA_039812845.1 Bryobacterales bacterium
GAGATCGCCCTCCATTCCCCCATCGATGTCACGCTCTACAACATCCCCATGTTCGCCAGCCCCATCGACGTGCCCACCCTCCAGCGTCTGTCCGAATTCGACAGAGTCACCGGCATCAAGGATTCCACGGGCGATGTGGCCCTGATGATGCGAATGATCTCGGCCGTGCGGCCCCACCGTCCGGATTTCACTTTCCTCACCGGCTGGGATTGCGTGCTGGTGCCCATGCTGGTGGCGGGCGCGGACGGGGGCACGAATGCCGCTTCGAACGTGGTGCCGGAACTCATGCGGCGGCTCTACGACCTGGCGGCGGCCGGCCAGTTCGATTCGGCCATGGAACTGCAACGGCGCATCCTCGAACTGTTCGATCTAATGCTCTACCAGTTCGAATTTCCGGATGGGTTTCGCGCCGGCGTGGAGATGCGCGGTTTCGACTTTGGGCGTTCACGGCAGCCGCAAACCCAAAGCCAGGCTTCCGAACGCGCCCGGCTCAAGGACGTGCTGCAGTGTCTGGTTTCGGGCGTGGGCCTTGCGCCTCCGCCGCCGTCGGGCTGCCCCGTTCCCGCTGCCAGCGCGAAGAACGGCCCCACTCCGGCATCGGATGTGGAAAGAATCGTCTTTGACGTTCTCGATATCCTGCGGCAGAGAGGCGTCCTGTGAGCGAGGCGCTCGGGCTGGCGGAGGTCGTGGGCTGGAGCGCCTCGATGGTGGTGCTCGATACGCTCGAAAAATCGGCCGGCGTGCGTCTGCTGCAAGTGGAGTTCAATGACCTCGCAGGGGCGATGATCAAGATCGCGGGGCCGCTCGGCGCGGTGCGCACTTCGCTCGACGCGGGCAAGGCTGTGGCGGACGCCATGTGCGTGCGTTCCACGATGCTCACGATTCCGAACCCCGAACCGGCGGCACGCCCCGCATGGGATGCGCCGCCCGAGTTCAACCCCTTGATGGAACAGGCCGTGGTGAAAGTCCCGGCCAGGGAGTCAACAAAAGAGCGTATGAACGAGCAAGCCGGATTCGCCGTCGGCCTGATTGAGACCCAGGGCTTTACCGCCATTTTCGAGGCCATTGACACCGCGTGCAAGACCGCGAACGTGGACGTCCTGGCCCGCGAAAAGCTGGGCGGCGGCTACATCACCGTCGTCATCAAGGGCGATGTCGCCGCCGTGAACGCCGCCATCGAAGCGGGGAAGGCCAAGGTCGAGGGCCTCGGTAAACTAATCGCCGCCCACGTGATTCCCAACCCGACCAAGGCCGTCCTTTCCCTGCTCCCGAAGTAGAGCCATGCGGCCGAAGCGGCGGTTCTGCCCCGCACTCCTTCGAGCATCGCCTCCCGGCGGGTTCCGCTTCCCGCACGGGACGCCGCGCCAGCCAGACGGAACATCTCCGTCGCACTGCCATTTATTTGTAAAAATTAATGTTTCGTTCCCCCAAAGTGGGCAAATGGTCCATCGCATTGCCCAATTCCGTTAATTGCAATTAATTCATAAAGATAGAAGCTCGCGATCTGAATCCCGGCCACCCCGGTGGAGATTCTCCCGCAAGTTGTTGATTCGATTCTCTGTTTCTAAGAATCTTTGGCTTTGAATTGGCCTCGTTAAACGATATAAATGGAATGGTGAGCCTTGCCAAATCATTGGAGGCGGGCTCGCCGAATTTGCTTCAGGGAGGCCGAAATTTTGATGAATCGGCGTTTGCTTTTTCAACGGATCGGCACATGGCTGTGCATGCTCACTTTGTGCATCGCAGCGATGGCCCAGGACCCGCGTGGAACGATTGTCGGCACAGTGACCGACGCAACTGGCGCAGCCATCATGGGCGCGGAAGTCCGCGCCATTAACAATGCAACCGGAGTGGTGGCGAGTGCCCGGACCAACGAGGCCGGCCGTTTTGCCCTTCCGTTCCAACTCGTGGGAATGTATACGCTCTCCGCCGAGCTGCAGGGCTTCAAACGCTCGTCGCGGGACGGCGTGCAGGTCCGCATCGGCGAGACAACGGAAATCAACATCTCGCTCCAGATCGGTGAGGTCACCGAAACCGTGGAGGTAACGGCCGCGGCACCCGTGCTCGACACCACCACCCCGTCGCTCGGCCAGGTGCTCGATGAGCGCCGTCTGGTGGAATTGCCCACGCTCGCCGGCAACCCCTTTGAACTGGCCCTGCTCACGCCGGGCGTCGTGAACGGCACCAACATGCGGGACCGCAAACCCGCCTTCAACAACGGCAGTTCGCAGGTATCCACCGATGGGTCCGGCACCTACAACAACGAGTTCCAGATCGACGGCGTGTCGAACACTTTCGCCGCCGGCGGGAATGCGCGCGTCGCCTTCAGCCCGCCCCAGACGGCGATTCAGGAGTTCAAAATGCAGACGTCCACCTACGACGCCAGCATTGGCCACACGCTCGGTTCCGTGATGAACGTCAGCACGAAGAGCGGAACCAATCAGCTCCATGGCGAACTGCACTGGTTCGTGCGCAACAATGCCTTTGACGCGCCGGATTTCTTCAGCAACGCCAAGGGAACCAAAGAGCCAGTGTATCAGGACAACCGCTACGGAGCTTCCGCCGGCGGGCCGGTCTTTATTCCCAAGTATTACGACGGCCGCAACAAGACCTTCTGGTTCTACGCCTGGGAAGCGAACAAGTGGATCGTCCCCGGCAATTTCACCGGCACCGTCCCGACGGCGCTTCAGCGCCAGGGCGATTTCTCTGACCTGCTTAGCGTGGGAAGCATCTATCAGATTTACGACCCCGCCACCATCGCGCCCGCCGCGGGCGGCAGATTCAGCCGCCAGCCCCTCCCCAACAACCTCATTCCCCAGGCCCGGCTGGACCCGGTCGCCATGAAGCTGCTGGGCTTCTATCCTCAGTCCAACACCTTGGGCACCAAGGATTTCCGGAACAACTACTTCAACGGCAATCTCCGGTCAAAGGAAGACTACTACGTGCATCTCGGGCGCGTGGACCACAACGTCAGCGAAAACTACCGCATCTTCTTCCGCTTCCACTATGACTTCTGGGAAGAGGACAAAAACGACTATTTCGACAACCGCGCCAGCGCGCTCATCCTGAACCGCATCAATCGCGGACTGGCGCTCGATCAGGTGATCGTCTTCTCGCCCTCCTTGCTTTTGAACCTGCGCTATGGGCTCACCAACCAGGATTTCCCGGAGCACCGCGTATCGCAAGGCATCGATCTCGCGAGCCTCGGCTTCTCCAGCGCCCTCACTGGCCTTGTGGATAAATCCCTCGCAACCATCCCCCGTACGGCGATTGGCGCGTACTCCGGGCTCGCCCCCTGGGAAAGCGGCGATGGCACCCAATCCAGCATCACGCACATGCTGAGCGCCAACTTCACGAAACTGTCGGGTGACCACAGCATGAAGTTTGGCATCGATACGCGTCTTGACCGTGCATTCCAGAATCGCTACCAGGAAGCGGTATCGCCCAATTTTTCGTTCAGCAGCGCCTGGACGCGCGGGCCGCTCGACAATTCGCCCGTTCCCCCCATCGGGCTCGAACTGGCAACGATGCTCTTCGGCATCCCCGGCGGCTCGATGAGTGTCCCGGCAAGCTCGGCCTTGCAGGGCCGATACTACGGCCTCTATTTCCACGACGATTTCAAACTGTCGCGGAACTTCACCCTGAACTTCGGCCTTCGTTACGAGCGCGAATCGCCTCTCACGGAGCGCTTCAACCGGTTGAACGGCACCTTCGACGATTCCTCGGCCAGCCCGGTGGAGGCGCAGGCAAAAGCGAACTACGCAAAGAACCCCATCCCGGAACTCGCGGTCGCGGATTTCAGCGCCAAGGGCGGGTTGACTTTCGTCAACAGCGGCGGACTTGGCCGCAGCCCGTTCAAGACCGAAACCAATAACTTTCTGCCGCGCTTCGGCTTCTCGTGGGCCGTCCGGCCGACAACCGTCGTTCGCGGCGGCTACGGCATCTTCTACGACCTCGTTGGCATCAACACGACCACGGCGCGCCAGACCGGCTTCTCGCAAGCGACGCCCATCCAGGCTTCGCTCGACAGCGGGCTCACCTTTATCGCCACCAATGCCAACCCCTTCCCGAATGGCCTCTTGAAGCCGGCCGGGGCCGCGGGCGGCCTCTCCACCAACCTCGGACAGGGCTTCACCGTCTACACGGCCAAGCGGCTGAACGGGTATGCGCAGCGCTTCAGCATCGGCTTGCAGCAGCAGGTGGGTGAAGTTCTGGTGGAAGCCACGTATTTGGGCAACCGGGGCACACGCCTGGAAACCAATCGCGGCATCAACAACATGCCGAACGAATACCTCAGCACTAGCCCGTTCCGGGACAACGCCACCATCAACTACCTGAGCGCTTCGTTCCCCAATCCGTTCTATGGAACCGATCCCATTTACGGAAAGAACACATCTAGATCCGGGCTCCTGCGGCCCTTCCCACAGTTCGGCAATATCACGGTCGAAGAGCCGATCGGCTATTCGTGGTATCACTCCCTGCAGACCCGTGTCGAGAAGCGCTTCTCGAAGGGCTACACCTTGCAGGGATCGTACACGTGGTCAAAAGCCATGGAAGCGCTGGAGTTCATGAACCCGGCGGACACCCGCCCCTACGAATCCCTGGGCAGCCTGGACCGCCCGCACCGCATCGCGATGAGCGGCATCTATGAGATTCCGTTCGGCCGGGGACGGCAGTTCCTTGCCAACGCCCCTGGCATCGTCGATTTCGTCATGGGCGGATGGCAACTGAACGGGATCATCACCTTCCAGTCCGGCGCTCCGCTCGGATTCGGAAATGCCCTCTTCATCGGCAATGTGGAAGATATCCGGCTCTCCCCCTCGGAGCGGTCGGTGGATCGCTGGTTCAATACGGAAGCCGGATTCAACAAGGTCTCCGCCCAGCAGCTTTCGTCCAACTACCGGACGTTCCCGCTGCGCTTCAGCGGCGTGCGTGGAGACGCGCAGCACCGCTGGGATCTCTCGGCCATCAAGAACTTCCGCATCACGGAAGCGGCGAAAATCCAGTTCCGCGCGGAAGCGTTCAACGCGCTCAACCGCCCGATCTTCAATAACCCCAACACGTCGCCCACCAGCACGTCCTTCGGACGCGTGACCGGCACGGCGGCAAAATCGCGGACCTTCCAGTTCGCGCTGAAGCTGGAGTTTTGAGCTCCACCCAACCGGAAAAGGCGCGCGAGTTGCCCTCTGCATCTCGCGCGCCTTTTCCTTTTTCCGCGCCGCCCTTACGAGCCGTCTCAAATCAAAACAGATACTTGAGCCCAAATTGAATCAGCCGGGGAGCCACGGAAGTGCCCGTGATCACTCCGAAATTCGCCGTGCCAAGCGTTGTTCCAGGGTTCGAGAATTGCGCCATGTTCAGCGCATTGTAAAACTCCACCCGCAAGGCCAGTTCCGCGTCTTCCCGCAACCCTCCCACGCGCGTGCGCTTCCCCAGCGAGAAATCGGTGTTCAGTTGGCTGGGGCCGTTGAGGATCGTGTTGCCGGCATTGCCATAGCCGGTTGCGCCGTCCGCTCCGACGCGGGGGGCCGCGCAAATGGCCGAAGTGTTGATCCATCCGTCCAGCCGGTCCTTGACGCCGCCCGAAGTGCGCAAGTCCGCGTACGTCGATTGCGGGCACAGGGTGACCGTGGAAGTTCCCGCCCGGCCGTATGCGCCGCCGCCATTCGGGTCCGTGAGCGTCATGGGTAGACCGCTTTGCAGAATCACGATTCCCGAAGCGAACCACCCTTCCATCAGGGCGCGCCGCAATCTGGTGCTACCGGCGGGCAGAGGCAGCTCGTAGCTGAAATTCGTAATCAGCCGGTGCGTCCGGTCAAACGAAGCGCGGCCCCAGCCCAGATCGAGGCGCGTCTGGTCGTTGTTCAAATCCGTGTTGTTCAGCGCCTTCGAAAGCGTGTAGGCGGATTGAAAAGAGAGCCTGTCGGCGATCCGCGCGCGGAAAGTCGCCTGCAGGCTGTGATACGTGGATGCGCCGACAAAGCGGCTTGCCAGCAGCGCGGTCGGCGTCTCCCCCAGCACGGGCACACGCTGCTTCGCATTCTTTGACGTGTTCGTCGTAATGCAGTGCGCCGGATCGCCGTCGTACCCGCAGTTCACTGGGTTGCTCTCGCTCGCCAGCGCGGGCTGGTTCAGGCCATGCGCCATCAGCAGCCGGTCTCCGTAAGAACCGACGTAGCCCAGATCCACGGACGTGGCCCCGAACTTCATCTTCGTCGTGAAGTTCCATTGCTGCAGCCGCGGAAGCCGGTAGATGGGTCCCGCAACCCGGTCGGATAACTGGGACGTCGGCGTGCGCGGGATGAACCCCAGCGTCGTCACCGGGAAAGGCTGGGCGAAAGTTGACGTGCTGTTGCTTGCATCCGTGTTGGTGAAGCTTTGCGCGAAGGGCGGAGCTGTAAACAAAGGTGCGGAACTCGCGTTCCCGCTGAACGGCGGTGCCTGGTAGAACCAGCCGTAGCCGCCCCCGATCACCAGCCATCCGGAACTGCCCAACGGCTGCCAGGCGAATCCCGCGCGCGGCGCGAAGGCGTCTTTCGGAGCGCCATTCCGGTAGAAGCTCTTGGTATCCCGCACCTGCACGCCAGCGGGCGGGGGGCCGAAGGGCTTGCCGGTGTACGGGTTCACCATGTCGGGGTTATAGTTCGAGGCAACGGTGTAGCCCTTCAGCGTGCCTCCGGCAGGCGGAATCTCGCCCACGCCCGCAAGTTCGGGAAGAAAATTGCCCACCGCTCCGTCCGTATCGAGCGAAGGGCCGATGTATTCCCAGCGCAGCCCCAGGTTCAGCGTGAAGCCGCTCGAAAGCTTGATGTCGTCCTGCACGTAGGCCGCGCCATAGTAACGCCGGTAGCGGTATACCACTTCACCGAACGGGCCAATCCCTTCACTGGCCTGCACCGCCTGGATGTTGCTTCTTCCGGCCGGGCTCGCGTTCTCCGCGGCACTCTGTCCAATCAGAAAATCCGCGAACGTCTCAAAGCGGATTCTCCCTCTCGCGCCTCCCGTATCCGCGCGCCCATTGAACTGGTTCAGAAAAAATCCGCCCATGCGAATTCGTTGTCTGCCCCGCACCCAGGAAAGGTTATCGGCCCAGGAATACGTCACGGTCTTGAAGTGGTTGTCGTTCGGGTTCGTGCCAAAGAGCCGGAACGTGCCCTGCGGACCCAGCACCGTCAGTTCCGGCGGGTGCGGAAACAGCGGATCGACGGCGGTGATGCCGAAGTCGGCGGCTGCCGGCATGCCCACGCTCACTGCGTCCGTATTGTTGCGCGTAAAGGCCATGCTGGCCTCGTTCACCACGTTTGCCGTGAGCGTTGTCGTCAGCCGGCCGCTCGTGGCGATATCGCTCGCCGTCAGCGCTTGCGGAGCACCCCAGCCCGGCACCACCGGCGCGCCCGGATAGCCGCCCGGCGAACCGAAGGTCCGCAATTGGTCCACCGTGGATGTAAACAGCCGGGCGGAGATCGTATTCGCCGCATTCAGCACGTAGTCGCTGTTCGCGATCCAGTGATTCTCATCGTAGGTCGAAGGCATGCTGTACGACGAAAAGCCCAGGCCCGCGTTCGGGCCGGAAGAAATGATCGTCTGCGGCGAAGGAATCAGGTAGTTGCCGTTCCCGTCCTTCGCCTGCAGAATCCGCAGCGCCACCGGGTTGATGGGTGCCGTTGTCGCCGTGCCGCGGTTCGCGCAATCGAGCTGCTTGCCACCGGCGAAACTCCGGTAACGGGCGGCATCCGCCGGATGCGCATCCGGGCAGAACTGCGCGGCCAGGGTTGCGGCGGAACGGTCGCTCCCCAGCGCGGGCAGGATGAGGTTGGCCGTGGACGTGGGGTCCAGGCCGTTCACCTGCCGGGTCCCCTGAAAGGACCCGAAAAGGAACCACTTGTTCTGCCGGAGCGCCCCACCCAGAGCCGCGCCGAACTGGTTCTGCTTCAGGTTGGGTTTGTCCTGTCCGGCCCGGTTGCGGAAGAACGTATTGGCATTGAAGATATCGTTGCGCAGGAACTCCCACAGCGTCCCGTGGATGTCGTTCTGTCCCGCCCTGGTCACCAGATTGGTGCTCGGCGTCATCGCCCCGAACCCCGCGTCGTACTGCGAAGTCTGGATCTTGAACTCGGAGATCGAATCCGGATTGGGCACCGTGCTCGGCGAGTAAGCGCCATCGATCGTGTAGGAGCCCGACGTCAGGTTTCCGTTCACATTCACGTTCGACGACCCCCGCCCCAGCGTGCCCGCGTTATTGACGCTGGCTGCCGAACCGGACGACATCGAGAGCACCTGCGTAAAGTTGCGCGTGTTCAGCGGCACCGCCGTGATCGTCTTCTGGTCAACCAGCGTTCCGGTGGAAGGCGCGGCGCTCGCGAGCGTGCAATTGCAGGGCGCGGTTTCCGATGAATCGCCCGGCTCCAATCGGGCATCGAGCACCGGAACCTCCGAGACGTTCACCGTCACGCTCTCCATCCGCGCCGTCCTAAAACCCTCGGCCTGGAAGGTCACGGCATAGAGGCCGGGCGCAAGCAGAGAGAATCGGTAAGTCCCCGCCCCGTCCGCTTCCGCGCGATGGCGCTGCCCGGTGGACCGGCTCAGCGCGGTCACGCTCGCTCCGGGCACCGCCGCCCCTGCCTCGTTGCGGACACTGCCTTCCAGCGCGCCCGTGGTAGCCGATTGCCCAAACGCCGGCGTTACCGGTGCGCCCAGCAGCACGCACACCGCGGTCAAAGAAAGAATCCAACGAAAACTCCACACCTCTGCTCGCTCCCCGCTCTGGCGATGGCCAAATTGCACCGCCGCATCTGAAATCGCTCTACTTCGAAACTCTACCATGCCGGGTATCCGGTCCTCGTCGCGGCGCCTTCGCGCTGCCGCTCCCCGCCCTGGCGGTGGCTGTAATGCAAATGACCGGATCCGCCGATCTAATGAGGAATGCAAGCCGATTCACGCATCCTGGTTGCGGGAGGGCGAGGGCTCGCCGGGAGCGCCATCGTGCGCTATCTGCGCAGCGCCGGCTACACGCAGGTGCAAGCCCCCGCCCGGCAGGAACTCGATCTGCTCCACCGCAACGCCGTGGACCGCTACTTCCAGCGGCTCTCTCCCGAGTACGTTTTCCTCGCCGCCGCGAAAGTGGGCGGAATCCACGCCAACTCTCAGCACCCCGCCGACTTCCTCTATCAGAACCTCGCAATTCAGAATAACGTCATTGACTCCGCGTACCGGCACGGCGTCCGCAAGCTGCTGTTCCTGGGTTCGTCCTGCATTTACCCGCGCCTCGCTCCGCAGCCGATCCGGGAAGAGAGCCTGCTCACAGCCAGTCTGGAGCCCACCAACCAGTGGTACGCCATCGCGAAGATCGCCGGCCTTAAGATGTGCGAGGCCTACGCGCTGCAATACGGCTGGAACGCCATCTCCCTGATGCCCGCCAATCTCTACGGCCCCGGAGACAATTTCTCCGAAACGCAATCGCACGTCCTGCCCGCCCTGATCCGGCGCTTCCATGAGGCCGCCCGGCAGCGGGCGGAATCCGTTGGGATTTGGGGCACGGGCAAGGCCCTGCGCGAGTTCCTCCACGTAGACGATCTGGCGTCGGCTGCCGTGTTCCTGATGCAAAACTACCACTCGCCCGAGCCGATCAACGTGGGCACCGGCCGGGAGATCTCCATCGCCGAACTTGCCGAAGCCATCGGAGCGGTCGCCGGGTTTGCGGGAGAGATTCGGTATGACCCTTCCCGGCCCGATGGCACACCCCGAAAACTCCTGGATTCCTCGCGCCTGCACGCGCTCGGATGGCGGCCCAAAATCTCACTTCTGGAAGGGCTGCGGGCAACCTATGCCTGGTTCGAGGCGCACCACGCCGAGGCCCGCAAATAGGCACTCGCGCGCTCCGCATGACCCGATCTCCGGCCGCTTTTCGCATCCCAGAGTGTTATGCGCCCTATTGATAAACGAATTTTTCTTGACGCCGCCGCGCACTTCCAATGCTGGATCCTTGTTCGGAGGACGAACCCATCGTCACTGCCCTACGTGGGCTTGCCACGCTACGCCCCCAAACGCATTGATTGCAAGGCGAAGACCGCGGACCTCGATAGCCCGCCCTACAAACTGGCCGGCCTGGTCGTGGATCCCCGCGTCCACCCCCGCGCCTTCAAGCCGGGCAAGGAAGGCAAGGCCATTGCCGCCTGGAAATCCATGGAACCGCTCATCGGCCGCGTCTACCAGACCGACAGCGACCCGAACTCAAAGCACTATGGATGCCTTCTCCTCGACGGCAACTACATCCACGGCGATTACGACCTCTACGACATCATCGATATCGCGCAGGCCCACCGGAATTTGGCGGCGGTGGAGACCCTGCACGGCCAGCCGCACCGCCGCGGCGCAAAGCTGCTGCCCGTGCAGCGCTTCATCAACGAGCGCATCGGCAGCCCTATGGTGCAGCACGGCGGCGAGGCCCAATACACTGACCATTCCGAGCAGGCCATTGACGCCTTCGGGCCCAACGGCGAGGATGTCACCATCCTGAACGAATTCAGCGTCCGCGCCTGGTATAGCCAGCGCTTCGGCGGCCGTCAGGCTCTGGGGCACTGATTCCCAACTGCACCCTTTCCATAGGCTCGGAGCGGGCACACTCCCGCTCCGTCTGCAATCTTAGCTGGCCATAAGGCGATAAACCCTGGGGTCGCAGGGGGCGAAGCCCCCGAACCGGATTCAGCAATTGACGAGAAGCTGGGGCTCCCCCCACCCCCGGCGCCGGCTCCACCCATCCAAACCCAAAAAACTTCGGGAAGCCTATTCGAGGATGGGCGACTTTCGCGCGCGCTCGGGCCGCGTCGGTTTGGCAATCGACACTTCCTTCGGCTCCGGAGGCAGATTGAAGTTGTAGTCGCTAAAGTAGACGGTGATCTCGGCCGGGCCCACCAGCCGCGTATCCATTCTCGTGATGATGCGCGCCGGAAGCGCCCGGCCATTGACCAAATGGAAATCCCGAACGAAATCGACGTTCTTGAGAAACACAGAGGGGTTCCGCACGAAACGCCCAAACTCGCGCAGTGGCTGACTGGTTTCGATGTCCACCCACAACTCGCCCCGGTAGAGGCCAATCTTCTTGTCTTTCGGATTCACCTCAAAGACATGAGCGCGGCGGTCCAGGTACATCGCAATCCCGCGATAGGTGAAGCGGTAATTCGTCTGGTTGATGCCAATGCTTAAGGGACGGCGGAGGGACTCCCTCTCGGCGTTCAGGTAGCGCGCGATCACATCGCCCTTCACGCTGTCGTCCCCGGTGAAGGAAGAGCCTTTGTACGAAAGGTCGGATTCCCCCCGAAGGATGCGCGTCGCCGTCAGCGTGCCGCTCTTGTGCATGGCCGGGAGCGACGCCACAATCCGCACATCCACCTGATAATTCTCCAGCCGCCCCTGCTCCTTCTGAAGATCGAAATACTTGAGCAGGATCGTTTCCGGCGGGATGTCGCCCGCCTGCAACGGAGTTACCGGCGTGGGAATAAAGTCGCGTCCCGCTCCGCCACGCAACGCGCATGAGGTTGTGAAAAGGAAAACGGTGCCGATTGCACAAAGCAGAACAGTGAATTTGCTTCGAGAAAAAATCACAGGGGGATCTCTCTAAGTGTATGCGATCTGCGGCCGGCGAATCTCTTCGGCGGCACGGGGATGCACCTGAAACGAAAAATGCGGCCCCTCTCAAGATCGCGTGGATCTCAGCGGAAGAAGATCGCCGGAAGCGCAAAAAGTGCCAGACAGCCGGAGCGTCAGACAGCCGGAGCGTCAGACAGCCGGCGCGTCAGACAGCCGACTTGTCAGACAATTGGCGGCAGTTGCAGCATCCTGCGAAATTTTCGGATCTCCTGCAAATTCAGCAGGCGATAGTCGCCAGGCCGAATCCCCCGGAGTTCAATCGGGCCAATCTGCACTCGCCGGAGCTTCTCCACCAGCTTGCCGAAATGCCGGAACATCTTCCGAATCTGATGAGTTCGCCCCTCCGTGAGCACCACTTCATACCAAGGATTCGTCGCCCGTTTCACCAGGCGAATTCTCGCCGGTGCCGTCTTCTTTCCATCGAGCACGAAGCCCTCGGCGAAGGCAGCCTCCTCCTCCTCGCTCAGCATGCCCGTGGACTTCACAAGGTACGTCTTCGGCACATGATACTTCGGCGAGATGACGCGATTGGCGAATTCACCGTCGTTCGTCAGCAGCAGCAAGCCCTCGCTCTGATAGTCGAGCCTCCCCACGGGGTACACCCGTTGCTTCACCTTCGGGAGAAACTTCATCACCGTCTCCCGGCCCTCCGGGTCGGCGACGGTGGTCACCACCGCTTTGGGCTTGTGCAGCGCCAGATAAATGATCTTCTCCGCGCGGACGCTGATCAGCTTGCCGTCCACTTTGATGTGGTCTTCGATCGGGTCCGCCTTGGCCCCAAGCTGATCCGCCACTTTGCCGTTCACTTTCACCCGGCCGGCCAGAATATACTCTTCCGCGTGGCGTCGGCTGCAGATGCCGGCATGAGCTAGGATTTTCTGTAACCGCTCCTGCCCCATCACTCCTCCTTCGGCTCCCCGGAAAGCGCGGACGAAATCTCTCCCTCGCCCGTCTCCTCGTCGGCTCCCGCTCCGCCCCCGCTCTCCGCGTAGGCATCCAGCGCCGCGGCCTGCTCGGCATACTGCTCGTATCGCGGCTTGCCCACTTCCGCCTTCTCGATCTCGTCCGCCTCGCTGAACGCCAGATTCTTCAGTTCCTCGAATTCCTTGAGCGTCGGCAATTCGTTCACGCTGTTCAGGCCGAACTGAACCAGAAACTCCCGCGTGGTCTTGTACATCATCGGGCGGCCCACCACGTTCTTCCGGCCCGCCGTCGTGATCAGTTTCTTGTCGAGCAGCGTTTTGAGGACCCCCGCTCCCTGAACGCCGCGAATCTCCAGAATCTCGGGCGATGTGATTGGTTGCTTGTAAGCCACCATGGCCAGCGTTTCCAGGGCCGCCATCGAGAGCTTCAGCGGCGGCTTCTGCGCCCGCACAAAGCGGCGCACCCCCTCATGGCACTCTGGTTTCGTGGCCATCTTGAATCCACCCGCCACATTGCGGATGGAGACGCCGTGATGGCTCTCGGCGTATTCCGCCGCCAGCTTCTCAAGGAGTTCCGTCACTTTCGCGGCCGGCAGGTTCAGCGCCTGCGCGATCTGCTGCGCGGTAACGGGTTCGTCCGTAACGTAGACAATCGCCTCCAGCGTTGCCCGCAGTTCCGCGTCTCCCACATCCCCGGCCGGGCCGTCCGCGTGCAGCGCGAAGGAGTCGATCGAGATCTCCTCCCCGAAATCGCCGGGATCGCCAGCACCGATCGCATCCAGCCCGTGAATCCGAGGAGCGGCGTAGAGATCCACCCCGGAAAGCCGCCGGCCGCGAAAGAACCGGGGCCGCGCATGCGGTCGCACCGGCTTCCGGTCCCGCTTGCGAATGGCCCTCTTGCGCAGCGCCGGCGGAAGCACCAGCATCGTTTCTCCGAATCGCCGGGGGTTCCGCACCCGGGTCGGGCGGATGCGCCGTGCGCCGTGGCTGGAGAGCACTTGGAGTGTGAAGGTCTCGCTCATGAATTCCAATGGGCATGCGCGCGAACCCGCCCCCGCGGGGGAGAAGGCACGCGGATCAATGATAGTCTTCTTCCAGGTTCCCCAGCGCGGCCTGGGTGGCCGCGAAGCTCTCAAAGCCGCTGTTCCGCTTGACGCCCACCTTGTTCGGGTCGTCGTCGTGAACAATCAGCAGCGCCTGGCCCTTGGCCATTTCGAGCATCGCCAGCAACAGGCAGATCATCGCCCGTTTCGAAACCTGCACCTCAAACAAATCCACCACCAGCAGCGGTTTGTCGTGCCTCACCTTGCCGAGCATCTGGCAAACGAAGCGGATCATGTGTCCGACCGTCACCTGCTCCTGGGATATCTCGTAAACCGGCCGCGTCTTCGCCCGGTCCACCACCGCCTGCAGCGCCTTCACCAGATCGAGCAGCTCCACCTGGATGCCGGGATCCTCGTCAAGCAGCGCGAACTGCTTGATCTGCGGATTGCTCCAGACGTTCTCCTCGATCAGGCGCTTCTGCTTCAGCATTTCCGCCGCGGTCTTGAAGCGCTCATGCTCCAGCAGCTTGTGTACCAGTTCTTCGCGAGGATCGTCCGCCTCATCCTCGGCCTTGAGCGCCGGGTCCCTCGGCAGCAGCATCCGGCTCTTGATGTGAATCAAGGTGGCCGCCATGTAAACGAACTCCGCGCTCAGCTCAATGTCGAGAGAGGCAGCCTCTTCCATGAAGTGGAAGTACTGCTGCGTGATCTCAAAAATCGGAATATCGTAAATATCGACTTGCTGTTTGCGGATCAGATCGAGCAGCAAGTCCAGCGGACCCTCATAGCGCTCAAGCTGCACACTCCACGGAAAGGGCACGAATTCCACGATAGCACGGGCCCCGGCACGGGGGCGCGATCCGCCGCGGGGCGAGCGCCGGCATGGGGCGCGCACATCAAAGCGTTCCCCGCAAACAGCACGCTCCCCCTGAACCGCCCCGTACATGCCGCACCGAAGCGCCCCCCCGAAGGAAGCCGATATAATCTCGAACAAAGTGAGTGCGCCGGCCACGGCCCTTCTCCGCTTCCTGGCAGGCCAGCCGGATGCCAGCAGGAGTCATTTGCCCCATGGACAAGAAACCCACCAACGACCGCCGCAGTTTCCTCAAATCCGCATTGCGCTCGGCCGGTGCGGCCGCCGCGATCTCGATGCTTCCGCCCAGCATCCAGCGCGCTCTGGCGATTCCCGCCGCGCGCCAGGAAGGCTCCATCCAGGATGTGAAGCACATCGTCATCCTGATGCAGGAGAACCGCTCCTTCGACCATTACTTCGGCACAATGCGCGGCGTGCGCGGCCTGGGCGACCCTCGCCCCATCCCGCTCGAATCCGGCAAGCCGGTCTGGTATCAGTCCGACGGCGACACCGAGATTCCGCCCTACCACCTGGACTCCAAAACCACCAGCGCCCTGCGAGTGCCCGGCACCCCGCACGGTTTCCCCGATTCCCAGGCCGCCTGGAATCAGGGCAAGTTCGGGTTCTGGCCGCGATTCAAAACCAAGTACGCCATGGGCCACTACCGGCGGGAAGACATCCCCTTCCAGTACGCGCTGGCCGAAGCCTTCACCATCTGCGACGGCTACCATTGCAGTATCACCACGGGAACGGACCCCAACCGCATCGTTTTCTGGTCCGGCTCCAACTTCAACCCCGACCTCTGCGCCCGCGGCGAGAACTGCACCGACGCCGATTCGGAACCGAACAATTTGCGCTGCTGGATCAAAGGCGCGTTGCCCGAACCCGGCTATACTTACCAGGGTTCCGCCTTCCGCTGGCCAACCCTCCCGGACCTGCTCGAAAAGGCCGGCGTCTCCTGGCGCGTCTATCAGGACCCCAACAACAACTGGACGGGGGCCATGCACGGCTGCCTGGCCTTTGAAAGTTTTCGCGAAGCGAAACCCGGCTCGGCCATCTACGAGAAAGGGATGCGCCACTGGTCCCTCGAACGCTTCGCCCAGGACGTCAAGGACGGCAGTTTGCCGCTCGTTTCCTGGGTGCTTCCGCCCTCGCTGTGGTCGGAGCATCCCAGCGTCTCCTCACCCCTGCAAGGCGCGGAATTCACCGCCGGCGTGCTCGATGCCCTCACCGCCAACCCGGAGGTCTGGAACAAAACGGTCTTTCTTCTCACCTTCGATGAGAACGACGGGCAGTTTGATCATCTCCCCCCGCCCGCGCTGCCCTCCTACCGCCTCGATGGGAGCCTGGCGGGCGATTCCACGGTCGATGTCGAAGGCGAATACTACTACGATCCCGAAGGGAAAGATCGAGACCCCGCCGATACGATTTCCGGGCCAGTGCGTCCGTGGGGGCTGGGCGCGCGGGTCCCGCTCTACGTCGTCTCCCCCTGGAGCAAAGGCGGCTGGGTGAATTCCCAGGTCTTTGACCATACCTCCGTCGGGCTCTTTCTGGAGAAGCGCTTCGGCATCCGCGTTCCCGCCATCAGCCCCTGGCATCGGGCCATCTGCGGGGATCTCACCTCCGCATTCGATTTCGCCAATCCGAATCGCCAGGCGTTCCCGGACCTGCCCGATGTCTCGGATTCCACCCGAATCATCGCGATTCACAGCAAGCGCCCAAAGCCCGATCCTCCGCTATCGCCCGAGTTGCCGCGGCAGGAGCGCGGCGTCCGCCCCTCGCGCGCGCTGCCATACATCCTCCACGTGCGGTCGGAGCGTCTAGACAACGGGAACGTCGCGCTCCGTTTCGAGAACGAGGGCACGCAGGGAACCGTATTCCACGTCTACGACCGTTTGCATCTTGACCGTATCCCCCAGCGCTACACCGTCGAAGCCGGAAAGTCCTTGCGGGACGAGTGGCAAACCCGCGCGGACGAGGGCAGATACCATCTGGAGGTCTTTGGCACAAACGGCTACTTCCGCGCCTATCGTGGAGGCGGCCTCGGCGACGAGGGCGCGCTCGAAGCCAGCCTCGCCTATGAGCCCGCCACGAAGTCCGTCGTGCTCACCCTCGCGAACAAATCGAACCGCGCAACCGAACTTCACGTCGAATCCACAATCTACGGAGGCATAGAACCGTGGACCGCTCGGCTGGAAGCGAATCAGTCTCAATCGAAAACCTGGCACGTCGGCGCGAACGGCAACTGGTACGACCTGCAAGTCACCGCAACCGCCTCGCCGGACTTCCTCCGTCATTTCGGAGGCCGCATGGAAACCGGCCAAGCCGCCACCAGCGACCCGGCCATGGGAGCATAACGCGGCCCCCCATCCCCTCCGGAGCGCTCGCAGGCCGCCTCACTGGTGAGGCGGCCTGCACCTCCATCCGCACAATCCAAAGCAGAGAGCCCACGTCCGCTCTCCTGAGCCTCTGATCGCAATTGGCGGTTTGCGCACGATTCAGGGGCACCAACCGTACTAGACTTCCTCACACGCCGCCCGCCCCAGCCCGCTCATCATTCGCTGGCATTCAGTCCTTTTGCCGTCTTCACCAGATACAGAAACTCCGCCCGGCGTCCATTCGGGTCGCTTCCCAAACTGCCCGCCGCCAGTTCGATCACCTGGTCCAGCGTGGCATTGCCTTTGTACTCGGATCCCCGCAAAATCTGCGCGAACTCCGCCACCGCGGCCGCAAAACGCATATCCTCCGACGCCGCCTGGATCGCCGCATTGGAATCGCGCAATGGCACGGAGAGCAATTGGCTCACATCTCCCATTGGCTGCTTGTAGCGCAGTTTCACGGTCAGCGCTTCATCGCTCTTCGTGGATCCCGTGGCCGCCGTCTTCTGGTACTTCAGCGCATCCACCGAAGGGATGGTGCCCTCCACGCCCGCGGGCACAATCTCATAGAGCGCCGTCACCGTGTGGCCCGCGCCCATCTCGCCCGCGTCCTTCCGGTCGTCGTTGAAATCCTCCGGCCGCAGCAGGCGGTTCTCATAGCCGATCAGCCGGTATGCCTTCACCTTGGCGGGATTGAACTCCACCTGCAGCTTCACATCCTTGGCGATCGTCAGCAGGTTCGCTCCCATCTCCTGCACCAGCACCTTCCGCGCCTCCAGCGGGGAATCCACGTAGGCGTAGTTGCCGTTGCCGTGCTTGCTCAGCGCCTTCATCTTGGCGTCCTGCAGGTTGCCTTCGCCGAACCCCAGCACCGTCAAAAAGACGCCGCCTTTGCGTTGCTCCTCGATCAGCCGGATCAGTTCCGCTTCCGTGGAAACACCCACATTGAAGTCGCCATCCGTGGCGAGAATCACGCGGTTGTTGCCGCCATCCTTGAAATTGTCCCGGGCAACCCTGTAGGCCAATTGAATGCCCTGCGCGCCCGCCGTCGAACCGCTCGCGCGCAGGCCGTTCACCGCGTTCAGAATCTTCTCGCGTTCGCGGCCGCTCGTCGGCGGCAGCACCATCCCCGCGGCCCCGGCATACACCACGATCGAAACCTCATCCTGCGGCCGCAGTTGCTCCGTCAATAACGAAAAGGCCCGCTGCAGGAGGGGGAGCTTGTCCGGCGTTGCCATGCTGCCGGAAACATCCAGCAGAAACACCAGGTTCGCGGCCGGCAGCTTTCCAATCTCCACCGGCTTTGCCTTCAACCCGATCCGCGCGAGCTTGTGCAGCGGCTGCCACGGGCATGCGGCCATCTCCGTCGTAATTGAAACCGGGTGCTCTCCCCGCGGATCTGGATAGCCGTATTGGAAGTAGTTCACCCACTCTTCCAGGCGGATCGCATCCTTCGGGGGCCTTCGTCCTTCGCGCAGGAATCGCCGCATGTTGGAGTAGCTGGCCGTGTCCACATCAATTGAGAACGTGGAGAGGGGCGTCGTCACCGGGGACTGAAACCGGTTCTCGACGAAGTGCCCGTAATTCTCCCGCGCTTCCACCGGCGCGGTGCGATA
>JBDIBK010000087.1:0-17989 GCA_039812845.1 Bryobacterales bacterium
TTGCGCACGATGTCCGACGCGAACTCGTCCGTCGGCCGCGTCCCCCGCACAATCGCCAGCGCATAGCGGGCGACGCTCTCCGCCACCGGCACCATGCGGACCAGCCTCTGGAAGCCGATGATCTCTTCCGCGCCAGTCACCGGGACGACGGCATTCTCATGCGTCGTGGTCGTGAGCGAGAGCACTTCCATCTCCTGGCTGGCGCTCAAATAGTCGAGCTTGGTGTTGAAGAGGAAGCGGTCCAGTTGCGCCTCGGGAAGCGGATAGGTGCCCTCCAGTTCGATCGGGTTTTGCGTCGCCAGCACGAAGAACGGATTGGGCAGCATGTACATGTTGCCGCGCACGGTGCAGCTTCGCTCCTGCATTGCTTCGAGCAGCGCCGACTGCGTCTTCGGCGGAGTCCGGTTGATTTCGTCAGCCAGCAGGACATTGCCGAAGATGGGACCCTTCACGAACCTCCAGGTGCGGCGTCCGGTGGCGGTATCCTCCTCAATGATGTCGGTGCCGGTAATGTCGGTGGGCATCAGGTCCGGGGTGAACTGAATGCGGCGGAACTCCAGCCCCAGCGTGCCCGCGATCGTGCGCACAAGCAGCGTTTTCGCCGTGCCGGGCAAGCCCGTAATCAGGCAGTGGCCGCCCACGAAGAGCGCGATCATCACCTGCTCCAGCACGTCGTCCTGGCCGACGATGATCTTCCGCATCTCGCGAACGATATCCCCGTTCACCTGCTGAAAGCGGGTCACACGCCCCTGCAACTCCGTGGAATCGATTGTTTCCGCCGCTTGTTCCAACATCGTCTTCACCCTCTCTTTTCACCGGAGAAATCCAGGCAAGTCATCCTCGCGCGATGCCTCTATGGATTCCCCGCCGTCAATTCGAGCAACACCTTTTGCGCCTCTTTGTATCCAGGAGCCACCTCGAGCGCAAGATAAGCTTGATCGGTGGCCTCTTTCACCTGATTGTTGGCCCGATACGCCTTCGCCAGTTGCAAATGAGCCCCGGCGCGGTCGCCCGGATTCATGGCCACCAGCGCGCGGAACTCCGTGATGGCGCCCCGCTTGTCTCCAAGTTTCGCATGGAGGCTTCCCAGCTTCTCGTGCAGGTCCGCGTCGATCGGATAAATGTAGTTCAGCCGCTCCAGCACGTCCGCGGCTTCCTTCTCCCGCTTGGCTTCGATCAGCATGGAGGAAAGCCGCTTGA
Organism: Bryobacterales bacterium; assembly: GCA_039812845.1. Taxonomy (GTDB): domain Bacteria; phylum Acidobacteriota; class Terriglobia; order Bryobacterales; family Bryobacteraceae; genus JACTMJ01. The sequence goes on from JBDIBK010000087.1 coordinate 1,201, forward strand.
GGATCACCGGGTCCCGCCCGCCCTTGCGCGTATAGCTCCAGAGTTCCTCGATGGCCTTCTCCGGCCGCTTGGTTCCCGAGTAGGCATTCGCCAGAAGTTCATACGCGCTCAGCCTGCCGACATATTCGGGATAAAGATCGCGGACCGCCGGACCATCGGCCAGCACCGTGGCCCAATCCTTGGCCTGCGCGGCCTTCACCACGCCCGGCATCTTCTTCTCCCATTCGCCGAAATCGTTGGCCATGCGTCCCACGCCGGCGTCCAGCCAGGCGAGGAACTTCTTGTCGAACTCCGGTGCGGGCATTCCCAGTTCCGCCTGAATCACTTCCGCGGTCGGGCGCATTTGCTTGAAGCTCGCGATCATCGAGAGCACTTTGTCCCAGCCCCAGGTCTCCACAATGTAATCGACCACGCGCCCCGCCTGAAAGTAACTCACCAGCACCTGCGACGGCGTATCCGGCTGTTGAAAGCCTTTGTCGAGGTCCGCCACCGGCAACAGGGTCTTCTCCCGCACGGCCTTCAAAATGGGCGGATCCAGGCGGTCTCCCCATTCCTTGGATACCTGCGTTTCCTCATAGACGGCAATGCCTTCCGTGAACCAGCGCGGCACCTTATGATCCGTGAGCTTCAGCACGTAGACGTGGCTCAGTTCGTGCCACAGCGTGCTGGCCCAGTGGAACTCTCCGGGCGGCCGGGCGGATGGGCTGTCCATGGCCACGGTATCCCCGAAGGCCACCCCCAGCGCGCCCAGACCCGGCAGGCCCATCGTGCGCACCGCGAAATCTTCATGGTCTGGATACATTTCCAGTTGGAACGGCTCGGTGAGTTTCGTCTTGTACTTCTTGTCGTACGTGGCAATCGCCCGGTCCAGTTCCGCCTGCACATAGATCCGCAGCAGGTCCGATTCCTTCTTGCTCAGCCGAAGGACGGTGTTGCCTTTCCGGATCAGATCGAAGCGTGAATAGCTGTCGAGGAGCCGCAGGGTGTTCACCGTCGCCGCATCGCGGAACCCGGCGTTGTACGCGGCTTCGAGATTCTGCTTGGCTTCTTTATCCCGCCCGAGCCGCATCTGATTCACACCCAGTTCGCTGCGATTTCGCCAGTTCTCCGGCTCGAGGCGGAGTGCCTTCTCATAGAGCGCAATGGATTCCTTGTAGCGCCGGTGCAATATGAAAATCCGCGCCGCGATCCCGTAAAACTCTCCATACTTCGGGTTGATCTTGAGCGCGGCGCTTTCCCATTCGCTCACCGGCTTATCCTCCAGCCAGTCCGCCGCGGCCAGCACGGCCATCGCGTCCAGCGCCTCGCCCGGCTTCATCGCCACGGCCTTCCGCCCGGCCGCGCGCGCCTCATCCAGGCGATTGCGCTCGAGCGCCAGACGGGCCAGCAATTCCTGCGCCTCCAGCAGCGAAGGGTCCGCTTTCGCGGCCTTCTCCGCCAGTTCCTCTGCCTTGCTCGAAAATCCCTCCGCGCTCACCAGCGCCATACCCAGCAGCGCTCCGGCGTGGTTCTCATTCACCTTCAGCACTTCCTGGAATAGCTGCTGCGCTTCCTGCTTGTTCGAGCGCTCCAGGAAAAGTCTTCCCCAGCGCACGCGCACATCCTGGCTGCCCGGTTCGCGCGTGAGGGCCTCGCGGAAGGACACATTCGCCGCTTCAAAAGCGCCTTCGCCCCAAAGGCCTTCCGCCCGCTCGTAGGCGCTGTTCGAACGCGTGAGCGCCGTGAAGCACGCATCCGCCTCGGCTGTCTTGCCGAGCTTGCGCTCCGTCCAGCAGACCCGCGGTTCCGCCGCCACAAGCGCCATGACGCCGAGCAGAAGAAAAGCGAAAATGCGAATGGACAGTCTCATCGAAAACCTACTGATCGATCTGGGCCTGGGTTTGCGCCAGCGTGAGCAGAAGCGCATTCATTTGCCGCCGGTAGTCCAGCGGCTGCATGGATTCTTTCTGATACTTCAGGCGGTCAATTTGCTGCTCCAGAAGTTCCTTGCGCTTGAGAAGGGCGGCCTTCTCCGGATTGGCCGCGGCGGCCGCCGTGGAGCCCAGACGCAGCACCGGGAACGACGCCGCCAGCAGCCCCTGGCCATTGTCCGCGCCGGGAACTCGCACGCCCGCGCCGGAACCGATATCGTTCAGCACGGATTGTTCGGTGACGATGCGCTTCTCCTGGTCGTAATACTCCTTGGTCCGGCGCGCCGCGTAGGTGTACGCTTCCAGCGCCGTGATGGTCTCGTTCTTGTCTGTGTCGGCGGAAGCGTCCGAAAAGGCATCCGCGAAATAGCGCGCGAACACGGTGGCGTTCTTCTGCGTGCCGGTCCGCGTGGCGGCAATCACCACCCGGTGCGGTTTCACGAGAGCGGGCATCGCCCCCCCGCTCGCGGCGGTCGTATTCACCACCAGTTGGCGCGTGGAGGGGATTCGGTCCAGCATCACCGCCAGTTGCGCGGAGCGAATATCCGGCCCCTTCAGGTTGAACTTGTAATCCGATCCGTCGAAGGTGCCATGGCCGATCAGAATGAGCATGAAGATATCGTCCGCGCCGGCCGTTCTGGCCGCTTCGTTAATCCCGGCTTCCAGTTCCGCCATGGTCGCCCCTCCGCTTGCGGCGCCCAGCGTCTTCACCAGCGGTTTCTCGGGAGACGCGGTCAGCGCGCCTTCAATCTGCTGCGCCCAGCCCTGAAAGCGAACCTTATAGTCCTCTTCACCCGGATGGCCCACCACGATCAGACACGCGGAGCGGGCCAGCGCAAAGGGCGCGGCCGTCAGCAGCAACGTCAGCGCAAGGAACATCTTCATAGTGATCCCCACCTCCGGCGCAGAATCCATTCCGCCCCTTTCAGCAACGCGAGCGCCAGGAAGAAGATGGGCAGCGGCCACAAGTCGCGAGTCTCCCGAATCGTCAATCCCGATTGCGAAAACGTGAGTTCTTCCGGGATGCGCGAGGCGTCCGCCACGGTGTAGTAGTTGCCGCCGGTGCGCCCGGAGAGCCCTTCGAGCAGTTCCCGGTTCTGGGTGCGGCCGAATGCCTCCGCCACCCCGTCCTCCCGGCGGAAAGAGAGCGTATCCCGCCCCACTTCTTCCGCGCCCCGCTTCGCGATGACCTCCGCCACGTAGGTGCCCGGCAGCGTCACATTGGCCTGAAGCTTATACTCGCCCGCCTGCCCGGCCACCGGCTCCAGCCGCTGCTCCGTGCTTGCGCCATCGGGGCCAACCATTCGGGCGGTCACCGTGGCATCGTTCACCGGCATCCACTTCTTGTCGCGGACGCGCGCCGTCAGCGCCACGTCGCCCCGGTCAAGCAGAATCTGATCGGAAAGCTCCGTCGAAACCTGGCGCGGCGAATCCGTCACCAGCCAGCGCAACAACTGTCGCCAGAAGTTGTAGTGCGCCATATCCTTGTGATCGCGTTGCATCCGCCAGCGCCAACTTCCGCCCGTCGCGAACACGGCGGTCCGTCCGAACCCAAAGCGCTGCATCGCCAGCAGGGGCGTGCGCCGCCCTTCCGCACCCGCCTCCAGCAGCACTTGCGCGCTCGGCCGGGGATCCCCTACGCGCTGAAAATCGGCCAATGCCGGAAGCGACTCCCACAGTTTGCGATTCTCCGCCGGGTCGTCCACCAGGCGCGTGATCAGGCTTTCTTCTCCGCGCGCCGTGAGCAGGGGCTTGGCGGCCGTTCTTGAAAACGTTCCTTGCGAAGTTCCAATGCTCACCGGCAGAATCCCGCTCAGTTCGCTGGACCCATAGCCGCCATCGGAAAGGCCGTTGCGCCCGCCCAGCATCAGCAGGCCGCCGCCACGCTCATCCACAAACTGGCGGATCAGTTTGATCTGCGACGGCGTGAACCAGTTCGATTCCAGCGTTCCGATCACCAGCCCACTGTACGTATACAGGTCTTCGGGAATCGTCGGGAAGCCCGTTTCCAGTTCCTTCGCGTCGGCGATGCCCTGGCGGTAAATCTTATTCTGCGTGGTGCGCAGCATCGTCACCAGTTCCAGCGTTTCGTCGTCTTCCATCGCCCGCCGCACAAACTTCATCTCCCAGCGCGGCTCGCCCTCAATGTAAAGCACGCGCGGCTTCTCCGGATCGACATTCACCAACTGGCGGCGGACGTTGTTCGCGAGATTCGGCTCCCCTTCCATCGGATCGATGGACGCTTCGAGAATCTTCGCGCCGGCCGGGCCCGCGGGGAAGGTAATCTCCTCGATTCTCGGGCGTCCATCGTTGGCAAGCGCGATCTCTTTGTTCGCCACCACTTTGCCGTCAAGCTTCAGCGTCAGCCTCGCCGGCTTGCCCGAAAATCCGGCCTGGCGAATGCGAATCTGCGCGGAGAGCTTTGCATTGGAATAGGTGCGCGGTGCCGCCCGCAGATCCTCCATTTCCACATCGCGCTCCATCTCGTTGCGCCCGACGCCGAGCGTGTGCACGGGAATGCGCCGCGCCCGGATGGCAGCGAGCAGTTCCGGTGTAATCGCACCCCGGTTGTCCGCGCCGTCGCTCACCAGCAGCACGCCGCCGACGGGCAAATTGGACGTATCGCGCGCCAGTTGCGCCAGGCTCTCGCCCAAATGCGAGGCGGAACTGCCCCCATTCGCCAGGGAAAGATCGTCGAGCGCCCGGAGCCCCCCGCCGACCGAATACACCTTCACCGCGAAGCGGTCCCGCAAGCCGGGCAGAATCTCGTCGGCCAGCGCCCGCTTCGCGCTGGCGAGGCGGGTCTCGCCGCCGTCGTTCTCGAGCATGCTGCCCGAATCGTCCAGCAAGACCGCGATCATGTTCTGATGGGACCGCAGCGCGGAGACTTCCAGACCGGGCCTCCAGAGCAGGAACAGCACCAGCGCCGCGAACAGAGATTGCAGCACCCATACGGTGAGCGCGCGCGGCGTCAGGTTCAATCGCAATCGCGCGCCAAGGCTCATCTCGCGAATCCGGCGCGGCAGGGGAAGATCGTTCCGCGGCCGGAGCAGCCACCACGCCAGCGCCAGGGACACGGCGACCGTCGCGAACACCAGCAGCCACACGGGCCAGCCGCTGAGGAACACAAAGGTGCCCCGTTCAAAGACGATCCGCGGATATTGGAACAGCCATTCCATTCTTAAGCTTTCTTCGTATCGTCAGATCTCTCGGAAAGAGTGCAATGATCCCGGAGCCGGGAAAAGCGCCGTCCCGCTTAATGCGTCATTGCGTAAACGATATAGTTCAATGTCATGCGGTAGGCTTGGGAAGTCCACTTCTCCGGATACATGGGCTCGTCGGCGTGTTCCCACGCGTCGCCCAGATCCGAATTGTGGCAAATCGCCACCATCACGCGGCCCTTATCGTCATAGACGCCGCGCCAATGCGGAACGTATCCGTCGTACTCCGCTTCCCGGCCTGTATACAAGTATTGGATTCCCGGAATCTGAAATCGGTCCTCGATATCAAACACGGTGTGGTTGATCGGGTCCGCTTCGGGAATGTCGACGATCGGCCTGTCGGGAAAAACCTTCGACATGCCGTCGGTGAAAATCTCCCATTCCCGCGTGCCGTGAAAATCGTCCACCATAAGAAAACCGCCGCGCAGCAGGTACTCGCGCAGCCGGGCGGCTTGCGCATCTTCGAGTTCCCAGTGGCCCACTTCCACGGCATACACCCAGGGGTAATCGAAGATCCGGTCGTCGTCGAGCGAAACCACTTCTTCCATGGACCGGATGTGCAAGCGGCTTAACCGCTTCAGCCCCACCGTGAGGTGGCGGTCCGCTTTCGGATAGTCCGTGGTCCAACTGCCGCGCCTGCCCCAAAGCCCTCCGATATTGATCTGCGGGTACTGGAGGCGGGCAAAAACGAATTCCGTCCGCTCCGTGGGATTCTCCGGGATGGGCGCGTCTTCTTCGGGGTTCATGTACCGAAAGCCCCTCTGGAACGCAAACGCAGCGATACCGGCCATCGCAAAAAGGACGAAAAAGAGGAGTGCTCTTCTGGGAAATCTCATGGGACGCCCGAACTCTGCCGTTACCCATTACCCTAGCAGTTCAGCGGGAGACTCGGAGTGGAGGCATTACTGCTTGTACGTACCGAGGCTGGAATCGCGTTTCCTCTATCGGCGAACGGCTGTGCTGCTCTCGACTGACGGGAAACCGGCTTTGCCCATTAGACGCCGGATACCGCCCAAAGAGTCGAATGGATTCTCACCGAAGCCCCGGCACTCAACGAAAAGCCATGCCTCGCCCAAGCGCCCATGCCGCGGCGGCGCGCGCTCACCGCCCCGCGCCGCGCTCCGCCGCCGGAAGCAGCGTATCCGCCAGTTTTCGCATGTGCGGCACCGCGGGCTGTTGCCCCGCGGCTTTCCATGCCTCCAACTCCCACGCCAGGCACTCGGGAAACACGAGCGGCCAAAGCAGGCCGTCGTCCGTCGCCACCGGAGGAACCCTTCGGGCAAAGATCTGCGCGGCTTCGCCCGGTTCTCCGCGCTCCAGATAGCCCCATCCGGCCAGCGCGTGCGTAAACAGGGCGGAAGCCTCCGGCGTGGCATTGTCGGCCATCGCCAGCGCCTGCAACCCCTCCGCGCTCAACGGCGGATGCAGGCGCGCATCCAGATAGGTGGCAGCCGCGACGATAGCGCCTGGGGCATTTCCGCCCATTACCCGCGAAATCGCCGCGGCACGCTCGGCGGGCGTCAGCCCGGCCGCCGTCCCTTGCAGCAAACCCGCCAGCGCGGGCGACACTTCCGTTCCGTAACGCGGCGTGCGCGACCGGAATTCCGCTTCAAGTTGCGCGAGGCGGCCCTCGGCGATATCCCACACATATAGCTGCGAAGCGACGAGGCCACGATACGCGCTTGCCAGAGACCCCTGGCCCAGGATGGCCGTCAGACTGGAACGCGCTTCCGCGCGGCGTCCCCGGAGAAATTGCCACTGCGCGGCCCGCAGTTCCGCCAACTGCTTGTTCGCCGCGCGAACTAGCCCCAGATACTGGTCCATCCGCGTATCGGCCGCCTCTAGATCGTCGGCGTACATCCGGGCCCAGGCGGCTTTGAAAAGCGCGAAGCCGCCCTGCCACCGCGGGTTAACGCTGTGCGCCTTCTCATAGCTTTCGGCGGCCTTGGCGAACTCGCCGAAATAGAACAGCACGTCCCCCGTGGTATCGTCCACGTTCGGGTCCGCGGGGCTGAGCTTTCGATACTCGCCCAGCGCCTCCATCGCCCCAGGACGATTTCCTCCGAAGGCTTCCGCATAGGCGATCTGGTTCCACAAGGCGGGATTGTGGCTGTCCAGTTTCACCATCCCGCGAAGCACCTTCACGGCACCGGCGTAGTGACGCCGCTGCTGATAAACCGCCGCCAGCCGGCTGGCGGCTTCGAGATCGCTGGGCGCGGCGTTCACGACCGCCGCCAGCGCGGATTCGATCTCGGCGTCGTTTTTGCGAAACGAAGCCAATTGCAGTTCCGCGTACGCGCGATCGAGCGCCCGGTCCGCGGGCAGGGCTTCGAGCAGCCGGCCGGCTTCCCGTTCCGCCTTGCCGACGTCCCCATCCCGCTGATAGAGCGCCGCAAGCCGGAGCGAAGCGCTCGTAAATCGCGGGTCCGCCGCAACCGCTTCGCCGAGAAGCGAAATGGCCTGGGCCGTATCCGTCGCCCGCAGGGCGCGGCCAAACGCCTCAAATGCCTTTGGATTCCCCGTGGAGAAGGGCGCGCCCGCGGCACCCGCCGCCTCCAGTAACCGCCGCAATTCCGGCAGCGCCTCATCGAGCGGGATGGCGCGGCCGTTCCCGAGCGGGCGCACTTCCGACGACGCCAGATTCTCGCGGTAAAGCTGGATCCGCACCGCATCGGGCCGCCCGCTGACGATGCCCCGCAGCACCTCCGTCGCACCCTGGGCCGCGGCATTCCCCGCATCCGCCGCGCGAAGCGGAATCACGCCCGGAACGCCCCGTATTTCGTCGGTTGCGGCCGATTCGAGCGCATCGGCCAGCCACCGGCTCCCTGGCTCCGTTCCCTGATATTCAAACGGCAGCAGGGCAACCCGCCGAACCCCGTCCGGCGCGCCCTTCCGGCAGCCCCCAATCGCAAATAGAGCCGCCGCCAGGACGCCCCAAATCACCCACCGCTTCCACCGTTGATTAGAGAACACGAAACTCCGTCGCCAGAAGAGTCTGGAACTCGGGCACCGCTTGCAGCGCGGCAAAATCTTCATCTTCCACGAACTTCTTCCGGTCCTTGAAGCCTTCTTCGAGTGCCTTGCGCATGTAGAGCAGAGACCGGTCCAAGTCGCCTTTCCGCGCGTACACCTTGGCGAGGTAGAAGTGCAGGCTCGCGCGGTCGTCCACGCCCCGCTCCTGCAGGATGGTCCCCTGGCCGCCTTGCCGCTCGAAAATCATGGGATCGATTTCGATCGCCCTGGCGTAGTGGATACTGGCCTGCTCATATTCCTTGTTGGCCAGATAGGCGGTGCCGAGATTCCCGTGGATGCTCGCCGAATACGGCGTTACCGCCAGCGCCTTCTTATACTCCCCGATCGCGCGTGAAAAATGCCTCTGCGCGTGATACACAGCGCCCAGATTGTTCCTTGCTTCCGCATACAGCGGATCGACGGAACTCGATTCCCGGTAGCATCTCGAAGCGGCCGGAAAATCCAGCATCTGGTGGTAACTGATTCCGATCTTGTTCCACAAAACAGCCTGCTTGCGCTGATCCTGGCGGATCAGGCGGTCATAGATCTCCGCCGCCTCCACCGGGCGGCCGTGTTTGGCCAAAAAATTCGCCTGTTCCGGCGGACTCAGGTTTTCCGGCATCGCCACGGCTGCCGCAAGCTCGGCCGAAATGGGCGCCGGAGGCTGCGGGCGGGTTGCCGCTTCAGAAACGGTGGGAGTGTGGCCACCGATGCCCAGCGCCGCCAGCAATCGGGAGAAAAACCCCGCCGAAGAGCCCGGCAGATACTGCTGCTTCTCTTTCAGCTCCGCCGCCTTCTTCTCCTGCTGCTTCGCCGCGCTTTCCGCCGCGCGGGCTTCCGCCTCACGCGCGCTCTCGCGGAGCGGCACGGCATAGAGCCGGAGCAGATCCGCGCGCCGCTCCGTCACATGGGCCAGTTCTTCCTGATAGGCATCCGCCGCGGCGCGGTACATCTTGCGCGCCATCAGGATATCCGCGCGCTGCTCGGCGCTGATTTCGGACCGGATGGGAAGCGCTTCCTCTTTCGTCCGCAACCCCTGATCCCGGCCTGGTGGAGGCGTCTTGAGGCTGTCCGCCACGGTTCCCGCGCTGGCGGAGGGGACCAGTTGGCTTCCCGTCAATTGAGCGGAGGCAACCGTCGCGGCCATCACGGAAATGGACCCGGCCAGAATTCCCCGCGTGAAAGAAGAGGCGATGACGTGGGCGCACATGGCGCGCCTCCTTAGCCTCATTTAATCACATCGAGCAATCGGCGGAACAGGCCTTTCTTAGGCTGCTGGCGGGCGGCCTGTTTGTCCTCGGGAACCTTTGCGGGAGCGATCGGATCGTCCTTCCGCCGCTGTGCCATTGTCTGCCGGTTCTCTTCCGGATGACGCTCCGACGGAGGCGGCTCCACGGCATTTGAAACGACGTCCCAGCCCGAAACGCGGCTGCCCGCCGGCGCACCGCGAAAGCCTGACGGATATGCCTGTGTCGGCTGCGTACCCGCCACAAACACTTCGCTTTCCAGCTCATAGCAGGGGGGGAGCCCCTTATCCAGCCGGTCCTCCGACGGCACATACGCCGGGCTGGCCATCTTGAACGCCTCCGGGCACACATCCGCCCGCACGACGCCTTCCGGCTCCGGAAAATCGCTAACCCGCTGATAATCGGGGAGTTCGTGCGCCTTTTTCATGAACAGCGTCCAGATGGGAAGTGCGGAGCGCCCGCCCTCGATCTTGAGGTCCGTGTTGTCATCGAGGCCCACCCAGACGATACAGATGAGCTTGGACGTGAATCCCGCAAACCAGCCGTCGTGCGAACTGCCGGTCTTGCCCGCGGCTGGCAGGTAAAAGCCCCGGCTGCGAACGCCCGCGCCCGTCCCCCGCCGCAGCACGTCCCGCATCACGTCCAGCGTGATATAGGCTACGCGCGGATCCATCGCCCGTTCCTTTTTCACTTCGTGCGTGAAGATCACATGGCCGTTATCGTCGCGGACCAGCCCCACGCTGAACGGCTTCAGCCGCTCGCCAAGATTGGGGAATACGGTGTAAGCGCCCGCGATCTCCACCGGGGTCACCTCATACGATCCCAGCGCAATCGAAGGCGTCGCGCTCAGGGGCGATTCGATTCCCGCCGCCCGTGCCGTGCGCACCACATTGCGAAGCCCGGCCATCTCCGCCGTCTTCACCGCCGGGATGTTGAGGCTGCGGCGCATCGCTTCCCGCAGGGTCACCGCGCCCGAGAACTTCATGCCGTAGTTATTCGGGCTGTATTCCTGGCCGCCGCCGAACTCGAAGTCGGTCGGCTCGTCGTCCACCACCGAAATCGGCGTGAGCACCTGTCCGCTGTCCTCCACGGCGGTCGCGAACGCAGCCGCATAGACGAACGGCTTGAAGATAGAGCCCGGCTGGCGCAGCGCCACCGCCCGGTTCAACTGGGATTCCGCATAATTTCGGCCACCCACCAGCGCGCGAATCGCTCCGGTTTCCGGATCCAGCACCACCATCGCGGCCTGCGCCCTGGGCGGTTTCTGCCCTTTCCAGCGCCGCTGCTTTGACACCTGCTCGTCCACGAGCTTCATCCCCTCGTTCACGGCCTCCACCGCGTAGCGCTGCAAACGGAGGTCCAGGGAGGTGTAAACCCGGTACGACTTCTCCGTAAAATCGATATCGCTGAACTGGTCCTGCAACTGGCGGTTCACGTAGTCCACGAAGTACGGCGCATCGGCCGATTCCATTGGCTCGTCGGTGAGCCGCAGCCCCTGCGCGATCGAATCGCGATACTGCTTCTCGTTGATATAGCCGTTGTCGCGCATCAACTGCAGCACCACGTTGCGCTTCTTGATGACGCGGTCCGGGTATCGGTATGGGTTGTAATAGCTCGGCCGGTTCAGGATGCCGGCAATGGCCGCGGCTTCGGGAATGGTCAAATTTTGCACGGCCTTCCCGAAGTAGGATTGGGAGGCCTCCCCGAACCCGTGGATGCTGAAGCTGCCCCGGCGTCCCATATAAATATGGTTCGCGTAGTAAGTGAAAATCTGTTCCTTGGTGAGCTTGCTTTCGAGGTGGAGCGTGATGAGCGCTTCCGTCGCTTTGCGCTTCCAGTTCTTGTCGTACGCCCCGATCAGGCCGCGGGCGAGCTGCATCGTGAGGGTGGAAGAGCCTTGCGCGTAGCGGCCCTCCTTGAGGTCGATCAGCGCCACTTTCAGGATGCGCAGCGGGTCAAAGCCGGAATGCTCGAAGAACCGCTTATCCTCCGACGAAATCACCGCCTGCACCAGCACCGGCGGAATCTCTTTGAATTCCAGCAGCCGGCGCTTCTCCCGGTTATCGTCGGAGAGGTGCGTAATCAGCTCCGGCTCAAGCTGGTAGCGGTTGCGCCGGGTATTGTCGCGGAGCGAGATGATCTCGCTCACCCGCCCGCCCTCAAAGCGAACGACGCCGCCTTCCATATCGAAGTAGGATTCTGGGCCGGGGTAGATCTCTACGGCATCGTCCACGCGGCGGTACCAGCCCAGACGATTGCTGCGCCGCTCATCATAGCCGCTGCGCCGGAGCTGAGACACGATCTCATCCGGGCTCGAGGCGTCGCCGATCGCCACCCTAACCGGTGAGGCGAAGATGAGGGATGTGGTTTGAAAGGGGCCGCGCTCGAGTTGAGCGTCGATCATTCTGGCGAACTGCGTGTAGTAATACGCGACCACCGCCAGGCCAATGACAGCCGTCAGGCCGGTGACGATGGCCAGCACCTTCGTGGCGCGGCTGCGAAGCACTCGCGAGAGCACGCCCGGGCCGCCCGGCCCCTGTTTCTTGCGCTTCGACAAATACAAGCCTCTCGGCGATATTGTCTCACGTGTCCGGCGCTCCATCCGCGACGCCCCCGCCGCGGGACCGCCGCGTTCACACGCACCGCCGCACTTCCGCCTCCTGAGACGAGCCGCGCGCATCGCTCGTTTCATTGAGCATTGCGGTAGGATAGTCAAAACTCACTGCGAGCGGCGGCGAGCCGTTGCCGCCCCGGCGGCAGCGGGATCTTTCCGAGATCGAACTCAGACGGAGGAATCCGAACCATGGAGCGACGACGATTTCTGCACAGCACCGCGGCCAGCACTTTTCTGCTGCGTGGATTCCAGTTGAAAGCGGCGGACGACACGCCGGCGCTGCTCGGGGGATCGCCCGTCCGGCGCGAGAAATGGCCCTCCTGGCCGGTCTTCAACCAGACCGAGGAAAACGGCCTGCTCGACGTGCTGCGCAGCGGCCTCTGGGGCCGCGGCGGGGGCCATCGGGTGGAGGAGTTTGAACGCTCTTACGCCAGGATGCTGGGGTCCGCCCACTGCCTGGCGACGGCGAACGGCACCAGCGCCCTGATCACCAGTCTCGGCGCTTTTGGCATCGGCGCCGGCGATGAGGTGATCATTCCGCCTTACACCTTCGTCGCCACCGTGAATGCCGTACTGCTCCACTACGCATTGCCCGTCTTCGTCGACACCGATATTGAATCGTTCCAGATCAACCATCGCAAGATTGAAGCCGCGATCACGCCCGCCACCAAGCTCATCATGCCGGTGCAGCTTGGCGGGGGCATGGCGGAGATGGATGAAATTCTCGAGGTCGCCAATGCGCACAAGATCCCCGTGCTCGAGGATGCCTGCCAATCCCATTTGGCCGAGTGGCGCGGCAAGCGTTCCGGCACTCTGGGCAAGGCCGGCTGCTTCAGCTTCCAGGCATCGAAGAATCTGAACAGCGGCGAAGGCGGAGCCATCGTTTCCGACGACGGCGAGTTCATCGAACGCTGCTATACCTTTCACAACAACGGCCGCGGCCGCAAGGTGACCAACCACAACTTCAGCTACTCCTCAAACGGAGCCAACCTCCGCCTCACGGAGTTCCAGGCCGCGATCCTGCTGGCGCAGATGCGCCGTGTGGAGGCGCAATCCTCCACGCGGGAGCAGAACGCCCGCTTCCTCACACTGCAACTCAAGCAGATCGAAGGGATCACGCCCGCTATCGACTATGGCGGAACCACGCGCAACGCCTACCACCTCTATATGTTCCGCTACAACCCGGAGAACTTCTCCGGACTGCCCCGCGCCACCTTCATCAAAGCTCTGAACGCGGAGGGCATCAGTTGCGGCGCAGGCTATTCCCCGCTCACGGAAGAACCTTTCCTGAAGGAGCGCCTCGAATCCCCGGCATACAAGAAGCTTTACGGGGAGAAGCGGATCGCGGAAGTGATGGAACAGAACCGCTGCCCGGACAACGTCCGCCTGTGCAACGAAGCCGTCTGGTTCACGCAAACCATGCTGCTCGGCGGACGCGGCGACATGGAGAATATCGTCGCCGCGATTCAAAAAATCCAGAAGCATGCTGGAGCGCTCAAGGCCCGCGCCTGACGCGCTCCGGCGCTCTATGCGGGCGCGAGACCGAGAATCTGTTTATCGGCCAAGAGCCGGTCCCGCAGCCGTTCATAGCGGACGCCCTGCACGATCTGTCCGTTGTCGAGCGCCATGCATGCAGCGGTGGCCGCCGATTGCCCCATCACCATGAACACCGGTTCCATACGGATGGAGCCATAGGCGATGTGTGACGCCCCCAGACAAATGGGAACCAGCAAATTGCCCGCCTCTTCCTTCTTGGGAACGATGGATTGAAAGCTGATGGGGTACGGTTTGAACCCGCCCTTCTGCACGTTCCCCTCGTTGCGCACGAAGCCCGCTTTGGTAACGTAACGCTGCACGTTGTGCGAATCCATGCCGTAAGCGCCCATGCCCACGGAATCTTTCGCCAGTTCGCGCGCTTCCACATGGTGCTGGGTCATCACCACCGGGCTCAGGATGCGCCGGGCCTCACGGACATATAGTTGCGTGGGAAAATGGCCGTTCTCCGTAAACTCATCCTTTGGCCAGGCCCACTGCCGGTACCAATCGCGAATGGGCTTCGGCACCCGCGCGTGGTTCTGCAGCGTCCACAGATATCCCTTGGTGTAAATCCGGTGCCGTTCGATAATCCGCTGCCGCACGGCGTAGTCTCCATCGGGATACTCGTAGTTCGCCCCCATGTAGTCGGTCGAGACGGCACCGTGGTTGTTCGTGTCCGTCTTGGCGTTGGGCAGCGGATCCCATTTGAGCGGCGGCTCGTGATACTTCCCGCTCTCGGCGTAGCGAAGCAGCAGCTCATGGTCGCGTTCGTCGTAGCCCTTGGGTTTCTCTATGGGCACTTGATTGCCCTTGGCCGTCGTCATGCAAAGGCGGAAGCAGTATGCCTGGATGCGGTGGTCCCCCTCGCCCTCCACGCCCGGCCCGTTCGGGTCAATGATGGGCAGCAGGCCGCTTTTCGGATTTCCCGCCTTCACGTAAGGATCCACGTTGCAGCCATCCGGAAACTGGTGCAGGTGCTTCCAGCCCGCCTGCACCCCGTTATACGTCTCCCGGTATTTCGCGTTCGCCTCCCGGCCGGTGGTATAGCTCACGCCCGCCTTAGCTAACAGATCGCCCTCGTACGTGGCGTCGATGAACATGCCGCCGGTATAGACCGTGCCATCCTCCATGGCAATCGAGTCAATCCAGGGTCCGGACTTCTTCACGCCACGCCCTGGGCGCAAATCCAGCCGCTTGCCGGTCTCCACCTCGATTCCGTGCTCTTTCATCAGGTCCCGATAGACTTCCGAGGCGATTTTCGGCTCAAAGGTCCACATCGCATCTTCGCCGTGCACGTTCTCCGAACGCCGTTTTGTGTAGTAGTCGGCACGGCTCTCCCAGCCCCACATTCCCTCCGGCGCATACTTGGCTTTGATGCGCTGATAGTATTCTCGGGCAATGCCGCCGATCACCTGTTTGTTGCCGATGTCGGTCCAGCTCAAGCCGCCCGTGGTGAGCCCGCCGAGATGCCCGTCTGGGTCCAGCAGCAGCACGGTCTTGCCCATGCGCCGCACCTGCACGGCGGCCACAATCCCTGCCGAGGTTGCGCCATAAATCACGACCTCCGCCATGCGCGTCGCGGCGGTCAGCCGCTGCGCGCCCATCGTGGCCAGAAGCGGGGACGCGAGCCACAGGAAGCTCTCGCGCCGGCTGAAAGAAGGAATCGCGGGATTCGGTTTCATCTTGACTGCGATTATAAGCTGGAACGCTCCTCCAATCGCTCCACGCCGTGCAATCGCTCCGCCTCTTTCCAGAAGCCCGGCGCCCGCGCCGCATCTCGGCCACGGCCGCCCAGATTCCGCCGCAAAAATTCTGGCACGGCAACCCGGCCTGCGCGAAACTTGTAGTGGCTGCCGCCGGTCCCGCCGGACGCAATCATAAGGGGCTGCGCGGACATCGACGACTGGGAGGAAAATGCCATGCCATGCGACCCGGAACTGCTGCGGCACGTGAACCTCTTCGCGCTCCTCGACGACGAAGAACGGGCGGTGCTTGCGGCGCATGTCGAGTTGCGCACGTTCGCCACCGGACAGGTGATCTACCTGCGAGGACAACCCGGAGGCCGCGGCTATGTCGTCGTTCAGGGGAATGTGGAAGTGGCGACGGTCGACGAAGACGACCAGGAACTGGTTCTGGCCGAAACCGGCCCCGGCGGGTTCTTCGGTTTCGCCTCCCTGCTCAATGAAAGCGCTCACCAAACAACGGCGCGCGCCATCGCCCCAAGTGAATGCGTGGAGATTGACCACGAGGATTTGGTGCAACTGGTGCGGCGCAAGCCGGACGCCGGGCTCGACATGCTCACCACCATCAGCCGCCAGATGCACGCCGTGCAGGAGGTTGCGCGCTCCCGTTCCATGCGCAATCCCAACGAAGTGATCGCCCAGGAAGAAACCTTCGGCGATCACGTCGCCGACGCCGTCGCCCGCTTCGGCGGCTCCTGGAACTTCATCATCCTTTTCACGATCCTCTTGAGCCTGTACGTGTTCGTCAACTTCGAACTTCGTGAATCCGCATGGGACCCCTATCCCTACATCCTGCTCAACCTCTTCCTCTCCATGCTCGCCGCTCTTCAGGCGCCCGTCATCATGATGAGCCAGAACCGCCAGGACGCGAAGGACCGGTTGCGCGCCGAACTCGATTTCGGCGTCAACCGCCGGGCGGAGCAGGAAGTCCGCGTCATCAGCAAGAAGCTCAGCAGTGTCGAATTGCAGTTGGAGGCGCTCTCGGAATCGCTGCTGAAGCCTGCGTCTCCGCGGCCGGAGCCCGGATCGCTGCCCGCCGCGAAGTCTCCGTCCTAGGCTGGACGCCGCGTCAATCGATCAAGCCGTTCCGTATGGCGAATCGGACCAGTTCGCTGGTGCTGTGCAGGTTGAGCTTTTCCATGAGACGGCCCCGGTGCGCCTCCACCGTGTACACGCTCAAGCCCAGCTTGGTGGCGATCTCCTTGTTAATCAGCCCTTCCGCGATCATCTGCAACACTTCCCGCTCCCGGCTGCTCAGCAGATCGATGGGGTTGGTGACGTGCCTGCGGTAATCGCTCAGCACGGCCTCGCTCACCGCCGGGCTGATGTAGCCGTCGCCCCGGGCCACGGCGCGCACCGCGCTGATGAAATCCGTATCGATCGCGTCCTTGAGCAGGTATCCGCGCGCGCCCGCCCGTAAAATTTCCCGCACGTAGACCGCGTCCTTGTGCATGCTCAGGGCGAGAATCCGGCTGCGGGGAGCTTCCTCCTGAATGCGCCGCGTGGC
>JBDIBK010000088.1:0-17646 GCA_039812845.1 Bryobacterales bacterium
GATTCTGCGGGAAGCTGAAAAGCGCGGCTTCGCGTTAAGATCAGGAGTTGCGGCCCGCAGGCCGCCAGCCGGGGATAAATAAGGATCATGTCGGAACCCATGAAGCTATGGGGCGGCCGTTTTGCCGTCGGACCTTCTGAATTGTTTGACCGTTTTTCACGGTCGCTCCACTTTGACCGCAAGTTGATCCGGGCGGACGTGCGCGGTTCCAAAGCCTTCGCCAATGCCCTGCTGCGCATCGGCATTCTCAACGACGATGAGCACCGGCACATCTTCGCCGCGCTGCAACGGATCGAGACGGAATCCGCGGAGGAGGCGTTCTTTGCCGGCGCGACGGACGAAGACATCCACACGCTCGTGATTCGCAAGCTCCATGAGTACGCCGGTTCGGCGGCCGAGAAGATTCACACCGGGCGCAGCCGGAACGAACAGGTCTCGCTCGATACGCGGCTCTGGCTGCGGGAGGAGATCGATTCCACCCGGCACCAGGTGTCGAATCTGATCGAGGCTCTGCTCAACCTGGGCGAACGCTACCCGGACGCGGTGATTCCCGGCTTCACCCACCTTCGCCGCGCCCAGGCCGTGCTTTGGCCGCACTATCTGCTGGCCTATGTGGACATGCTGGAGCGGGACTGGCAGCGGCTTACCGAAGCCCGCTCGCGCGCGAACGTGATGCCGCTCGGCTCCGGCGCGCTCGCCGGGAGCGGCTTCCCCATCGACCGGGAACAGATTGCGCGCGAACTGGAGTTCGACGCCACGACCACCAACAGCATGGACGTTTCCGGGGACCGCGATTTCGTCCTCGACTATCTCTATGCCGCGAGCACAATCGCGCTGCACCTTTCGCGCCTGGCGGAGGACTGGATTCTCTATTCGAGCGACGAGTTCGGCTGGCTGGAACTCAGCGACCCGGTCACCAGCGGCTCCAGCCTGATGCCGCAGAAGAAGAATCCCGATTCGCTTGAACTGATTCGAGGAAAGACGGGCCGTGTTTTTGGCAGCTTCTCCGCGCTGTATGTGCTGATGAAGGGTCTGCCCATGACCTACAACCGCGACATGCAGGAAGACAAGGAGCAGTTGTTCGACGCCGCGGAGACCGTCCAGCTTTCGCTCGCGATGGCAACCGAGGTGGCCCGGGGTGTGACGCTGCGCCCGGCGATTTCCGAAGAGGCCGCGGCGCAAGGCTGGCTGGTGGCCACCGACCTTGCCGAGGCGCTGGCGCGCGAAGGATACCCGTTCCATTCCGCGCATAAACTGGTGGGGCGTCTGGTGTTGCACAGCGTGGAAACGGGCAAGAAGCCCGGCGATTGGACGCCCGAAACCCTCGCGGCGTTTGCACCCGAGTTTCGGCCGGAACACGCCGCGCTGCTCGACCCCCGCGAAGGAATGAAGACGCGGGAAGCGAAGGGAGGCACCGGCCAAGCGGCCGTTCGCGCGGCGCTGGCCAATGCCCGGGCGCGGCTCGCTTCCATGCGGGAGCGCACGCCGGTCTGGTAGGCGCGCCGGAGCGATGCAATGAAAGTCTTCCGCCAGGGACAGATCCTCAAGATCATCGAGAGCAAGCCCGTGTATACGCAGGAGGAACTGGCGCGGGAACTCGCGGACCTCGGCATCGTGGCCACGCAAGTGACGCTTTCGCGCGACCTGCGCGATCTCGGCCTGGTGAAGACCAAAGACGGCTACGTGCAGTTGCGGGAGCTTCCGGAGAAGGCGTCTCATCTGGAATCGGCCGTGAACGGTTACCTGCTCGATATTCGCCCCGCACTGAACCTGCTGGTGCTGAAGACGTCGGCGGCACATGCGAATTCGCTGGCAATCGCAATCGACAACGCGGCTCCCTCGGAGGTTGCGGGGACCATTGCCGGCGACGATACCGTGCTGGTGGTCTGCACCGATATCCCGGCTGCGGAAGCGTTCCATGCGAGGCTGATGGAGATTCTGAGAGGGGCGGAATAGCCAGGCACGGACAGTACGGCGCTGGGCCGAATCACGCCGGGAACGCGGATTTCGGACGCCCGCGCCGCGCGGCGTGAATCCTACCGATTGTGTGGAACTTCTTCGGAAAACCGCTTCCCGCGGGCAGCGCCGCTCCCGATTTTGAAGCCCTGGACGATTCCGGCCGCCCTGTGCGCCTTTCGGGCCTGCGCGGGCAGGCGGTGCTGCTGGTTTTCTACCCCGCGGATGGCACGCCGGTCTGCCGCGGCCAGCTTTGCGAGATCCGCGATTCGTGGGGAGGGTTTGAGGCGGCCAAGGTTCGCGTCTTCGGAGTGAACCCGGCCAGCGCAGCGAGCCACCGCCGGTTCATCTCCCGCAATCAGTTCCCCTTCCCGATTCTGGTGGACCGGGGCCAACGGGTGGCCAAACTGTACCGGGCGAACGGCATGTTCGTGAAGCGCACAGTGGTGCTGATCGACGGCGCTGGGACCATTCTTCTATCGCAGCGAGGCAAACCGTCTCCCGAAACCATCCTGTGCGCGCTTCACCAGAATGAAATACCCCCGTTTTGCGAAACAAAGCCGCCCGAGGCCGGCTGATCCGGCGGCGGGGAACATCTCCCGTGGCGTTAGAATGATAGTGTAAATTTTTTCACTCTTTTTTGCCACAATTCCGAAAAACTGTCGTATTCTGCTTGAGGGAGGGTTCGGCAACGCTGGCCGCCGGCTCTTCAATTTCTTCCTCTGTTAGGAGATGTATTCAATGACAATTGGACAAGGAATGGCTGCGGAACTCGAGCATTCGGCGATTTCCGCACGGAAAGTTTTGGAACGGATTCCGGCGGACAAGTTCGACTGGACGCCGCACCCCAAATCGATGACCTTTCTCAAGCTTGCCTCCCACGTGGCGGAATCGCTCGGGTGGGCCAAGTTTACGCTTGACACCAGCGAACTGGACATTGAGCCCGTCGGCGGACCCAAGTTTGAGTCGTATGTGGCGAAGAGCGTCCCGGAACTGCTCGAAACCTTCGACAAGAACCTGGCCGAATCGATTCAGGCCTTGAAAGATGTGAGCGATGCGACGCTGATGGAGACCTGGACGATGAAGAAGGCGGGCGAGATCATGTTCTCGTTCCCAAAACTGATCATCATGCGCAGCTTCATTCTGGATCACCTTGTGCATCACCGTGCGCAACTCGGTCTGTACCTGCGCCTGAATGAGATCTCCGTACCCGCCATGCTGGGTCCGTCGGCGGACGAGGAGAACTAGAGCGAGGCCTGCACCTGACAGTCCTTCGGATCGGACGCGGAGTGATGCCGAGGGGCGCGGCATGGCTCCGCCCGTTCCCGGTTTGCGCGCGGAGAGGCGCTTGCCGTGCATGGCCCGCATCTGCAACGCTGTAGTGCAAAGGGGGGAAGCCTCGGATGCAGCGACGTGAATTTGTGCAATCCGGCCTCGGGGCCGCGGGCGGCATCGGCGCACTGGCGGTGGACGGGGGCGCGCAGGATCCAGCAGGCGAGGCGCGGCCTCTGCTGAAGCCAGCGCGTTTGCGCCCCGGAATGACGGTTGGCGTCGTCGCGCCATCCGGCCCGGCCGAAGAAGACGAGACCGTGCGCTATGGCCTGGAGTTGGTAGAGAGCTTCGGCTTTCGTGCCAAGCCGGGAAAGCACCTTTTCGAGCGGACGCAGTATCTGGCGGGCCCGGACGCAGCGCGTGCCGCCGATCTGAACGCGATGTTCGCCGATCCCGAGGTCGGCGCCATCATGGCCCTGAAGGGCGGCTACGGGGCGATGCGGATTCTTCCGTACCTCGACTACGGCGTCATCCGCGCCAACCCGAAGGCGATCGTCGGGTACAGCGACATCACCGCGCTCCATTGCGCCCTCCATCGTAATTGCGGATTGATCACGTACCACGGGCAGACGGCACTGAGCAGCTTTACAACCTACAGCATCGGCGAGTTCCAGAAGGTGCTGATGGAGCCGAAGGCCGACATCCAGATTGGTGCGCCGCCACCATTCAACGCGGGTCCCGGCCGGGTGGAGCGGGAGAACCGCATTACGTCTTTCCGCGCGGGCATCGCGCGAGGCCGCCTGATTGGCGGAAACCTGACGCTGATCACGAGCCTGATGGGCACGCCCTACGAACCGGACTTCACCGGGCGGCTGGTGTTTCTCGAAGACGTTCACGAGGAACCGTACCGGGTGGATCGGATGCTCACCCAGTTGTTGCTCGCTGGGAAGCTCTCCAAAGCGGCCGGCCTCCTGTTTGGGAAGTTCACCGACGCCACGGATAAGGGAAATACGTTCAGCCTGGAGCATGTGCTGCGCGATGCCGCCGCGAAGCTCGGAATTCCGTGCGCACGCGGGCTCATGATCGGCCATGTGCCGGACCAGACGGTAGTCCCCATCGGCGTGGAAGCCGAATTTGACGGCGGCAGCGGGAAACTCACCCTGCTCGAATCTCCGATGCGGTAGGCAAGGCGCCCACTAATACTGCACCGGGATCTCTTCGGGAGGGCCGTTGAGCGGGAAGCGGTAGGCGCACTCGATCCACAGGCCGGGCACGGCCTGGTTGGCGTCGCCGAAGAGCACCACGTTATCGCCCATTTCGTCGGGGGAACGGTCCGACGGACGCACCGTTTGCGCCTGCAAGCCATGCAGCCAGCCGCAGTGAGCCACGGCCAGCCCCAGCCCCCGAGCCACGGAACAATCCTGGCCGTCATTCATTTCAAGCCACATCGAGATCGGGCGGTTGCCGCCTTGAGTGAGGGCGGCCTGCACGGAGGGCGCGGCGAAGATCCTGTCGAGGAACTGGCGGCTGCCGGGGTTATGCGGCGAAAGGTCGCAGAGCGCCAGGACGTGCATCAGGCGGATTTTCACCACGAATTTCTGCGCAAAGGAGAAGCTGGGCACCGGCATGTTGGTGGCGGTGTTCATCATCACTCCGGGCTGGTTCGCGGTGTAGTGCATCAATTCGTTCACCAAGGCGGATTGCTGCCCGGCGCAATAAATGGCTCCGCGATTCCCGATCGCCGGCACTTTGGAGATTCCGGAGAAGCGATTGCTGTCCGTGCTGGCGTCCCGCACCACCAAGGCCTGGTTGGCGGAAAGGCGGGGAAAAATGCCGTTCGCGTTCAGCGCCATGTATTTCAAGTCCGCCGCCCGGTAGAGCCACCGCTTCGGATCGACGTGTTCGGTGGGCGCTTCCCGGCGCGCAAGCAGCCTCGCCGCCTCCTCGTAAACCGCTTTCAACACCTGTGGCCGCTTCACGCTGGGCATGGACGCACTTCCCCCTTCGACAAACGGTAGCGAGATTGACCGCCGTATTGGAGCATTCCCCTTTCCTTTTGATTTGCCCGGTTGCTCCATCGGCACCGCGTTCGAGATAGGCTCGTAGAATGCATCGCCGGACCTTCGTCTCGCTCATGGCCGCCTCAGTGGCCACCTCCGCGACCGCCTATGCCGCCCCGGCGTGGCCGGACGCCTTGCGGCGGAAGATCGCGGACTACCTCGAAACCTTGCGCCGCCCGGAAGGGGCATACGGCTGGGCAGGCGACGTTACGGCGCAGGTGAGCCCAACCTTCGGGGTTGTTGGAAGCTACCGGCTCCTCGGCCTGCCGGTGCCCGAGGCCGCGCGGGTGGCGGAGTTTGTGCGCTCCCACTATCCCGTCGCGGAGCGACGCCGCACGGAACGGCCGCTCTGGCGGCTGGATTTCGAGCAGATGCAGTCTCTGCTGTGGCTCGATGAACCCGTGGAGAGTTTTCGATCTCTGGCCGAGGGCTGGACGAAGCCGGCGGACTTCACCACCAACTATGAACTCGGCGGGAATCCGGTGCTGCAGCACCAGGCGATGGCCGTGCGCGTGCGCCACCAGTTTGGGCTTTCCCCCTCCGATGGAGATGGCGCATGGCGTGAATACTTCCACGCACGGCGGCGCGCGAACGGCACGTTCAACAACACACCCGCCTCCGATGGAAGCGACGGTCACATCCTGAACACGCTCTGGGGCTTGCTGGCGTGGGAATGCCTGGGCATGACGGCCGCAGGGGAAGCGGGCCTTGGCAAGTGGGCCAGGGACTGCCAGCTTCGGTCTGGCGGGTTCACCTACGCGCCCGCGGCAAGCATTGGCGCAGTGGACGATATCGCCTACACCTGGGCGGCGCTGCAAGTGCTGGAGAGGACGGGCACCGCTATGCGGGACGCTCCGGGGTGCCGTCGGTGGGTGGAAACGCTGCTGACACCAGACGGCGGCTTCCAGGACCGGCCGGGAGGCGAGCCGAACCCGTTGGCAACCTACTACGCGCTCGACTGTCTTCGAATGCTGAATCCTGTGCCGGTCTCCAACCGACGGCCGGCAGCGCGGGCACGGCGTGAGCCGATCGAGGCCGGCATGCGCGTGTTTTCGGCACAGGTGGAAGCCCCTGGAAACGGCAGTCCGCGAGAGGCCGTGAAACTGGCGGAGGCGCTGGGCATCCATCTCTGGACGGCCAAGAATTCTCCGGATGGATGGGTGCGGGAGGCGAGGCGGATTGCCAGGGAAGAACGGGCAACCGTGGAGTTCCACATTGCCGACGAGGAGTACGGCACGTACGTGGCGATCCCGGGGCTGGGCTGCTACTCGCACCTCGTGGACACGCTGGCTCCGTTTGACGCCGATACGGGCCGGCAGTTGCCGAAGAAGGGCTTCCCCTACCAGTGGGAGACGTTCCGCGACGGGCGTCTGGCGCAGCTCCGGCGAGGCGGCGGACGGCTGGTTTGGCAGTTCAACGAGAACGAGGAACTGACGAGAGCGCTGCTCGATGAAGCCGCCGAGAAGGGAACCTACGCCGCGATCGCAGCCTTCCACTTTGGAAATGAGAATTTCCTGCATTCGCAGCCGTTTTTGCACCGGTGGGAAGGGCGTTTGCCGTTCGTGGGGTTGCAGGACGCACACGGCAAGGAAAGCTGGTGGTGGAGCAAGTATCTCAGCGCGTTTCGGACGCTTTACGTTGCGCGCGAAGCGGGCTGGCAAGGCTGGCTGGATGCGCTGGCGGCGGGCCGGGTGATGAGCATCCGGAATGACGCTGTAACGGGGTGGAAGACCCACTACGCCGGCGGCTCCCCGGAACTGCGCGAGTTTGTGAACAAGCATGCAGCGGAGTGGCGCTGGTGGGGGGAAGATGGCAGGAATTCCCGGCTGCCGCTGGGATCGCTCACGCTGCTGCGGCCGGGCATGCCTTTCGAGGAGGGCGCTCCGCGAGACGGATTCGTTCTCCGCCTGCGGCTGGCCGCGGACACCACGAACCAGGGCGTTCCGAAAGAAGATCTTGCTCAACTCCTGTCGCTGCGAGTGGATGGAACGGTGGTAAATGCCACCCTGCACGAATCGAAGACGGACCGCCATTATTTGGCCGTGCTGGGCGGGAACGCCGCGGCGAGCGGAGCGCACCGGGCGGAGGCCGAAGTGAAGGAGATCGCCACCGGACGCAGCGAGCGGATCTCATGCGCGTGGCGGAACGAAGGTTGAAGCGCGGCCGGTGGGCGCGCGGACGGGAGAAATGACAATGAGCAATGAAATGACATGGAGCCGCAGAGCCCTTCTCGCGCTGGCGGCATCGACGGCGGTTGCGGCGGACCGAAAACTGCGGATCGGCATTGTGGGCGGGCGATTCGGCACCGGCTTCCAGTTTCACCTGCATCCGAATTGCGTGGTGGAAGCCGTCAGCGACCTTCGGGAAGACCGCCGCGCGGCTCTTGCGAAGACGTACTCGTGCGGCAAGACGCACCCGTCGCTCGAAGAATTGTTGCGGGATAAGCAGGTTGAGGCGGTAGGGCTGTTCACGCCGGCGCCGGACCATGTGCGCCATGCCCTGGCCTGCCTCAACGCGGGCAAGCACGTTCTCTCGGCGGTGCCGGCGGCGATGACTCTGGACGAATGCGCGAAGCTGATCGATGCCGTCAAGCGCAGCGGGCTGACGTACATGATGGCGGAGACCAGTTATTTCCAGCAAATGACGATCTCCGCGCGGAAGTTCTACCAACAGGGAGCGTTCGGCCATCTCTACGCCTGTGAAAGCGAATATCACCACGCGGGGCTGGAAGAACTGTTCTTCGACAATGGCAAGCGCACGTGGCGGCATGGGTTCCCGCCCATGCACTATCCCACACACTGCACGGCCCATCTGCTGGGGGTAACGGGTGAGCGGATCACCAGAGTGAGTTGCCTGGGATGGGGGGACGGCGACCCGATTCTGAAGGACAACGCGTATCGAAATCCGTTCTGGAATGAGACGGCGTTCTTTGAGACCGACCGGAGTACGGCATTCCGGGTAGCCGTGTGGTGGAAGGGGGCACACAAGGGCACGGAGCGCGCCCAGTATTACGGTGACAAGATGAGCTTTTTCTTCCCCAGCCCGAACGGACTGGGCGCGAAGATTGTCCGCTGGAGCGACGGGAAGGAAAAGGACAGCGGCGGATTCATTCGGCAGGAGTCCGTGCTGGAATCGTACGAAGACCCGAAGTGGTGGAGCACGGACCTGCTTCCGCCGGGGCTGCGAAGCGGGAGCGGACATGGAGGATCCCATACCTTCCTCACCCACGAATTCGTGAGCGCGGTGCTCGAAGGGCGGAAGCCGGCGGTGGACGTTCTGGATGCCGTCGCTTACACCGCGCCCGGCATTGTCGCGCACGAATCCGCCTTGAAGGGCGGGTTGCAGATGAAGGTGCCTTCTTTCGGATAGCGCGGGCAGGAAATCAGCTTAAAAGAAAATGCGGGGCGGCTTCCGCGAAGGAGGCCGCCCCGCATTGCTTTGCCGGACGCGCGATGCGCCCGATTGAGCTAGAAGGAGAGACGCAAGCCGAAGCGGAACTTCCGCTCGTCGCTGGCGCTCGTGATCGCCATGAAGTTGTTGGCGTTGGTGATGGCGCCGCTGGCCGCCATCGTCATGCTGCTCACGTTCGTCGCGGGGTTCCCGAAGCGCGGCGTATTCGTGAAGTTAAAGGCCTCCGCCTTGAACTGGAGCATGAAGCGCTCCGTGAGGCGGAAATCCTTAAAGATGGCGAGATCGGCCTTCTGGAAGCCGGGTCCCCGAAGCGCGTTCCGCCCCATGCTGCCGAAGCGATAGACGTTCGCGGGCCGCTGGAAGTTGGGATCGCGGAAGGATTCAACCGCGTAATACTGCGTTCCAGGGCCGACATCGCCGATCTTCTTGATGGGGCCGATCTGATCCGCCGTCTGGCTGGAGCCGGGTGCGTTCAGCGAGTTGCTGTTGGCCGAAACGGTGATGGGAGTCCCCGTGTAAGCCGAATAGATGCCGTTGAGACGCCAGCCGCCGGCGATCCAATCCGCGATGCCGCTGAGTTCGAAGGGCCGGCCCTTGCCAAACGGAATGTCGTAGACCCAGCTCATCACGAACATCTGGGTGCGGTCATAGCCTGCCACCGCGCGATTGCGGTCAAGGGCGGATTCGAGGTTCGTGAGCGGCAATCCGGCCCAGCCGTCGTCGTCGCTCATATTGATCGCCTTCGAGTACGTGTATGCGCCCTTCATGAAGAGCCCCTTTGAGAACTCCTTGTTGAGCGCGAGCTGGAGGGAGTGGTAATTGGAATTGCCCCAGCCATCCCACATCAGCGCTTCGATGCGGCGGTTCTGCGTCGCCACCAGCGGACGGCCGAGCGTGCCGGTGCCGATGGGAGCCGCGTTGATGTCGCGATCAAGGAACTGACGGACGGTCTGGTTGCCGACGTAACCGGCCGAGACCAGGAAGTTCGCGGGCAACTTCCGCTCGACAGTCAGGTTCCAGCTCTGGATGTAACCGCGATGAATCTCCCCGCC
Source organism: Bryobacterales bacterium (assembly GCA_039812845.1). Classification (GTDB taxonomy): domain Bacteria; phylum Acidobacteriota; class Terriglobia; order Bryobacterales; family Bryobacteraceae; genus JACTMJ01. Next base: position 9,752 of record JBDIBK010000088.1, read on the forward strand.
CCAGGGGCTGCGTGGTCCCATGTTGACAGTGGACGGCAGCGGCACCACACCGCTGGTGATATCGGGTGTCGGCACATCGGGAATGCCATCGGCGAGGAAGCCGTAGTAGCCATAGTTCGTGGGCGCTACCCAATTCGCGGCAATGGTCGAAGGATAGAGACCGCGCAGCGGGCGGGAAAGCACCATCGGATTGTAAGTGATACCGTAACCGGAGCGCAGCACCGTATTCTCGCTCAGGCGCCATGCAAAACCAAGACGCGGCGCGAAGAGTTTCTTGGACGTACTCAGGCCGTTGTTGCGCGGCACGTTGCCGACGCCGCCGATAGTAACGAGGTTCGTCGCCGGATCCCAGCGCTCCAGACCGCGGCCGTCGGCACGGGTCATGAGCGGGTAGTATTCGTAGCGCAAACCAAGATTGAGCGTGAGATTTCGGGTTGCCTGCCAGCGGTCACGGAAATAGAGGCCGTTCTGCCATTCCCGCGTGGTCATCTGGAAGAACTGCACGGACTTGTTGGCGCTGCCCAGGATATCGAGCAAGCCGGCTGCGTACGTATGAATCGAACGCGCGGTTTGACCCAGCAGAACCGTTGCATTCCCCGTGGGGCTCAGGGAGCCGCGAGGATTGGCAATTTCCGGCTGCCAGTGGTTCATGGCATGGCGGACGATGTCCACGCCGAAGCGGAACTCGTGCGCGCCGTGAACCTTCGAAAAGTTCGTGGTGTAGGTGTAGCTGCGGTCCGCGTAAAAGTTCGGATTGGAACTGGTGCAATTTCCCCACGAGGTCAAGCCGTTGGCGATGCAGGGCTGTCCCGAATAGTGAATATCGCCGGCGAAGGCCTTGCCGCCGTTGGTGCCGGGGATGCCCCAGACTTCCGAACCCCAGTTCTTGCCGTAATCCGGCCCGGTCGCCACGTTGCTAAAGCGGGTGTGCCCGAAAACGCCATCGACAAAAAAGCTGGGCGAGGCCGCGTAGTTGAAACCGAAGGTCGGAATCTTCACGCTGATCTCGGCGGTTCCCATTTGCCCAAGAGCCGGGCCGGTCAACTCACCGAGAGCGCCGGTGCCTTTCACCGGGGCCTCCATGTCGGAATACTTGCCCCACACCATGAGCTTTTGCGTGACGTTGTAGTTGCTCTTGATGTCGTACTGGTCTCTGGTGAGCTGCAGCGTCGCGGAACTAAAGTAGTTGCCGGAAAGCCCGAAGGCATCCTGGGCGGGCTGGTTCGGCATTGGCGCCAGGGCCTGAATCTTGCTCCAGGTGGGCGAGAAACGGGATTGCGGAATCTTGTTGCCGGAGAATGGCAAACGGCCGGCGCCATCGGGGGTTCCGGTAAAGGGATCGTAGATGTTGCCGAGCCCGGCATACGCCGAGAAATCGCCCGCGCGCATATCGGCGGGAGGCGTGCTCGAATTGGCAAACTGGCCGGTACGTTCGGAGGTCCGCTCGTAGCTGAAGAAATAGAAAAGCTTGTTCTTGATGATGGGTCCGCCGATGGTGCCGCCGGGGATATTGACGATGGACTTCGGCAATCTCGGCTTCACCTCGGACTGCCGATAGAAGTACGGGCGGGCATAGAGGTGCTGATTGTCGTGATACCAATACGCGGAGCCATGAATTTCATTGGTTCCGGACTTGGTGGCCACGGTGACGGCCGCACCACCCGCCATTCCCTGCTCCGCGTCGAAGGACGAGGTAGAGATATTCACGGTCTCAATCGATTCCACCGGGGGATTGTAGAGCGTGTGGTGGGGCAGCCAGATGTAGACGTTGATGGCGCCGTCGACGCGGGTGTTGTTGTTGTTCCGGTTGGTGCCGTTGATGTTCGTGGTGAGCGAACGCTGCGGCGAGGCGCCCACGGAATTCTGCAGCGCGGCTGGTGTCGCGCCGGGCACGAGATTGATCATGCTCTGGTAGTTGCGGTAGCCGGCCAGCGGCAGTTCCACCACGGTTTGCGAACTGATCTCGCTGCTGGTGTCGGAGCGGTCGGTCTGCAGAGTGACCGCGGAAGCCGTCACGGTAACCTGGTCGGTCACTTGGCCGACTTCGAGCTGCACATTGACGCGAGTGACGTTGTTGATGGTCACCACGACACCGCTGCGGGTGAGGGTCCGGAACCCGGACTGTGTGAAGGTCATGTCGTAGGCGCCGGCAGGAATACTGACGGCGTTATAACGGCCCTGATCGTCGGCCGTGAACTCGCGGGAGATGTTCGTGGCGGTGTTGGTGAGCGTGATTTTCGCTCCCGGAAGAACCGCGCCCGAAGAATCTCCAACCGTACCGACGATCGACCCGTAGAGCACCTGCGTGCGTGCCGGCTGAACTGCGAATAGCACAGCAAGCAGAATCGTGAGGCCGGCAAGGCTGCGGCGCAAACTTCTGAATCTGTTCATGGAAATACCTCTTGCTCTGGCGGATCCGCCAGCTACCCTGTTTTACAAAGCGATAGGGTCTTGACATCATAACACAGCAAAAATTGCTGTATCTTCGCGGTTTTGATCGATTTGGCTGGTACTTGCAAGTCCTTGTCAGGTGGAAAGCTCAGCATTCCCGAAGCGGTGCCTGTATGCTGGTGCCTATGGCTTCCAATCGCCCAGGCAAAGGCGCGAAGCTCCCTTCGGAGCATCGCGGCTTCGAAGACGCGTCCACGGGGACGCGCATCCACCAGATCACGGCACACCCTTCCACGAACCATCTGAGCTATTTTCTGCAGAGTTCCTTTACTCCGGATTGCAAGTATTTGATTTTCGTGTCGGACCGTTCGGGCAGCGCGCAGATTTATGAAGCCGGTTTCCCCGACGGAGAGATCCGGCAGCTCACTGGCGGCGCTCCGGTTCACGCATATTCGCCGACCTTGGCTCCGGACGGCGCGCATCTCTACTTCGTGCGGGGCGGCGGCATCTGGCGGCTGCACCGGGCATCTCTTGCGGAAACCCGGGTGGCGGAGTTCGAAGGCGCGCAACTGGGGGAATGCACTCTGGGCGACGGAGGCCGGTGGCTGACTGCCGCCTTCAAACGCGGGAGCGAGCAGGGTCTGGTGACGGGCCGGGTGGACGGCAGAGAGTGGAGGGAGATCCGGTTTGGCCGGACCGTGATCCATCCGCAGTATCATCCGCTCGATCCGGAATGGATTGAATTCGCGGGCGACCCCGCGCCGCGGATGCACCGGGTGAAGCGGGATGGCACCGGCATGGAGTGCCTCTATGAGAATCCCTTTGCGGAGTGGATCACGCACGAAACGTTTCTGGGGTCGACGGGAGACCTGATTTTCGTTCACTGGAAGCAGGCGCTTTACCGGATGGACTGGACGACGCGGGAGATCTCGCGGATTACCGAGTATCCGGTGTGGCATGTGAGCCCATCGCGCGACGGGCATCGCGTGCTGTGCGACACCAATCTGCCGGATGAGGGAATCTTCGAAATCGACGTTGCAAGCGGGCGGCGGCGGCCCATCTGCCGGCCGGAAGCAACCAACGGCGGTTCGCAATGGAAAGAGAGCGCGCCGGCGGATTGGAATGCAAAAAAGGAATCCGCCCTCAGTTGGCTGGAAGTGCCGCTGGACGCCGTCTATGGCCCGCAGTGGACGCATCCGCACCCGTGCTACAGCCCCGGTGAACGGTATGTCAGCTTCACGAGCGACCGGAGCGGCCACGCGCAGGTTTACGTTGCGGAGAACACCGTCACACGATAACGGAGCCTCAGCGGCTGGCCCGGCTGGAGGGTAACCGCGGCAAGCCCAGGGTAGTTCGCGGCCAGATAACCGTAGTGGCGCAAGCACCAGCCTACGGGGCCGTCGCCGGGGTTCTCCGGCGCATCTTCCATGCGCATGCCGGCGCGCTTGCCCTCGAACGTGGCTTCGAGTTCCGCCCAGGGATGCGGCACCATGTCGGAATCCTTGGCCTCAATTCCCTTCTCCGTGCGAATCACGGTGCCGGTGCGCGGAGCGAAGCGGACGCCGAAGCCGCCATAGCCTTTGATCTCGCGCCCGGCGAGGCGAACGGGCGCATCGACGGCCTCAAAGCGGAGATCGAAATCCATCACGCGCCGCCCGCCTTCCGCCGGGTGAACCGTGATTTCGACGAACTCGCGGACCGCCTTGCGGTCTCCCACAAACCAGCCATTCTCCACGGAGAGGACGGCCCTGCCCGGTGCGGTCTCTCGCTTCCGCCACGCGACGAAGCGCTGATGCATGCCTTCAACGGCCCAGACATCGTAGGTCTTCCCGAGATACTGAACGTCGGGCCATGACCAGCAGATCCCCCGGTGGTGACGATGATCCTTCGGAAAATCGTCCGTGAGCGTCACACCGTTCGGGGCGTAGACCGGATGCAGATACGAGGAGCGACGGAAATTCTCTTCGACGCCCTCGCGCAGGATCATTCCGTGGTTGTAGACGAAGACCGGGTGCCCGTTTTCGAGCAGTTCGAGAGAGTCCGGCGTCGCATCCCGAAACGCGAAGCGGCTCTCCGCGCGGGCGGCGCCCATCGACAGCACGAGGAGCAGCAGGAAAACGGCGGCGCGGCTGCTCATGCTTCCACGATCCTCTCGTTCGCGGCATCCCACTTGAGATACTTGCGGCGCTGCTGGGAGAGGACGCCGAACTGGCAGGCTACGACGCCATAGTAGCCAAGCATCGCGTCGCACTTGAGGGCTTCCTGGCCGCGAATGGCGCGAAGCAGATTGCGGAGGTGGAGTTCGGTGTCTTCCCCGCCCGTCTTGCGATGGACGAACTCTTTCGCCTGATCCGCATAGAGCTTCTGCGGGCGGATGACGAAGCCGGTGGGCGTGAACTCGAGGGTGGCTTTGTGGCCGCGCAGCAGGTGGGGCACCGGCGTATCGTTGGCGAGGGAGGAGATCAGCATCACGGTGGGTCCGCCGGGGTAATCCAGCATGATGTTGATGGTGTCGGGAATCTCCGCGATGCTGTTGGTGAATTCAAAAGTGCCGCCAAGGGCGGAACCGTACACCGGAAACTGGAGACCGAGGGACTTGATGATGCGGGTGACGCGGTGGACGAAGAGCCCGGCGGGCACGCCGCCCGAGTAGTCGAAGTAGCGAATCCAGTTGAAGTAGCGGTCGGCGTCAAAGGGGCGCTTTTCCGCGGGGCCCAGATAGAGGTTCCAATCGAAATTCACGCCGGGCTTCAGATCCGGATCGACGGGCTTGAGCCAAAAATCCTTGTCGTAATTGCGGGAATAATCGATCTGCGCGAGAACGACCTTCCCCAGATCCCCGGCCTGGAAGTGCTTGTAGGCGGTCTCGTAGGAATCGTCCGACATGGCCTGGACGCCCACTTGCAGCTTGACGCCCGTTTCACGAACCTTGGCGACGACGCGCTTTGCCTCTTCGACGGTGTGCGTCATCGGCTTCTCACAGTAGATATGCTTGCCGGCGCTGGCGGCGTCGATGGCCATCTGCCCGTGCCAGTGGTCCGGCGTCGCGATCACGACGACATCCACATCGCGGTTCGCCAGCATTTCGCGGTAATCGCGATAGGGGGTGCCGCCGGTAAGCGCGGCCGCCTGCTGGGCGCGCTTGTCAAAGACGTCACAAACCGCGTTGACGGTGACGTTGTCGCTTTCCTTCATCTTGAGGAGGGTCTTGATATGCGCGCCCACGCCGCGGATGCCGCAGCCGATCACACCGACTCGGATTCGGTCGGAAGCGGACTGCGCCGCGGAGAGAGCGGGAACCTGCGTGGCGGCGAGCATGACGCCACGGGAAAAATCTCGACGAGAAATCATCAAAGTCTCCAGCGATGAGGAATGCGGGGAGCGGTAAAGATAGCGGTCCGCCGTTTCGACGAAAAGTATATCTCAGGCGGGCGGCGGAACGGCAGCGGCATCCGCGCGGCATCCGCGCGAATCAAGCGAGATCCGCAATGGAAAAGCTCCGGAAGCCTTGCGGCTCCGGAGCTTTTCTTGCCGTACGGGTTGTGGCGGATTGCGCTAGTTGGGACGCCGTTTGAGGGTGGGACGCTCGTCGTCGTCCACCGTCCCCTTGTCGTCGCCCTTGTCGTCGCCCATCTCGATCTTGTCGCTGCCGGGAGCGCGGCGGAGCGTGGGCCGGTTGGGATCTTCCACTTCGCCCTTCTGCTTGTTCAGCACCAGCGCGAGGCGGTCTTTCACATCGTCGAACTCCGAGGTGGTGAGCACGTATTCCGGCTTTTCCTTGAGGTACTTCTCGATGGTCTTCTGGGATTCCTCGATGCGGTCTTCGGTGAGCGGGTGCGAACGGAAGACCTTCGAGAGGGTGCCGGGCTTGCGCTTCTCCATGGCCTGTAGCTTCTCGAAGAAATCGACATAGGAACCGGGGTCGTAGCCGGCCTTGTAAAGATACTGGATCCCGAGCAGGTCCGCCTCCGATTCAAAGCCGCGCGAGAATGTGAGGAAGGTCATCGGCAGGGCGAGGCCGGCCGCCTGCCGGATGGCATACCCCGTCCAGCCGCCCATGAAAAGCAGCGGAATGCTGGCGAAGTTGGCGATCTGCCCGCGCGTGGCCTGCCGTGTGCCATGGCGCGCGGCGATGTGGGCGAGTTCGTGCCCCATCACGCCCGCCAGTTCGGCCTCGTTATCCGCGCGCAGGATCAAGCCCGTATTCACAAAGAAAAAGCCGCCGGGGAGCGCGAACGCGTTCACTTCGTCGGAATCGATCACCTTGATGCTGACGGGAACCTTGACGTCCGAATTGCGGACGAGATTCTGGCCGACGCGGTTGACGTATTCGCTGATGATGGGATCGTCCACCAGCTTGGCCTGCCGCTCCACTTCCATGGCGAGCTGCTTGCCGAGGGCGATTTCCTTTTCGAGGGAATAGAAATTCACTTTCCCGTCGACGTCGCGGTTGCCGATCTCGTCGGGGTCGTGTTTCTTGTCCTCGGCACGGACGCCCACCGGAAAGCTAAGTGCGGCGAGGAGCGAGAACGCTGCGAGGCGGTGAATCAATCGAAGCGACATTGGTGCCTCCACCCGGGATAGGGGTATCTCAATGCTATCGCCTTTCCGTGCCGGGGAACAGCGTTTCTTGCGCGACGGACGGCATGGCAAGCGGGCAATCGACGCCCTGTAACTACTTAACGTATAGTCGAAACTATGGGTTTCGAGAATAGCGCCGAGCGAATGAAGAACGATGCTCTTCCGCTCGCCATCCAATGGCAGCATGAATTCCCGGTCACGGAGCGGTTGATTTATTTGAACCACGCCGCGGTGGCCCCGCTCTCGCGAAGCTGCGCGGAGGCGATGAAGCGGCTGGCGGATGACGTGCTGTTCAACGGCTCCCTGCACTACGACCAGTGGCTGGATTGCTACGAGGGCTTCCGGGTGAGCGCTGCCCGGCTGATGGGTGGACATCGCGATGAGATCGCGATTGTGAAGAACACGTCGGAGGGGATCTCCACGGTGGCGCTCGGGCTGGATTGGAAAGCCGGAGACAAGGTTGTGGCCTTCCGCGAAGAGTTCCCCGCCAACTATTTCCCGTGGCTCCGGTTGGGGGAGCGGGGAGTTCGGATCGAATGGCTGTCGGTTTCCGACCCTCTCGAACGGATCGAGGCGGCGGCACGCGGAGCAAAGCTGCTGGCCATCAGTTTCGTGCAGTATCTCTCGGGCTATCGCGCCGACATCCAGGCGATCGGCGAGATTTGCCATCGGCACGGGTGCTTCTTTTTCGTGGATGCGATTCAAGGGCTGGGAGTGTTTCCGCTGGACGTGCGGCGCTGCCACATCAACGCGCTCGCCGCCGATGGGCATAAGTGGCTGCTGGGACCGGAAGGCTGCGGGGTGCTGTTTGTCGACCGTGAATGGCAGGACCGCATTGAGCCGGTGGAATTCGGATGGACGAACATCGCCGGTTACAACGATTACGCGTGCCGCGACATGGCGCTGCGCCCGGACGCGGGGCG